>CANFSO010000057.1 GCA_947449895.1 Comamonadaceae bacterium
AGCAGCGGCGGTAGCTTGCGCATAAAAACGCTGAACCTTGCCGCCCTCCATCACCGATGCGTTGTCAGAGTAAGCCACCACCGTGTGCTGTGGGTTCAGCTGCTCGGTGTTGCGGATCATGCCGAACAGACTCTTGTCTTGCGGCACGCCATCAATCGTGAACTCAGCGTTGAAAATCTTGTGGCGGCAATGCTCGCTGTTGGCCTGCGCAAACATCATCAACTCGACGTCCGTCGGATTCCGCTGAAGCTGCGTGAAAGCCTGCACCAAATACTCGATTTCGTCACCCGCCAAGGCCAGGCCAAATTCGATGTTGGCGGCCTCCAGCGCGGCCTTGCCACCACCGAGCACGTCAATCGATTGCAGCGGTGCGGCGTGGAGTTCAGCAAACAATGAAGCGGCTTGCGCCCGATCGGTCATGACGCTCTCCGTCATGCGGTCGTGCAGCAAGGCAATGATGGCCTCGCGTTGCGGCAGGCTCACATTGGTTTTGCCCAGCAGGCCGGCCTTGATCGAGACGCAGTATTCAGTCATGCGTTCAAGGCGCTTAACCGCCAAGCCACAGCTGTGGGCGATGTCTGTGGCTTTGGAAGCCCAAGGCGAGACCGTGCCAACGCGTGGTGTGACGACGAAAAACGACGCGCCCGTTGTGTTGGTCGGCCAAGTCAGGCAGGGCTCACCGTAGCTGAGCAGCGCTTCAAGCTGGGTTTTCTGGGCTTCAGTGGGCGGCGCATCAGTGGCCACCAGATGCACAAACCGGGCACTGATGCCGGAGATTTTCTCGTTGATGGCTTGCAGGCGGGGAAGGAGTTGCTGGGCGCGGAAGTCGCTCAGGGCATTGATCCCGCAGGATTCGCCCTCGAAAGTCGTCAGATGCAGGGTCACGGTGGCGGCGGCCTTGTGGTTGTCGGGGGTCGGCTAGTGGCCTGGTCCGGGGTTGGGCGTTAACGGCGAATTTTATCAGTGCTCAGCCGGCATCGATGAGCTCAGGTGAAGCCCGGACTTCACACTGGTTTGTTGCTGGGTGGATAATCGACAGCATGAGTACTACGTATAAAGACGCCGCTGGAATCGAAGGCATGCGGGTGGCCTGCAAATTGGCATCCGAGGTGCTGGATTACCTCACCCCTTTTGTCAAAGTGGGTGTGACCACCAAAGAAATCGACAAGCTCGCCAATGACTACATGGTCAATGTGCAGGGCACGATTTCCGCCACGCTGGGCTACCAGCCGGGCGGCTATCCACCTTACCCGGCTTCCCTGTGCACCTCGCTGAACCATGTGGTTTGCCACGGCATTCCCAATGACAAGCCTTTAAAAAAGGGTGACATCATGAACATCGATGTCACCGTGATCACCAAAGACGGCTGGTTTGGCGACAACAGCCGGATGTACATGATTGGTGACGTCTCGATCGCTGCCAAGCGCCTGTGTCACGTCACTTTTGAAGCCATGTGGCAAGGCATCATGCGCGTCAAACCCGGCATTCACTTGGGTGACATCGGTCACGCCATCCAAACCTTTGCCGAAAAGCAGGGATTCACCGTGGTCCGCGAGTTTTGCGGTCACGGCATTGGCAAACGCTTTCATGAAGACCCACAAGTCTTGCATTACGGCCGCCCAGGCACGCTAGAAGTGCTCAAACCCGGCATGACCTTCACCATTGAACCCATGATCAACGCCGGCAAGCGTGACATCAAAGACGGTGCAGAAAAAGACGGCTGGACCATCGTGACGCGCGACCATTCGCTGTCGGCCCAATGGGAGCACACGATTCTGGTGACGGAAACTGGCTATGAGGTTTTGACGATGTCTGCCGGCAGCCCCGAAACACCGGCATTTGTGGCCGCTTTCCACGCCGCCCAAGCTCCAGCGGCTGGCGTCCCAGTCAGCGCCTGATCCGCCGCTGCCTCGCTCAAGATGCAAACCCACAGTTCTGCGGCCAACGCAACCATTGCGCTGGCTCCGCTCAGTGATTTGGCCCCACTGCGTGAGCACTATAAAGCCGGCAAAACAGCACTGCTGTCTTCACTGGCGCAAAGCGGCGCATCCAGCCGAGGCATCCGCAGCCTGCTGCAAAAACTGGCAAAACACGCAGACGCCACACTGCAGCAACTTTGGCAGCGCGCCGGCTTCGGCGCTGACTGCACATTGATCGCTGTCGGTGGATATGGCCGGGGAGAGTTGTTTCCCAACTCAGACGTTGATGTGCTGCTGCTGCTGCCCGACGGCACGCAGATAGATGTCGACACCGTCGATCAGTCGCAGAACGACGGCACCAGCCTCAAAACCCGGATAGAGAACTTCATTGGCAGTTGCTGGGACTGCGGGTTGGAGATTGGCTCCAGCGTCCGCACCCTGGCCGAATGCATTGAAGAATCCGCCAAAGATGTGACCGTGCAAACCTCGCTGCTTGAAGCGCGCTGGGTGGCCGGGTCCAAAGACAACTTCACCCAACTGCGTGCGCAACTTGACGCAGCCATTGACCCACAAGCTTTTTTTGTGGCCAAAACGCTGGAACTGCGCCAACGTCACAACAAGTTTGAAGACACCCCTTACGCCTTAGAACCTAACTGCAAAGAATCCCCTGGCGGCCTGCGCGACTTGCAAGTGGTGCTCTGGGTGGCCCGCGCTGCGGGTCTCGGCAAGTCTTGGGATGAACTGGCACGCAATGGGTTGGCCACTGCGTTCGAAGTGCGACAAATCAAAAGCAATGAATCTTTGCTGAGTTTGATCCGTGCCCGATTGCACCTGCTGGCTGGCCGTCGTGAAGACCGCTTGGTCTTCGACTTGCAAACCGTTGTCGCCGAATCCTTTGGCTATTCGAGCCAAGCACCTGACGGCTCCAGACTGCCACGCCGCGCCAGTGAATCGCTGATGCGCCGCTACTACTGGGCCGCCAAAGCAGTGACCCAGCTGAACCAAATTTTGCTGCTGAATATTGAAGAGCGCTTGAACCCCAACCCGCAGCCGCTGCGACCGCTCAACGAACGTTTTTTTGAAAAAGCTGGCCGCATTGAAGTCGCTAGTGATGATTTGTATGTGCGCGAGCCGCACGCGATTCTGGAAACTTTTTTGATTTTTCAGACCACGACAGGCGTCAACGGGCTGTCAGCACGGACGCTCAGAGCGCTGTACAACGCTCGTGGCGTGATGGATGCTAAATTTCGCCGCGACCCAGTCAATCGCGATACTTTTCGGAAAATTTTGCAGCAGGACGAAGGCATCACGCACGCCATGCGGCTGATGAACCAAACCTCTGTGTTGGGTCGTTATTTGTGGGTGTTCCGCCAGATCGTCGGGCAGATGCAGCACGACCTCTTTCATGTCTACACAGTCGACCAGCACATCTTGATGGTGCTGCGCAATGTGCGGCGCTTTTTCATGGCCGAGCATTCGCACGAATACCCGATGTGCTCGCAACTGGCGGCGGGTTGGGATCGGCCATGGATTTTGTACGCGGCAGCGCTGTTTCATGACATCGCCAAAGGTCGCGGCGGCGACCACTCCGAATTGGGCTGCAAAGACGTTCGCACCTTCTGCCGCCAACATGGCATCGCCACGGAAGACGCGCAACTTATTGAGTTTTTGGTGCGCGAGCATCTGAGCATGAGCCGCATCGCCCAGAAAGAAGACCTGAGCAACCCGGAAGTCATCGCGGCCTTTGCCCAGCGCGTCGGCAACGAGCGCTACCTGACGGCTTTGTACCTGCTGACCGTGGCGGATATTCGTGGCACCAGCCCGAAAGTCTGGAACGCATGGAAAGGCAAACTGCTGGAAGACCTGTACCGCTACACCTTGCGTGTGTTGGGCGGCGGGGCACCAGACCCACGTGCAGAAGTCGAGTCACGCAAGCGCGAAGCCTTGACCATGCTGGCGCTGCATGCCGAGCCTTTTGAGTCGCACAAAGCGCTTTGGGCAACTTTGGACGTGAGCTATTTCATGCGCCACGAAGCCGCCGACATCGCTTGGCACGCACGCCAGTTGTCTCGCCATGTCGGCACGGGCAAGTCTGTGGTTCGGGCGCGTCGGTCATCAGCCGGTGAAGGCATGCAAGTGTTGGTTTACACGCCTGATGCCCCCGATTTATTCGCGCGCATTTGCGGCTATTTCGAAGAAGCTGGGTTGAGCATTTTGGACGCCAAAATTCACACGGCCCACAACGGCTATGCGCTCGACACGTTCCAGGTCATCAGCCCAACCTTGACCGAGCATTACCGCGAACAGGTCGCCATGGTTGAAGCAGAACTGGTGCGTGCGATTGGTGTCGTTGGACCGTTGCTACCCGCCGGTAAAGGTCGCGTCTCTAGGCGCGTCAAGAGCTTCCCAATTGCTCCCCGAGTCGATCTACGTCCTGACGAAAAAGGTCAGCGCTGGTTGCTCAGCGTGTCGGCCAGCGACCGCGTCGGCCTGCTTTATTCAATCGCCCGCGTGCTGGCCCGTCACCGCATCAATCTACAACTCGCCAAAGTCACGACGCTGGGCGAACGCGTTGAAGACACCTTCTTGATTGAAGGGCCGGAACTGCAGCAAAACAGAGCGCAAATTGCGATCGAGACCGAGCTGCTTGAGGCTTTGAAAACCTGAAGCAAGTGGCCTGGCTGAGCTCTCAGCCCATCACATCAAATGAATGCGCTGGGCGGCCAGCGTCAACTCAGCCCGAAAATTCGGGTGGGCAATGGCAATCAACTCAGCCGCCCGTTGCTTGGCCGATTTGCCGCGCAACTGCGCCACGCCAAACTCCGACACCACATAGTTGATGTCGTTCTTGCTGGTGCTGACATGGGTGCCCGGCGACAGCACCGGAACGATGCGGCTGATGCTGTCGTCCTTGGCTGTTGATGGCAACACGATGAATGACTTACCGCCGCGCGAGCGGTTGGCGGCCCGCACAAAATCAGATTGACCGCCCGTGCCGGAATACGGCAAATGCCCCAAACTTTCAGAACCGCATTGGCCCAGAAGATCGATCTGCAAGGTCGCATTGATGGTCATCAGATTGTCGTTTTGTGCGGCCAAGTAAGGATCGTTGGTGAAATCGACCGGGTGCATTTCGAGGCCGGGGTTGCGGTCCATGTAGCGGTACAACTTTTGCGAACCCAGCGCAAAAGTCGCAATGGTTTTTCCTGGCAGATAGTTCTTTTTACGGTTGGTCACAGCGCCACTTTCAATCAGCGTCAAGATGCCATCGCCGATCATTTCTGTGTGAATACCCAGGTCATGCTTGGACGTCAGCTGCATCACAACGGCATCGGGAATGCCGCCGTAACCAATCTGCAAGGTCGAGCCGTCGTCAATCATGTCGGCCACATATTTACCGATGGCCTCTTGCACCGGACCGATCTTTGGCAACCCCACTTCCAACACCGCATCACTGCTCTCAACCAAAGCCGTCACCTGCGAGATATGCACATGACAATTGCCCAGCGCGTAGGGCACGTTCGGGTTGACCTCGAGCACGACCGCACGTGCTTTTTTGATGGCAGCCATGGTGTAGTCAGCCCCCAGACTGAGGGAGAAATAACCATCCTCGTCCATGGGCGAAGCCATCGCCATCACCACATCTGCCGCCATCTGACCACGCCCAATCAAGCTCGGCATTTCTGAGAAATAGCTGGGGATGAAGTCCGTCCAACCGGCAATGCCGCCAGCACGCGAAGCTGCGCCATAGAAAAAAGCGACATGCCGGACATGCTCAGCAGTTTCGGGATCGAAATAGGCGAACTTGCGCACCGCCAAAATCTGGCCCACTTTGATGTCGTGAAATCGCCTGCGCTGCTCTGACAATTCCGTCAGCAAGGCGGGCGGCTCACCCACACCTGTCGGCACGATGATGAAGTCGCCATCCTGCAGATGCTCCAGTGCATCGGCAGAGGTGCAACGTTTGCTTCGGTATAAATCTTGAACTGACATGGTGGCCTCAATCGTCTTGCCCGGCATCCAGCCCGGGAAACAACACCTCGGTGTACCCAAACTGCGAGAAATCTTTGACGCGCATCGGGTACAGCTTGCCGATCAAATGATCGCATTCGTGTTGCACCACGCGCGCATGAAAACCCTCAACGGTGCGGTCAATCGCATCGCCGTACAGATCAAAGCCGGTATAGCGAATTTTTGAAAAACGCGGCACCAAGCCGCGCAAACCCGGCACGGACAAACAACCTTCCCAGCCGTTTTCCTCTTGATCACCGATAGGCGTGATGACCGGATTGAGCAACACCGTGCGCGGGATCAACGGTGCATCTGGGTAGCGCGGATTGATCTCATCCGTGCCAAAAATAACCAGTTGCAAGTCAACGCCAATTTGAGGTGCGGCAAGGCCCGCGCCATCGGCGGCGGCCATGGTGTCGAACATGTCAGCCACCAACAAATGCAATTCATCGGTGTCGAACGCAGTCACCGCTGGTGCGACGCGCAGCAAACGCGCATCGCCCATTTTCAAAATCTCATGCACCGCCATTGAGTAACTCCATCAGTTGGTTTTCGTCGATCACCTTGACGCCGAGCTCCAGCGCCTTGGTGAGCTTGCTACCAGCTTCCGCGCCGGCCACCACGTAATCGGTTTTTTTGCTGACCGAGCCAGCGACTTTACCGCCTGCGGCTTCGACTTTGTCTTTGGCTTCGTCGCGGCCCAGCGTTGGCAGTGTGCCGGTGATGACAAAGGTTTTACCAGACAGCGGCTGTGGTGCGCGTTCTGCCGGCTCGCCCTCCTCCCAAGTCACACCGCAGGCGCGCAACTGCTCGACCACTTCGCGGTTGTGCGCTTGGTCAAAGAAGGTGCGGATGCTTTGCGCCACCACCGGACCGACGTCATCCACCTCTAGCAGCGCTTCCTCGCTGGCGTTCATGATGGCATCAAGCTTGCCAAAGTAGCGCGCCAAAGCCTTGGCCGTAGCCTCGCCCACATGGCGAATACCGAGACCAAACATGAAGCGCGGCAAGGTCGTTTGCTTGGATTTCTCAATCGCCTCTAACAAGTTGTTGGCGGACTTGTCGGCCATCCGGTCCAGCCCGGCCAAAGATGTCAAACCCAACCGATACAGGTCGGGCAGCGTGCGAATGATGTTGGCATCCACCAATACCTCGACCAGCCTGTCACCCAAGCCATCGACCTCGACCGCGCGTCGATGCGCGTAATGCAAGATGGCTTCTTTGCGCTGAGCGCCGCAGAACAGCCCGCCTGTACAACGGTAATCGGCCTCGCCTTCTTCCCGCACAGCAGCCGATCCACACACCGGGCATTGGCGCGGCATGGTGAACTGTTCGGCCTGCCCCTGACGCTTTTCAAGCACCACACTGACGACTTCTGGAATCACATCGCCTGCACGCCTGACGATCACCGTGTCGCCAATGCGCACATCCTTGCGCCGCGCTTCGTCTTCGTTGTGCAGCGTCGCATTGGTGACAGTCACGCCACCGACAAACACCGGTGCCAGCTTCGCCACCGGGGTGAGTTTGCCCGTACGACCGACTTGCACGTCGATGCCGAGGACGGTGGTGAGTTGCTCTTGCGCCGGGTATTTGTGGGCCACGGCCCAACGTGGTTCGCGCGTCACAAAGCCCATCTGGCGTTGCAAAGCCAGCGCGTTGACTTTGTAAACCACACCATCAATGTCGTAAGGCAGTTGGTCGCGGGTCTCGCCCATGTGCTGATGAAACGCGACCAGTTCGGGGGCACCGCGCACGACTTTGGTTTGCTCCGCCACCGGGAAGCCCCAAGCCTTGAGGGTCATCAACAAGTCATAGTGCGTGTTGAACTCAGGCCCGCCTTGGGTTGCAGGCGTGACCTCGCCCAGCCCGTAGGCAAAAAAGCTCAGCCGCCTTTGGGCTGCAATCGCCGGGTCTAATTGACGCACACCACCGGCAGCCGCATTGCGTGGATTGACAAAGGTTTTTTCACCCTTGGCGCCATGCGCTATTTTTTCACGTTGGCGCTCATTCAGAGCTTCGAACTCGTCGCGCCGCATGTAGACCTCACCGCGCACTTCCAAAACGGGCGGAATATCAACGGCGGCGGCATTCAAACGCAGTGGGATCTGACGAATCGTGCGGATGTTTTGCGTCACATCTTCGCCGACCTCACCGTCACCACGCGTCGCGGCGCTGACCAACACGCCGTTTTCGTAGCGCAAGTTCATGGCCAGCCCATCGAACTTGAGTTCGGCCACGTACGCCACCGGCGGATCGCTTGGCGTCAAGCCCAGCTCACGGCGCACGCGCGCATCGAAGTTTTCAGCGCCTGTCGCGAGGGTGTCGGTTTCGGTGCGAATACTCAGCATCGGCACGGCGTGGCGCACGCTGGCGAATTGCACTAGCGGAGCACCACCGACGCGGCGAGTAGGAGAGTCGGCGCTGCTCAGCTCCGGGTGAGCCAGTTCAAGTGCTTGCAGCTCAGTGAACAGTCGGTCGTATTCGACGTCCGGAATTTCCGGCTCGTCGAGCACGTAGTAACGGTGACCATGGTGTTGCAGTTGCTGGCGCAGCGTTTGCACGCGTTCGGCCAGTGCCGTGTCGGAAAAGAGATCAACAGTATCGGAAGTCAAGATCGGCGGTGTTCAAGAAAAAAGACGCCTGCCCAGCATCGAACCGGCAGACAGTTCACGCGCATCTAGCGTGTCGTAAAGCTTCTCGAGATCAGCATGGATTCCCTCCATGGCTTCGGCCCGAATGCGGCTGCCGTTGTCGTCGATGATGACACCGTCCATGGCGGTTGCCAGCGCCAGTGCTGCCTCGCACATGCGCGCAAAAGGTTGCTCGCTGCGGGAGACTTGGGGCGCATCCAGCGACAGCGTGACCTCGCGCAGGGCTGTTTGCTCCGGGTCTTCAGCCATCGCGGCTTGGCTGTCAAACGACAAGCCCAAAATGGGGGCCTGCCCCTGCGCACCCGGCAGCACCATGCGGCCAGGAATAGCACCCGCCACGAAGCCCAGCCGTGCGGCATTTTGCTGCACATAGCCGGGGCTCCAGGCGGTGCTCGAGGCACGCAGGGTAAAGCTCAATTGGGCATCGTGCTGGCCGGCAAATTGGTCCAACTCACGCCCACGGGCCACTTCATCATGCATCTCGGGAAACTCCGGCTCGCCCAGAACGGCGTCAGCAAAGGCTTGCGCCTTCATCACGAACTCTGAGTATTCAATCTGGTTCAGTGCACCCGTTCGGTTGGCCAGTTGCACGCCCGCTTGAAAAGCGCTGTAGCGCTGACCTGCCGTGGGCGCTTCCCATTCACCGGTTTCAACACTCAGGCCCTCAACAGCGAATGGCTTGCTGCCCGCACGGCGCGTTGCCGGCATGGCGGCGAGTGCGGCCTCACCCGAGACTAGCGACTCAATGGCGATGGGCGCAATCACATCTATCAAGGCGTCGAGGCCGGCTTTTTTCTCAGGTGAGGTGAGTGTGGTCAGGGCCTCAAGGCTGTTGTCGAAAGCCGGTTCTTGGCGTTCGTTTGAGTGGCCAACTGGTGGTGAATTGTTCGAGCTCCCCCCCCCTGCATTGCCATCTTGGCTGGCTTGCTTGGGCAGGTTTTTGCGCGAAGACCACGTGCCATGCAGCAACACAGCAGCCAACACGAGAACACCAAGAATAGCCAAACTGATTTGTAGTGACATCATGCGGTGAGTGTTTCTGAAAAGCCCAGAGCCGCTTCCATGTCGACCGCCACAATGCGCGAAACGCCCTGCTCCTGCATGGTCACGCCGATCAATTGCTCAGCCATTTCCATGGCGATCTTGTTGTGGCTGATGAACAGGAACTGCGTCGACTTGCTCATGCTGGCGACCAGCTTGGCATAGCGCTCTGTATTGGCGTCGTCGAGCGGTGCGTCGACTTCGTCGAGCAAGCAAAACGGGGCTGGGTTGAGTTGAAAAATAGCGAACACGAGGGCGATCGCCGTGAGGGCTTTTTCACCGCCGGAGAGCAAGTGAATGGTTTGATTTTTCTTGCCGGGTGGCTGCGCCATGACCTGCACGCCGGCGTCCAAAATTTCTTCGCCGGTCATGACCAAGCGCGCATTGCCGCCGCCAAAAAGCTCGGGAAACATCTTGCCAAAGTGGCCGTTCACCACTTCAAAGGTGCTCGACAACAGCTCACGCGTTTCAACGTCGATCTTCTTGATGGCGTCTTCCAGCGTCGTCATGGCTTCGGTCAAGTCGGCCACCTGCGAGTCCAAAAATCCTTTGCGTTCGCGGGCTGCGCTGAGTTCATCCAGCGCAGCCAGATTGACGGCACCCAACGATTGAATCTCACGGTTGATGCGGTCAATTTCGCCCTGTAGGCCTGTCAGCCGGACGTTGCCAGTTTCTATCGACAGCTGGACTGCAGCCAAATCAGCCTGAGCGTCCGTCAAGAGTTGCGCGTACTGCTCAAAGCCCAGACGTGCCGCCTGTTCTTTGAGTTGGAATTCAGTGATGCGCTGGCGCAGCGGGTCCAACTCGCGTTCCAGTTGCAAGCGGCGTTCATCGCTGGCGCGCAGCTTGGCGCTGAGGTCGTCGTACTGGCTGCGCTTGGCACCCAGGTCGGCCTCCCGTTCAAGTTTGACGCTCAGCGCGTTTTGCAAACCGGCTTGCGCGGCCGCATCGGTCAAGCGCGACAGTTCATCTTTGGCGCGTTGCTCTTCGTCGGCCAAAGACGCTGCTTGCTGCGCGGCGATTTGAATCGAACGGGCCAATTCGTCACGACGCGACGCCAAGCTGCGCAGCGCGAATTGCGCTTCTTGCGCTTGCCGCTCCAGGGTGCGTTGTTGTTCGCGCGACTCATTGAGCTTGCGCTCAGCATCGATCACGCGATCGTCCAGTTGGGCGTGGCGCTCCTGGCTGTCAGCCAGTTGCATGTCGAGTTCTTCAAAGCGCCCTTCAGCGGTCACGCGGCGCTCTTGCAGTTCGTCCATCTGCGCATCAATTTCTTGCAGATCGCCCTGAATTTGTTCGCTGCGGGCACGGGTTTGCTCAGCCAGCTGTGTCAAGCGCAGCACTTCAACCTGCAGGCCATGCGTGCGGCTCTGGCCTTCAGCGGCATCACGGCGGGCCGACACCAAACGTTGGGCCGCGTCAGCGTAAACCGCTTCAGCTCGTTGCAGCGCACTGCGGGCTTCATCGCCAATCAGCGCTTGTGCGCGCAACTGCTTCTCTAAGTTGTCAATCTCTTGGGCGCGTGCGAGCAGGCCGGCTTGCTCAGAATCTTGCGCATAAAAACTCACGCTGTGTTGCGTCACAGCGTGGCCGCCCTGCACGTAAATAACCTCGCCAGCCTGCAGCTTGGTGCGAGCGCTCAGCGCCTCGTCCAGACTGGCTGCGGTGTAGCAGCCTTGCAGCCAATCAGCCAACAAAGCGCTTTGGCCGGCGTCCGACAATCGCAGAAAATCAGCCAATGGTCGCAAGCCTGCGGTGCCCGCGCGCGCCGCAGCACCGGCCATGGGCACAGCGTAAAACGACAGTTTGGCCGGCGGTGCATCGCGACCATCGGTGCCGGCAAAGCCGCGCACCATGTCCAGACGGCTGACTTCCAGCGCGCCTAAGCGCTCGCGCAATGCGGCTTCGAGCGCGTTTTCCCAGCCTTGTTCCACGTTGATGCGGCTCCACAAAGCCTGCAAAGAATCCAGCCCGTGCTTGGCCAGCCAAGGCTTGAGCTTGCCATCAGTTTTGACTTTTTCTTGCAGCGCTTTGAGCGCTTCCATGCGCGCTGACAGCGCTGATTGACGGGCTGATTCGCTGTTCACCACCTGCTGCTTTTCGCGCCGGTCTTGGTCGAGCTGCGGCACGCTGTCGGTCAAATCATGCAGCACCGCTTCGACCATTTCCTGGCTTTCTTGCGCGGTTTTGAACTGCTCGGCCAAGTTCACCAAGCGGGCTTCGTCCGGGGCATTCAGCGCATTGCGGTCGGCCTGCAAGCGTTCACGCCGGGTACTGAAGGCGCGGCTTTGTTCTTCAATGTTGCGTTGGTCAGCGGCCAAGACTTGGATTTGCTGCTGCACCTGCGCCACGCTGCTGCGCTGCTGGTTGGCCTGGGTTTGCGCGCTGCGCAAGGCTTCTTCAAGCGCGGGCAATTGACCGACGCGGTCTTCAGTTTGGGCCGCCAGCAACTCGGCTTTTTCTTCCGCATCAACCGCTTGCCCGGCCAAACTTTCGGTTTCAACTGCCGCGTCTTCTTGGCGCGTCGCCCACTGGGCGGTTTGCTCTTTGAGTTGCGCCAAGCGTTGCTCGACGCGCATGCGGCCATCGACCACAAAGCGGATTTCGGCTTCAAGCCGACCGACTTCAGCGCTGGCTTCGTAGAGCTTGCCTTGCGCCTGATTGACTTGATCGCCGGCGGTGTAGTGCGCCTGCCGAACGGTTTCGAGGTCAGCCTCGATGTGGCGCAAATCGGCCACGCGGCTTTCCAAGTCGTTCACGGCTTTTTCAGAATCGGCCTTGACCTTGGACTGATCGGCCTCGCTCTCGGTGCGCTTCATGAACCACAGCTGATGCTGCTTGAGTGAGCCGTCGGCTTGCAGCGTGTTGTAGCGCATGGCGACTTCGGCTTGCTTTTCAAGCTTCTCCAGGTTGGCGTTCAACTCGCGCAAGATGTCATCCACGCGGGTCAGGTTTTCACGCGTGTCCGACAGCCGGTTGGCGGTCTCGCGGCGGCGCTCTTTGTACTTGGAGACGCCGGCCGCTTCTTCCAGAAACAGGCGCAGCTCTTCAGGCTTGGACTCGATGATGCGGCTGATCGTGCCCTGACCAATGATGGCGTAGGCGCGTGGGCCGAGGCCGGTGCCGAGAAACACGTCTTGCACGTCACGGCGACGCACCGGCTGGTTGTTGATGTAGTAACTAGACGTGCCGTCGCGCGTTAAAACGCGCTTGACGGCGATCTCGGCGAACTGGCCCCATTGACCGCCAGCGCGGTGGTCGGCATTGTCAAACACCAGCTCAACGCTGGCGCGGCTGGCCGACTTTCGGGTGGTGGTGCCGCTGAAGATAACGTCCTGCATCGACTCGCCACGCAACTCAGAGGCTTTGCTTTCGCCCAGCACCCAGCGCACGGCATCCATGATGTTGGATTTGCCGCAGCCGTTCGGGCCGACCACACCGACGAGCTGACCCGGCAACACGAAGTTGGTAGGCTCAGCGAACGATTTGAAACCGGAGAGCTTGATGGAGTTGAGACGCACGGCAAACCCAAATTGGAGAAATAGCCTTGATTATTACCCGAGCCCAGAAGTGTCAAAACGGTTGAGCCTGGGGCGAAAACGCTCAAGGGCGCATGGGTAAATAGTCGAAAGCCACATAGGTGAAAGGCACCCGCTTGGGGAACCAAAACCCTTGGCTGTGGACGGTGATGCGAATCACGTCAGCGGTCTGGCCTTTGGCCTGAAGCCAAGTTTGCATTTTTTGTGGGCAATCGGTACCGGCAGGTTTTTCAAGCTCGCCCATCGGGCACAGCAACAAACCGCCCTGTTGATCCCAGTTGGCCACTGGATTGACCGTGGCGGGAAATTGATCGGGAACGCCGGGCACAACTTGTATGGAATCATCGCCATAAAAAGCCAACAGCGCGTTTTCAGCCCAAGCGCCACCCACCCAACGCAGGGGCTGCTCTGGGTGTCTTTCATGCCAACCTTTGAGCAGTTCACTGGCCGCTTCACGCCGCGGCATGTAATGACTGTATGAGCCTTCAACGGCCTGATACCAAGCGAACAAAGGGCTGATCAGCAGCACCAAAAGACACCAAGCCAGCGTGTAGCGTCGAAGTCTGTTGGTCATCTTGGCGATGCCGTTCGTATCGGTCTGTGCGGCTGTCAGATTGCGCAGCCATAACAAAGAAAATCCGAAGCCAACAGGGATCGCCCAAGGCAATGACAGCGCCACAAATCCCGTCACGCCAAACACCAAGGTGATCAAGCCAGGGAGCATGGCCAGCCAAAACAAGGTGTCATCTCGGCCTTGCGGTAACCAGCAACGCAGCAAACGCAATGGCCAACCCCGCAGACGCTCCAGCAAGCTGGGTTGTCCTGGCGCACAAAGCCATGCACACAAGAGCCAAGGCAGCAGCCAATAAGCCATTGGGGCAATTGCAAACTTGTACAACTGCGGCCAGTCCGTACCATCTTTGGCGCCTTGTTCGCCGACATAGCGCAACGTGACGTAATCGTGCGCATGCAGCCATTGCAGATGCGGCAGCAGGCACATCCCAAAGACAAGCAAGGCCAACCAAGGCTTGCGCGTGACAAGCCAATGGCGTCCTGCCTGACTGGCCCAAGCCGCCAAGAAAATGCCCAGCAAAAACACACCGCTGTAATATTTGCCGAGCATTGCCAACGCGCTCAACAGACCCAAAGCCGCAGACCAAAGCCAGCCCGACCTACCGACGTTGCGCACGCTGTGAAGCCAAGCCACGGCCACCCAAGGCCACACACTGAGCAAAATGGCATTGGCATTGAACTTCGAGGCCAAGGTGCTGTACGGGAAAGCCATGCAGAGCAACATGACACTTGCCAAGGCCAAGTCAGGCAGACGCAAGGCATGCGCCAAGCGGTAAACCCCGAGCAGTCCAATCGCCACGTTCAAATACGACAGCAGGTAATAGGCCGTGTCTTGGGTCGGGAAAATATCAAACCAGAGCCCCGTGACCCAGGCAAACAGTGGCGGGTGCTTGGTGCTTCCCCACGCCATGTTTTGCCCCCATGCGTAGTTTTCCAACATGTCGGCGTAGTGGTCTAGGTTGCTGTCGGTCATGCCGCGAGCAAGTACCCAGACCAAGACATAAAGTCCTAGAAGCCACCAAATGCCGAACAGCGTGCCTGTATGAGTAGAAGGATCCGAAGGCAGCGAGGTATTTTTCAAGTGGTGGGACGGCAAACAGTGAGTAAAAAATTATAGGTGCCGATACGAACGGCTGCCAAACCAATTCCCATCCTCGATAATGCCCAGATGAATCCTCTGCTCTCACGCCTGCAGCCCTACCCTTTTGAGCGGCTTCGCCAGCTTCACGCCAC
>CANFSO010000058.1 GCA_947449895.1 Comamonadaceae bacterium
GATGACGATCATGCCCTGCGGCCCACCGAAGCCGCGAAACGCGGTGTGGCTTTGGGTGTTCGTTTTGCAGCGGTAAGAAGTGATGTCGACGTCTTCCAAAAAGTAGGCGTTGTCGGCATGAAAAATAGCGCGGTCCGCGACCGGTCCGCTCAAGTCAGCGCTGAAGCCGCAGTTCGCGGCCATCATCAATTGTAAGCCGCAGAGTCTGCCGCTGTCGTCAAAGCCAGCCGTGTACTCGTAGGCAAACGGATGCCTTTTGCCGGTGACCAGGAAGTCGTCGTCGCGGTCCATGCGCAGCTTGACCGGCTTGCCGAATTTGCGTGCGGCCAAGGCCGCCCAGACGGCCATGTGGCCGCTTTGGGTTTCTTTGCCGCCGAAGCCGCCGCCCATGCGCCTGCATTCGACGCGCACCGCGTTGTTGTCAATACCAAGCGCGTGTGAGACCCAGTGCTGAGCCTCGCCAGGATGCTGCGTGCTGGCATACACCAGCCACTGGTTCTGCTCTTGCGGCAGCACATAGGCGATCTGGCCTTCGAGGTAAAAATGCTCTTGGCCGCCGACTTCCAGCGAGCCGTTCAAGGTGTGCGGCGCGCGTGCCAAGGCAAGGTCAGCCGCACCGCGCCTCACCACCACCGGTGGGAGTACGAAATTTTTCGCGGCAAGTGCTTCTTGCACGGTCAACACGGCGGGCAAGGCTTCAATGTTCAGCACCACTTTGCGGGCTGCGTGTCTAGCCTGCATCACCGTGTCAGCCACCACGAGGCCGATGACTTGGCCGACGTGCTCGACCACGTCCAGCGCAAAGACCGGTTCGTCGTGCACAAAAGTCGCCAGCAGCGGATCACCCGGCACGTCGGCTGCCAGCACCACGCCGCGCACGCCGGGCATGGCCAGCGCAGCTGCGGCATCGACGCCCAATAATTTTCCGTGCGCCACGGCGGACAAAATGGGCGCTGCGAACAGCGTGCCTTTGACTTCAGGGATGTCGTCTATGTAGTTCGCTGCACCGGCGACTTGCGCTCTGGCACTTTCGTGAAAATGCGATTGACCGGCGGCCGTTGACCGGACGACTAGTTTGTCGGGGGCGTTCATGTCAGTGCCTCCAGCTTGAAAGCTTCGAGGTTGATGTGTTGCTCGCCTTGGCTTTCTAGCCAGAAGCGTTGCAGCAGATTGCCCAGTACTTGCTGGCGATATGTGGACGATGCGCGCATGTCCGAAATCGGTTCGAACTCAGCGCGCAAGGTCAGCGTGGCCGTTTGCACGCTGGCTTGCGACCACGGCTGACCACGCAGCGCGGCCTCAGTCTGCCGGGCGCGCACCGGCGTGGCAGCGACACCCCCTGCACCAATGGAAATATCACTGACGACGCCGCCATCCAGCGTCAGATTCAGCACCAGACAGACGGCTGAAATATCGTCGTCGTAGCGCTTGGAGATTTTGTAGGCACGCAGCAAAGAAGTCTGTGAAGCAGAGCGGGTAGACGCAGGTACTTTGATAAACGCCACCACTTCGTCCGCCGCCAGTAGGTTTTCGCGGTAGCCGGTGTAGAAGTCTTCCAACGGCATTTCGCGCTCACCGCGCACGCTGGCCAGCACGATGCGGCTTTTCAGGGCAATCAGCAGCGGCATGGAGTCGCCGATGGGTGAGCCGTTGGCGACGTTGCCGCCCAGCGTGCCCGAGTTGCGCACCGGCAAACCGGCAAAGCGCGCAGCAAAAGTGGTGAGCTCTGGCCAACTTTTAAGCAAGGCGGTAAAGGCGTCTTGCAAAGTGGCGGCAGCGCCAATCACCCAGTCGCCGCCTTGTTGTTCAATGCGCCGGAGTTCGGCCACGCGGGTGACGTCGATCACGGCATCAAACTGCTTGTGCATCTTGGTCACCCACAGCCCAACATCCGTGCAGCCGGCCACCAGTTGGGCTTTGGGCTGCGCGGAGCGGGCAGTCAGCAACTCTGCCAGCGTGCCGGGCATTTGGTAGGCTTTGTAGGGGCTGTTGGCGTCAGGCGCTTGCGGCTGAATCCCGGCCAGTTGGCGAGTGATGGTGGGCTGGTCTAGCCGGACTACTGGATAGTCCGCCATTTTTTGCGCGGCATCCAAAATCGGCCGGTAGCCGGTGCAGCGGCACAGGTTGCCAGAGAGCTCCGTTTGGGCGAGCTCGCGGGTGATGGACTGGCCCTGCAGGACGTGGTTCTGGTACATGCCAAACAGGCTCATGACAAAACCGGGCGTGCAAAAACCGCATTGCGAGGCGTGGCACTGGACCATCGCTTCTTGTGCCGGGTGTTGGTTGGCTGTGTTCGCTCCGCTGAGGTCTTCCACCGTCCACAGCGCCAGCCCATGAACCGAATGCGCCATGCGGATGCAGCTGTTGACGGCTTTGAAGGTCAGCTGCTCGCCGTCGGCTTCTCCGAGCACCACGGTGCAGGCACCGCAGTCGCCTTCGCCGCAGCCTTCTTTGGTGCCGGTGAAGCCCAAGTCTTCGCGCAAGACCTCTAGCAGCGTGCGGGTGGGTGGTACATTGCTCAGCGTCACGACTTCGCCGCGCCTCAGGAACTGAATGGTTTGACTATTGGGGGTGGGCATAGAAGGATCAGGGTAAACAATCAAGCAAACGTCGGCATACGGATCGGCATATCACTCGCATGGTTAAACCGGTATGAATGATCAGGCGCTTTTCGACAAGATAGACCTCCATCTCATCAGGGTCTTGAACACCGTGCTCACAGAACGCAGCGTTTCGCGCGCCGCCATCCGTCTTGGAATGTACCAACCCGCCGTCAGCGCGGCGCTGCGTCGCCTGCGTGATTTGGCGGGTGACCCCTTGTTGGTGCGCTCAGGCGCCGGCATGGTGCCGACCGATGCGGGTCTGCGCATGATCGAGCCATCGGCCAGCATTTTGCGGGCCGCCGAGGTGATGTTCAGCGATGCCCGTGGTTTTGATCCAGCCACCGCCAAAACCGTTTTCAGTCTGGCGGCCAGCGACTACCTCGACCCGCTGTTTTTGCCGCAGCTGGTCGCGCAAATCAAATCGCAAGCGCCGCACTGCCGGATTGAAATGCGGGCCTTGTCGCCTGAATCCGATTACCGCGCGCACTTGGCCCAGGGCGACATTGACATCGTCATCGGCAACTGGGCCGCGCCGCCGGACGACCTGCACATGGGGCGGCTGTTTGGCGACGAGGTGGTGTGTCTGGTGTCACGTGAGCACCCGGCTGTGCGGCGTGGCTGGGACGCCAAGAGCTGGCTCGAAGCCGAGCACATTGCGCCCACGGCAACGCACCTCGGGGCCAAAGGCGTGATCGACGACCACCTAGAACATCTTGGCCTGCAGCGCAACATCATGGCGCGCTGCCCGCACTTTGGGCTGATCCCTGCGATGGTGGCATCAAGCTTGCTCGTACTGACCACCGGACGGCAGTATTGCGAACGTTACAGCGAGGCGCTGCCGTTGAAGATATTGCCTTGCCCGATAGAATTTCCCCGCATGATGTATTACCAGCTCTGGCACGAACGCTCACACGCCTCCAACTCCGCCAAGTGGCTGCGCGAGCGGGTGAAGGCTGTGGCCATGGCGCTCCGAAAAGAAGAGCCTAAAAATGGATAAACAGGCTCCGGTCAGCCCGCGGCTGAAGCTGTACGGCATCACCAAAAGCTACCCTGCAGTGGTGGCCAACAGTGATGTGTCACTGACGGTACAACCGGGCGAAATCCATGCCGTGTTGGGCGAAAACGGCGCAGGCAAATCGACGCTGATGAAGATCATTTACGGCTCGGTCAAGCCCGATGCCGGCAGCGTCATGGTCGACGGCGTGGCCGTGACGATTCGTCATCCGCAAGAAGCGCGGGCGCTGGGCATCAGCATGGTGTTTCAGCATTTCAATTTGTTTGAAACGCTGACCGTGGCCGAGAACGTCTGGCTCGGGCTCGACAAACAGTTGAGTCTGGCTGCGGTGTCGGCGCAGATTGCCGCGACCACCGAAGAATACGGTCTGCAACTCGACCCGTCGCGGCCTGTGCACACGCTCAGCGTGGGTGAGCGCCAGCGGGTCGAGATCGTGCGCGCGCTGCTGACCCATCCCAAGTTGTTGATCTTGGACGAACCGACCTCGGTGCTGACACCGCAGGCGGTTGAAAAACTCTTCGTCACCTTGCGTCTGTTGGCCGAGCGCGGGTGCAGTATTTTGTACATCAGCCACAAGCTGCATGAGATTCGCGCCTTGTGCACCGCCTGCACGGTGCTGCGCGGTGGCAAAGTCACTGGCGTGTGTGACCCGCAGCAAGAGTCCAACGCTTCATTGAGCCGACTGATGATTGGCGCCGAGCCGCCAGCGCTGGAACACCGTGCCTTGCACGCCGGTGCTGTGGTGTTGCAGGTGCGGGCGCTCAGCCTCGCGCGTGAAGATCAGTTTGGTGTTGACTTGGACAGCATCAGCCTGAACGTTCGGGCCGGTGAGGTGGTTGGCATTGCGGGTGTTTCCGGCAACGGCCAAAAAGAGCTGCTTTATGCGTTGTCAGGTGAGGACACGCGTGCACCCGCTGATGCCATTCAAGTCAAGGACCAGCCTGTCGGCAAACAAGGTCCAATGCAGCGCCGAGACCGCGGCGTGCATTTCGTGCCTGAAGAGCGGCTGGGACGCGGCGCTGTGCCGTCACTCGGCCTCGCGCAAAACCTGTTGCTGACGCGGCGCGATGCGGTCGGCCGTGGTGGCTGGCTGCAGCTGGCCACTTTGCAGGCGCAGGCGGAAGGCATCATCCAGCGCTTCAACGTCAAGACCGGAGGGCCGCATGCGCCAGCGCGGTCCTTGTCGGGCGGTAATTTGCAAAAATTCATCGTTGGTCGCGAGATCGAAGCTGGCCCCGAGTTGTTGATCGTCTCGCAGCCGACCTGGGGCGTTGACGTCGGAGCGGCCGCGCAGATTCGTGGTGAAATTTTGAAGCTGCGCGACGCCGGTTGTGCGGTCTTGGTGGTGAGTGAGGAGCTTGAAGAATTGTTTGAAATTTGCGACCGCCTGTATGTCATGGCCAAGGGTCAAACCTCGCCGTCGCTGCCGCGTGCAGAGGCCACGGTCGAGCGCGTTGGCCTGTGGATGAGTGGTCTTTGGCAAGATGCCGCTTCAGAACAAGGAGCGCAACATGGCTGAGTTTTTCAAGCTTCGGCTACAGCTTGAAGCGCGTCCGTACGCCTCGCGCACCTGGGGTTATTTGTCGCCGGTGCTGGCGCTCTTGATCACCGTGGTGATCGGCATGCTGTTGTTCATCGCACTGGGGAAAAATCCGCTGCAGGGTTTGCAGGTGTTTTTCTGGGAACCCATTCGCAGCACTTATGCGCTGGGTGAGTTGATGGTCAAAGCCACGCCGCTGTTGATCATCGCGCTCGGCTTGGCGGTGTGTTTTCGTTCCAACGTTTGGAACATCGGCGCTGAAGGTCAATTCATCATCGGCGCGGTGACCGCTGGCGGCGTGGCGATGCTGGCTGACAAGTCCACCGGTGCTTGGATCATTCCGGCCATTGTGTTGGCCGGGGCGCTAGGCGGCATGCTCTGGGCTGGCATCACGGCGCTGTTGCGGGACCGTTTCAATGCCAACGAAATTCTGGTCAGTTTGATGCTGGTGTATGTGGCCGACATGGTGCTGAGTTACCTCGTGTATGGCCCCTGGAAAGACCCTGCGGGCTACAACTTTCCGCAAACCAAAAGCTTCGATTCGGTGACGCAAATTCCCCGGCTGATGGCGGGCTCACGTGTCAATATTGGTTTCTTGCTCGCCTTGGCCGGCGCCGCCGCGCTGTGGCTTTATTTGTACCGTACCTATGCGGGCTTTGCGCAGCAGGTTGGTGGTCTGGCGCCAGCCGCGGCGCGTTACGCTGGGTTTTCTTCACGCAAGGCTTTGTGGGTGGCACTGCTGGTGTCGGGCGGTGCGGCCGGAGTGGCTGGCGCGCTTGAAGTCGCCGGCCCGATTGGCCAGCTCTCGCCCTACGTGCCGGCGGGCTACGGTTTTGCCGCCATCATCGTGGCTTTTGTCGGGCGCTTGCACCCGGTCGGTATCGTCTTTTCGGCACTGCTCATGAGCATGTTTTACATTGGTGGCGAATTGGCGCAGTCGCGTCTGGGTCTGCCCAAATCTCTCACCGGTGTGTTCCAAGGCTTGCTGCTGTTCAGCCTGCTGGCCTGTGACACATTGATCGCTTACCGCATCAAAATCAAATCGGGGGCTCGCTGATGGACTCAACGGCCTTGCTGCTCGCAGCCACCCTGAGCGCCGGCACCGTGCTGGCGATTGCGGCCCTCGGGCTGCTTATCAACGAGAAAGCCGGCATCGTCAATCTGGGTGCTGAAGGCATGATGCTGTGCGCCGCGCTGGCCGGCTTTGCCACCGTCGTGCACACCGGCAACAGCTGGCTGGGCTTTGGTGCGGGCATGTTGGCGGGCGCGTTGCTGGCAGGCTTGTTTGGTGTGCTGGTGATCTGGCTGAACACCAATCAGTACGCCACGGGTCTGGCCTTGAGCTTGTTTGGGGCGGGCTTTTCCGCCTTTGCAGGCACGCGCTACGTGCAAGAAAAACTGCCGGAACAAAACCATTACCCGATTCCTTTTCTGACTGACTTGCCGTTTTTCGGACCGGCATTTTTCCGCCAGCATCCGATGGTCTACCTGACCATCGCTTTGACGTTTGGCCTGATCTGGTTCTTGTACCGGACACGCGCTGGTTTGGTGTTGCGTTCGGTTGGCGAGAGTCCGGAGTCAGCCCACGCGCTGGGTTATCCGGTGCGGCGCATTCGGTTGGCGGCGGTGATGGTCGGCGGCTCGCTGTGCGGTTTGGCGGGCGCTTATGTGTCGGTGGTCTACACACCCTTGTGGGTCGAGGGCATGATCGCCGGCAAGGGCTGGATCGCGCTGGCGCTCACCACCTTCGCCACGTGGCGTCCGGCACGTGTTTTGCTTGGTGCTTATCTGTTCGGCGGCGTGACCATGCTGCAGTTTCATTTGCAGGGCATGGGGGTCGATATGCCGAGCCAGTTTTTGACGATGTTGCCTTATCTGGCCACTATCGTGGTGCTGGTGCTAATCTCTCGCAACCCGCAATGGATCCGTCTGAACATGCCTTCGTCGATCGGCAAGCCTTTCCATCCGGGGGCCTGATCTGGGTTGAATTGTTTTTTTACCGTGTTTTTTCCGAACCCTTTACAGGGTTCATTTTTCGTAACCGTCGCTACTGGAGTCGACATGACTGATTTGCAAAAACGTTCCTTGCTCAAGTTCGCTGCAATTTCTGCAGTGGCTGCCGCAGCCCTGGTGGGCTGCGGTAAAAAAGAAGAACCACCAGCGCCGGCTCCTGTGGCTGCGCCGGTCAAGGCGGAACCTCTCAAAATTGCCTTTGCCTACGTCGGCCCGGTCGGCGACGGCGGCTGGACCTTTGCGCACGACAACGGCCGCAAAGCAGTTGAAGCCGCTTACGGCGACAAAGTCGTCACCAGCTTTGTCGAAAAAGTGCCTGAGTCAGCCGACGCCGAGCGCGTCCTGCGCGACATGGCCAGCCAAGGCAACAAGCTGATTTTCGGTACGACCTTTGGCTACATGGAGCCGATGCTCAAAGTCGCTGCTGACTTCAAAGACGTCAAGTTTGAGCATGCCACCGGCTACAAAACCGCCGACAACATGCGCACCTATGACAGCCGCACCTACGAAGGCGCATACCTGGCTGGCGTCATCGCCGGCAAGATGAGCAAGACCGGCACGCTTGGCGTGGTCGGCTCGGTGCCGATTCCTGAAGTCGTGCGCAACATCAACAGCTTCACGCTGGGCGCGCAGTCGGTCAATCCGAAAGTCAAGACCAAAGTTGTCTGGGTCAACGAGTGGTTCAATCCACCGAAAGAAACCGAAGCCGCTACTGCGCTGATCAACGGCGGCGCTGACGTGCTGTTCCAGAACACCGACTCGTCGGCCGTGTTGCAGACTGCCGAGAAAATGGGCAAGCGCGCCTTCGGTTGGGACTCCGACATGACCGCCTACGGCCCCAAGGCTCACCTCGGTTCAGCGATCATCAACTGGGGTCCGTACTACGTCAAAGCAGTGGGCGAAGCACTTGAGGGCAAATGGGCGACAGGTCAAGCTTGGTGGGGCGTGAAAGAAGGCGCGATTGACATGGTGTCGATCGCCGCTGACGTGCCAGAGGCCACGAAAAAACGTATCGACGAAGTCAAGGCCGGTCTGAAGGATGGCAGCTTCGCCATCTGGAAGGGCCCCATCATGGACAACACCGGCAAGGTGTTGATCGCCAAAGACGTGGTTGCCGATGACAAGTTCTTGGGTGGACTGAAGTCTTACGTCAAGGGTGTTGAAGGCAAGGTACCTGGTAACTGAGCGAGTCACTGCTAAACGTTAAAAACAGCTGCCTTATGGCAGCTGTTTTTGTTTGCGACGACACTGTGCAGTCTTTGAAAGCTGACTATGACCTTGACTCGACCTGTTGCCGCCGACCGCTTGCCTGAACTGCTCAGGCGCATGCCGAAGGCGGAGCTGCACATTCACATTGAAGGCTCACTGGAGCCTGAGCTGATTTTTGCCCTGGCCCAGCGCAATGGTGTGCGCTTGCCTTACGCCAACGTGGAGGCGTTGCGCAGTGCTTACGCCTTCACCAACCTGCAAAGCTTTCTGGATATTTATTACGCCGGCGCCAGTGTGCTGTTGACCGAGCAAGACTTCTACGACATGGCGCGTGCCTACTTCGTCAAAGCAGCCGAAGACCACGTGCTGCACGCCGAGTTGTTCTTTGACCCGCAGACGCACACGGCGCGCGGCGTGGCGATGGAAACCGTGGTCAAGGGTTTGCACCGTGCCTGTGTCGACGCCAAGGCTGAGCTGGGTGTCAGCGGTTTGCTGATCATGTGTTTTTTGCGACATCTGAGCGAAGAAGACGCCTTTGCCACCCTCGAGCAGGCGCTGCCGTTCAGTGACCACATTGTCGGCATCGGTCTTGACTCTGGCGAAGTTGGCAATCCGCCTGAAAAATTTGCGCGTGTCTTTGCGCGTTGCCGGCAGCTCGGGTTCAGGTTGGTGGCGCATGCCGGCGAAGAAGGGCCGCCAGCGTATGTGTGGACGGCGCTGGACCTGCTCAAGGTTGAGCGCATTGACCACGGCGTGCAGTCGACCCATGACGCGGCCTTGATGCAGCGGCTGGCGCAAGACCGCATCGCGCTGACGGTCTGTCCGCTGTCGAACCTCAAGCTGTGCGTGTTCCCTGATCTGGCCAGCCACACGCTCGGTCAGTTGCTGTCTGCGGGGATCGCTGCCACCGTCAATTCAGACGACCCGGCTTATTTCGGCGGCTACATGAACGACAACTTCACCCAGACTTTTGCAGCGCTGCCCTTGGGTGCTGCCGAGGCCTACACACTGGCGCGCAACAGCTTTGAAGCCAGCTTCATCGAGCCTTCGGCGAAGCAGGTGTTCATCAACCAGCTCGATGACACCTTTGCGACCTTTCGCTAACGTTGGCTGAGCGTGTTGAAGCCTTCAGTTAGCCCTTGGACCATTGCGCTGGCCGGCATGGTTGCCTTGGGCGTGGCCATGGGCATTGGTCGCTTTGCCTTCACGCCGTTGCTGCCAATGATGCTGAAAGATGGCGTGATTGATCTGCCAGCGGCCAGTTGGCTGGCCAGCGCGAACTACATCGGTTACTTGGTGGGGGCGCTGCTGTGCATGTTGCAGCCGTGGCTTTGGGCGCGTTTTCCGCGTCTGCCGGCATTGGCGTTCACGCAGCTGGTGCGCGGCGGCTTGCTGACGACGGGTGTGCTCACGCTCGTGATGGCTTGGACGGACATGCCGGCGTGGCCGCTGCTGCGTTTTCTCGCTGGGGTTACCAGCGGCGTGGTTTTTGTATTCACCTCGGGTTGGTGTTTGTCGCAGCTGGCAAGGCTTGGCTTGCCTAGCATGGGCGGCTTTATTTATATGGGGCCAGGGGCGGGCATTGTGTTGAGCGGGCTGTTTGCCAGTGGCATGGTGGCTTGGCATTGGACCGCAGCCACTGGTTGGTTGATTTTTGGACTGCTGGCGTTTGTGCTGACGGCGCTGGTTTGGCGCAGCCTGAGCGGCAACGACGAACGCTTGCTGCCTCTCGCACCGCGTCTGAAAAAAGACGCCGACGCTACGGCAGATACGGCGAACATCGGTCACGGCTTAGTTGAGATGATTTTGCTCACGCTGGCTTACGGCATCTCCGGTTTTGGCTACATCATCACGGCGACTTTCTTGCCGGTGATTGCGCGAGCGGCTTTGCCTAGTTCGCCCTGGCTTGATTTGTTTTGGCCGCTCTTTGGCGTGGGCGTGATGACCGGCGCTTGGTTGGCCACGCGCATCAGGTCGGGCTGCGACTTTCGCGTTTTGTTGCTGGGCGGTTACCTGATTCAGGCGTTCGCCATCGGTATCAGTTTGTGGAGCCCGAGCTTGTTTGGATTTGCTGTTGGTAGTTTGTTGCTGGGTCTGCCTTTCACGGCCAACACGTTTTTTGCGATGCAGGAAGTACGTCGCTTGCGGCCCGCAACTGCCGCCAGTTTCATGGGTTTGATGACCGCCACGTATGGCATTGGGCAGATTCTGGGCCCGCCGTTGGTGGCCGTCTTGATGCAGGGCGCCCGATCGCCTGGAGAGACCTTCAGCTTGTCGCTGGAGATCGCTGCGCTTTCTTTGCTGTTGGGTGCCGCTATCTTCGGCTGGATGGTGCGGGCCTATCCTGTGAAGCCGCCGGCTTTGACGGCCAGCCGTTAGAATACGGCTCCCCTTAGCGGCGTCCCGGCGCTGAGGGTTTTTACATCACCGGGGCCATGTAGAGGACTACCATGTATAAAAACCTCGCTGCCACGCTCGTGGCCGCCTGTTGCATTTCACCCGTTTTTTCTCAATCTGCGCTGCTGAAAATCGGCTTTGTTTATGTGGCGCCCATCACCGATGCCGGTTGGGTGCGGCAACATGAAAACGGCCGCCAAGCAGTGCAAGCTGCGCTCGGTCAGCAGGTGCAAACCAGCTTTGTCGAGAACGTTGCGGAAGGCCCCGACGCTGAGCGCGTGATCCGCGATTTGGCGCAGCAAGGGAACAAACTGATCTTCACGCCGAGCTTTGGCTACATGGAGCCGACGCTCAAAGTGGCGCGAGATTTTCCGGACGTGAAGTTCGAATCCATCACCGGCTACAAGACCGCGGCCAACGTGTCGACGGCCAACGCCCGTTACTACGAAGGCCGCTATCTGGCCGGCATCACCGCCGGGCGCATGACGCAAACCAATTTGGCTGGCTACGTCGCGGGCTTTCCGATTCCCGAAGTGCTGCAAGGCATCAATGCGTTCACGCTGGGCATGCGCTCGGTGAACCCGCGCGCCGAGGTCAAGGTGATCTGGCTGAACGCTTGGTTTGATCCGACCCGTGAGCGCGATGCGGCCATGACGCTGTTCAACCAGAACGTCGATGTGGTGGCTTTTCACACCGGATCGAACGCCGTGATGGCCGCCGCGCAAGAGCGCGGCAAGATGGCGGTGGCCTACCACTCCGACATGCGCCAAGTGGCACCTGACGCGCAGATCGTCGCCGTGACGCACGAGTGGGGCGCCTACTACACGCGCCGTGCCCGTGAGGTGCTGGCGGGCACATGGCAAAGCGGCAACGTTTGGGGCGGTGTGAAAGAAGGCATGGTGCGCGTCGGTGGCTTCGGCCCGAAGGTGCCGATGGCCGTGCAAAAAGAGGTCTTGGCCCGGCAAAAAGACATTGCCGCCGGCAAGCTGCAACCGTTTGCTGCGGGCAAGAGGCCAGTGCTCAGCAACACGGGCGCGCCTGTGGTCGCTGCGGGCACGGCACTGACGGACGCTCAAATTCTGAGCATGAACTTTTTGGTGCAGGGCGTGCAGGGCAGTTTGCCGAAGTGAGTCAGCCTGACGTTCGGCATACGGCCGGCCCATAAAGGGCATACGCTCAGCGGCATGGTCGGCGCCTTGAACTGCGCTAACCTTCAAGCCATGAAAGCTTACCGCGCCGCCATTCTTCGTTTTGCCGCTGACCACTCTGCTGTCTATGAGGCAGACGGTTTGCTGGTCGTGGCGGCTGACGCCAGCGGCCGACAACGCGTTGAGGCGGTCGGCCCTTGGCGCGAATTAGCGCCGCGCTATGCGCATCTGAACATCGAGCATTTACCCGGCCGCATCATCGCGCCAGGCTTTGTCGACATGCACATCCATTACCCGCAGGTCGATGTCATCGGCTCGCCGGCGGATGGCTTGTTGCCTTGGCTGGAGAACTACACCTTTCCACAGGAAACCCGCTTCAGTGAGCCTGCGCATGCCGCTGAGGTGGCGCGTTTTTTCATCGACGAACTGCTCCGAAACGGCGTCACCACCGCGCTGACCTTTGCCACCTCGCACCCGAGTTCGGTCAACGCCTTGTTCGAAGTGGCGCAACAACGGCAGCTGCGGCTCATCACCGGCAAGTGCATGATGGATCGGAACTCCCCCGATGGCGTGCGTGACGAGACTGAGCAAAGCTTGATAGACACCGAGGCCTTGATCCAGCGCTGGCACGGTCAAGACCGGCTGGGCTATGCGATCACACCGCGCTTTGCGCCGAGTTGCAGCGACGCCCAACTGCGTGGCGCGGGTGCGCTGGCCGCTAAATACCCAGATGTTTGGGTGCAGTCGCATGTGGCTGAAAACCTCGAAGAAATTGCCTGGGTGCGGTCGCTGTATCCGGCGGCCCGTAGCTACTTGGCGGTGTATGAACAATTCGGTTTGCTGCGGCCGCGAAGCGTTTATGCGCACTGCATCCACTTCGACGACGACGACCGCGCGCTGATGCGCAGCAGCGGTGCGGCGGCGGCCATCAGCCCGACCAGCAACCTGTTTCTGGGCAGCGGATTTTTTGACTACGCAGGTGCCGACCGTTTTGGCTTTGAATACGGCTTGGCCAGCGATGTGGGTGGCGGCACCAGCTTCAGCCCGTTTCACACCATGCTGGCGGCTTATTACGTGGGCCGCGAAGGGCAGACCAAGACCGGTTTGTCGCTCAAGCCACAGCAGCTGTGGTGGCAGCACACGGCGGGTGCCGCTCAAGCGCTCGGGCTGGCCGGTGTGGTGGGTAATTTGCAACCCGGCTGCGAGGCTGACTTTGTGGTTCTCAACCCAAGCGCCACGCCGCTGCTGGCACGCAAGACGGCGCAAGCCAACAGTTTGGACGAACTGCTGTTTGCGATGATCGTGCTGGGAGATGACCGGCTGGTTGAAAAAACCGTCATCTCCCAAGCGGGTTGATCGTTAAGTTCAGCTGCTCTGGTTGGGGATGCCGTCTATCGGCGCTTCGTCGGTGCCAACCGTCGTGCGGGTGAATGACTCCACTTGTTCGCGCACAGCTTGCGGGTCTCGCAGCCAGTCGGCGTAAAAACTGAACGGACAATCTGCGATGCCCTTGTCGCCGTCACCTGAGTTGATCATGCCGGTGTAGCCGCGGTGCAGCAGTTTGAACAAATGGTTTTCCGACTGACCGTTGCGCCGAAAGTCGCGGATCAGGTGTTTGGACAGCGCTGCGTACTGAATGCCCATTTCTTCTTCGCCGCACTCGCCCAATGTACGGCCGTCAAAACCGATGATCGCCGAGTGGCCAAAGTAGGAATACACACCGTCGAAGCCAGCCGCATTGGCGACTGCCACATAGGTGTTGTTGGCAAAAGCCATGGCTTTGCTGATCAGCACTTGCTGCTCTTTGGCCGGGTACATATAACCTTGGCAGCGGATGATCAGTTCGGCACCTTTCATGGCGCAGTCACGCCAGATTTCGGGGTAGTTGCCGTCGTCGCAAATGATCAAACTGATCTTCATGCCCTTCGGTCCATCACTCACGTAGGTGCGGTCGCCCGGGTACCAGCCTTCGATGGGCGTCCACGGCATGATCTTGCGGTACTTTTGCACGATCTCGCCCTGGTCGTTCATCAAGATGAGGGTGTTGTACGGCGCTTTGTTCGGATGTTCTTCATGGCGTTCACCGGTGAGTGAGAACACGCCCCAGACTTTTGCTTTGCGACAGGCCTCGGCAAAAATCTCGGTCTCTGCGCCGGGGATGGTGGCAGCGTTCTCGTACATTTCACCCGCGTCATACATGATGCCGTGCGTGCTGTATTCTGGGAAGATCACCAAGTCCATGCCCGGTAGGCCCGACTTCATGCCGACCACCATCTTGGCGATGGCGCGGCAGTTGTCAAGCACTTCGGCCTTGGTGTGCAGGCGCGGCATTTTGTAATTGACGACGGCCACTCCGACCGTGTCTTTGCTGCTTGAAATATCGCCGTGAATCATGAAATTTCCTAGTTAGTGGCTGATCATCCAAGGGCGCTTCGATGGGAAGGCCTTGTTGCCGTTGGCGCCGGTCACTGTGGCACCGCGTTTGCCGGTGCTGCAGCATCCGCAGCCTGAAGGGTGCTTGAGCCGTGCGTAGTCGCCGGAGCGTTTGGGTTCGTTGGCGGCGCGCTCGTTGGTGGCGATGGCGCGGCGTGTGCCGTCCGACATCAGCGCGAGGCGAGGCGCTGCCGACATGACGCGCACCGATGCCGCGCTGCAGTCGGGGCAGCAGATGGCATCGTCGCGTTCACTGACGATGCGGCGGGCTTCAAAGCCGCCGCAATCGTTGCACTGGTAGTCATAGGTCGGCATCGTCAAACTCCTTGCTTTACAGGTCGTGCGACAGCGGCATCTGGATGCTGCCGTCGATGAACTTCGTCGGTCCGTTGGCGTTCGGGTTGATGTCGAAGTCGAAGATGC
>CANFSO010000059.1 GCA_947449895.1 Comamonadaceae bacterium
CCGCGCGTTCGAGGCGCCGGATGGCAAGGTGATCTGCACCGACATAAAACCCTGGTCTTCGTTGGGAAGGAAGGAGGTCGGCAGGCGCAGGAACATCACCGCCATGCCCGCACACAAGAGCAGGAACAGCACCACCATGCGCTTGCTGCGGCGCATCAGAGAACCAACGGTGCTTTGGTAACGGGCGCTACTGCGGTCAAAGTGGTGGTTGAACCAGTGAAAAAACCGGTCAGAAATCCCGAACAGTCCGCGGCGCGGCTTGTCGCCGTGCGGGCTGTGTTGACCCTTGGCCACGGGTTTGAGGAAGGTAGCGCACATGGCCGGCGTGAGTGTCAGCGCAACAAACACGGAGAGCACCATGGCGGAGACGATGGTGATCGAAAATTGGCGATAAATCACGCCCGTCGAACCTCCAAAAAAGGCCATGGGAATGAACACCGCCGACAGCGTCAGGCCAATGCCGACCAGCGCAGGCGTGATCTCACGCATGGATTTGCGCGTGGCCTCCTTGGGTGACAAGCCTTCCTGACTCATCACTCGCTCGACGTTTTCGACCACCACGATCGCATCATCCACCAGCAGACCGATGGACAGCACCAGGGCAAACATGGTCAGGGTGTTGATGGAGTAACCGGCCAGCGACAAGACGCCCAAGGTGCCCAGCAGCACCACAGGAACGGCAATCGCCGGAATCAGCGTGGCGCGAAAATTCTGCAAGAACACAAAAATAACCAGCACCACCAGCACCATGGCCTCGACCAATGTGATCAAGACTTCCCGGGTCGAGGCACGCACAAAGGGCGCCGTGTCCGAGCTGATGAAAGGTGTCAGGCCGAAGGGGAAAAAGGGCTGGAGCTCGGCGATCTTGGCGTTGACCGCCGCAGAAACAGCCAGCGCGTTGGCGCCGTCAGCCAGCACAATCCCCATGCCAGCCCCAGGCTGCCCATTGAGGCGCGAGGTGATGGTCAGATTGTCGGCCCCGAGCTCAACCCGCGCTACATCCTTGAGAAGCACGACAGCGCCATCAGGCGTGGATTTGAGCAAGACGTTGTTGAACTCTTCGACAGTCTTGAGCTTCGTGCGCGCCGTGATCGTGGCACTCAGCTGCTGCTCGCCCACCGCCGGCAAAGTACCGAGCTGGCCGGCCGAAACCTGCGCATTCTGCGCCAGCACGGCTCTGCGTACATCAGCAGGCATCAGTGCATATTTTTGCAGCTTGGCGGGGTCTAACCAAATGCGCATCGCGTAGGGAGTGCCAAACAACTGGATGTCGCCAACGCCATCCACACGGCCCAACACATCGATCAGGTTGCTGCTGAGGTAGTCGCCAATGTCCACTTGGCTGACACTCGGGTCGGGCGAGGTGAAGGTGTAGGTCATCAGGTAGTCGTTACCGCCCTTGGTGACAGTGACACCACGGCTTTGCACCTCGGGCGGCAAGCGCGACAAGGCCTGCTGCAACTTGTTTTGCACCTGCACCTGGGCTACATCGATATTGGTGCCAGGGTTGAAGGTCAAGGTAGTGCGTGAACGGCCGGAGGCATCGCTGTCCGAGCCCATGTAAAGCAGGTTGTCCAGACCCTTGAGCTGCTGCTCGATGACTTGAGCGACCGAGTTCTCCACGGTCTCGGCCGAGGCCCCGGTATAAAGCGCGGTGATGGAGACACGCGGCGGCGCAATGTCAGGGTATTGCTCCACCGGCAAGTTGCTGATGGACAAAGCACCGCCCAGCATGATGATGATGGCCAGGACCCAGGCAAAGATGGGGCGATCGATGAAGAAATGTGCCATGGCGCGCTTTCTCAGCGAGCGCTGGTGGATGCTGAGGCGGAGTCGGCTGGTGCGGCGACTGGCTCAGAGGCGACAAGCTTGATCACCACCTCTTCGGTGGTGACCAGGTCACCCGCACGGATGCGCTGCAAGCCGTCAACAATGACGCGATCACCGACTGCCAGACCCGCGTTGAGCATCCAGCGATTACCCACGGCAACGGCCAAGCTCACAGCGCGACGTTCCACCTTGCTGTTAGCGTCAACCATCAGCACGCTGGCTTGGCCTGTCGTGTCGCGGGTCACCGCCTGCTGCGGCACCAGCAAGGCTTGGGGGGTCACTCCGGTGTCCAGTTGCGCACGCACATACATGCCGGGCATCAGCAGACCGTCCGGATTGGGCACCACGGCCCGCAGGGTCACCGCACCGGTGCCGGGATCCACACTCACGCCTGAAAACTGCAGTCGTCCCGGATGCGGATAGGTGCGCCCGTCTTCCAGCTTGATGCGGATGCGCGCATCAAGCTGGCCGACACGTTCAAAGCGGCCTTGCGCCAGATCGTTTTTGAGTTTGAGCAGATCGGTGCTCGACTGCGTCACGTCCACATAAATCTGGTCGAGCTGTGAGATCGTCGTGAGCACGGCGACCTGATTGACCGTCACCAGGGCGCCCGGCGTGACCGTTGAGAGGCTGGTGCGACCGGAGATCGGCGCCACGATGCGGGTGTAGGCTAAATTGATGCGGGCGTTGTCCAGCGCAGCTTGGGCCACGGCCACATCAGCAGCTGTTTGCTGGACCAAGGCCAGACTCTCGTCATACAGCTGGCGACTGATGGCATCGATCTTGACCAGCGCCGCGTTACGTCTGGCGTTGACCTCGGCCGTCTTGGCCGTCGCCCGCGTCTTAGCCACGGTCGCAGCGGCACTGGCAACAACGACCTCGTAGGCGGCAGGATCGATCTGATAAAGAGGTTGTCCTGCCTTGACCGTAGCGCCTTCGGTGAACAGACGCTTTTGCAGGATGCCACTGATTTGCGGCCGAATCTCCGCCATCATGAAGGCTCGGGTACGACCCGGCAATTCGGTGGAAAGCGTCTGGCTCTCTGTTTGAAGTGTGACCACGCCCACCAGCACCGCCGGCGTTGCCGCCACCGGCTCGGCTGGTGCCTTGCAGGCCGTTAAGACGGCGACCAGCATCAACATCAGCGCAGACAAGCCGCTGCGTTGGAACACTGACACGGCGGCGGATAGGTGACGGGCAACAAGGGGGAAAAACATGTGAAGTTGAGTGGTGATTGACGTGAAGATTGGCAATGCCCTAGCGGGTCTTTTTGATGCCAACTATTTAATTACAAAGACCCATGGTTATACCTTCTATGGGTTAACCCTTGTAAATTCCCGATCAAGCGGGCCACGGTCGGCGACAAAAGTACGCCATACTGCGGCCATTTCACTTTCAGGAGACCGCATGCTGCCAACCCGTGCACGCGCCTTCATGCCCCTGCTCCTCGGTCTTTTATGGATGAATTCAGCCATGGCTATCGAAGAACCAAAATACAAAGTCTTAGCCACTGAAGGCTCGATTGAAGTCCGACACTACGAGCCGCTATTGATGGCAGAGGTCATCGTTGAGGGGGACATGGACGAAGCATCTAACAAAGGTTTTAGGCTCATTGCCGACTATATTTTTGGCAACAACCAAAGTGCGGACAACCCAGCGTCTTCAAAAATAGCCATGACGGCCCCCGTCACCGTGGCGCCACAGTCATCCAAAATTTCGATGACCGCGCCGGTGACGATCGAACCTCAATCCCGTCAGTCTGAGATTGGAAGCGCCAACACATGGCGGGTGCACTTTGTCATGCCTAGCCAGTACACGCTGGACACCATCCCCAAGCCAAAAAACAAAGCGGTGAGCTTGCGTGAGGTACCTGAAAAATATATCGTCGTGCTGAAATATTCGGGCTTTAACTCGGCCTCGAAAGTTCAACGATTAAGTGATGAAGTGATTGCTTGGAGCAACGCAAAAGGCTTGAAAATTCTTGGCCTTCCACAGCTAGCTAGGTATGACCCGCCTTGGACTCTGCCTATGTTTAGGCGCAACGAAATCATGCTGGAGATTTCGGCACCCTGACGGCGACCGGACTTTAAGTTTCTGAGCGACAAAACCGACCAAGGCAGTGAACACAGATTCAACAACAAAAACCTTCAGGATGACGGAATAGAGGTGAGGCACATGAGCGGTCCGGATTGAGAACGGGCCGAGTCCTCCACTTGGATAAATTTTGCAGATCTGCCCTCGCCTTTTCAGGAGCTTATCCCTACGATCTAGGGAGCACCAATGGTATTTGGCAGCAGAATCAAAAAGCAAAAAACCCTTATAAATCAATTGTCTATAAGGGTTTAATATGTTGGAGGAAGCGGTGGGATTCGAACCCACGGTACCTTACGGTACGCCTGATTTCGAATCAGGTACATTCGGCCACTCTGCCACGCTTCCTCATAATTTGAGTCGATATTCTAGCAGCACCACAAGCGTGTTCAGTACTGTGAAATGGGCCTGCCGCAGCACGTTACAGCCTAACTCCCACGATAAGTCGAATAGCTCCATGGACTGGCAAGCAGCGGCACGTGGTAGTGAGCGGTGGCATCTGCCACGCCAAAGTCAATGCTCACTTTGTTCAAAAATGGGGGGTCGGGTAGATCAACACCGCGTGACTTGAAGTAGCCCGCGACGTCAAAAACCAACCGGTAAGTACCCTTCTTCAGACTGGTGTGGTCGTACAGCATGCCGTCGGGGTTTCGTCCATCGGCGTTGAGGATGAAGCGCTTCACCAGAGTGGCTTGGTCGACTTCGGTGGTATGGAGTTCGACAGTCATACCGGCGGCTGGTGTGCCGTGCATGGTGTCCAGTACGTGTGTGCTCAAGCCCATGGTGTTTCCTCAACTCGTTGATGTAGGTGCCGTTTGGTCAGCACTTAGTCTACCAAAAGTGTATACAGTTTTTGGGGTTTCAGCTATTATCGGCCGATGGAATCATCCACTACTTATGCGATTGTCGAGGCCCTGACCAAAGCCATCGTCGAACATCGACTGCACCCCGGCACCAAGCTGGCAGAGCAAAAACTGGCCGACCATTTTGGGGTCTCGCGTACCTTGGTGCGGCAGGCGCTGTTTCAGTTGTCGCAAAACCGGTTGATCAGACTCGAGCCTGCGCGGGGTGCCTTTGTGGCAGCACCGTCGGTCGCCGAGGCCAAGCAGGTGTTTGCCGTGCGGCGCATGCTTGAAGCCGAAATGACGCGGGCTTTTGTGCGGGACAGCACGCCCGCACGCATCAAGTCGCTCAAAGAACATGTGGCGCGCGAACAAGCTGCAGTCGACCGCGCAGACGTACCCAGCCGCAATGAATTGCTGGGCGACTTTCATGTGCGCATGGCGGAGCTCATGGGCAACCAAGTGTTGGCGCAGGTGCTCGGCGACCTCATCTCGCGCTGCGCCCTGATCACGCTGATGTACCAATCCAGTGCGGCGGCCGCTCACTCGCATGAAGAGCACGCATTGATCGTCAAGGCGCTGGCCGCACGCGATGTCGACAAGGCCGTGCAACTGATGCACGACCACCTGTTGCACGTTGAAGAAAACCTGACCTTCGACCGCAAAGTGCCGTCGAATGACATTTCGATGGCGCTGTCCTGACACCCCTGCTGAGGAGCTCAAAACATGACCTACGACACCACCGCCTCCTATCCGCGCGACCTCGTTGGCTACGGTCGAAACACCCCGCATCCGGAATGGCCGGGCCAAGCCCGCATTGCGGTGCAGTTTGTCTTGAACTACGAAGAAGGCGGCGAGAACGCGGTGCTGCACGGTGACGTTGGCTCAGAGCAGTTCTTGTCCGAGATGTTCAACCCGCCGAGTTTTCCGGAGCGCCATCTGAGCATGGAAGGGATATACGAATACGGCTCGCGCGCAGGCGTCTGGCGAATCTTGCGCGAGTTCGAAAAACGCGGTTTGCCGTTGACGGTGTTTGGTGTCGGCATGGCCTTGCAGCGCCACCCGGACTTGACCGCAGCCTTCGTTGAACTAGGCCATGAAATTGCCTGCCACGGCTGGCGCTGGATTAACTATCAAAACTTGGATGAAGCCACCGAACGCGAACACATGCGTTTGGGCTTGGACGCCATTGAAAAACTCACCGGCAACCGGCCACTGGGTTGGTACACCGGACGTGACAGCCCGCAAACGCGGCGTCTGGTGGCCGACGACGGACGGCTGACTTACGACAGCGACTACTACGGCGACGACCTGCCCTTTTGGATGACCGTAAAGCGCACCGACGGCCAGGTGGTGCCGCGTTTGGTGGTGCCCTACGCGATGGACACCAACGACATGCGGTTTTCTTTGCCGCAAGGTTTTGCGCAAGCGGAAGACTTCTTTATTTACCTGCGTGACAGCTTTGACGTGCTGTACGCGGAGGGCGACGCCAACGGCTTGAACGCACCGAAGATGCTGAGCATCGGCATGCATTGCCGCCTGTTGGGCCGACCCGGCCGGCTGGTGGCGCTTCAGCGTTTTCTGGACCACGTGCAACAGCACGACAAGGTATGGGTTTGCCGCCGCATCGAGATCGCCAAGCATTGGCAAGCCAAGCACCCATTCACTTCAACTCTGTGACCACCGCATGACCACCGCAACTTTGACGCTGGACCGACTCAACAACGCCACGCACGCCCAAGCGCTGCAACTGCTAGACGGCCTGTATGAGCACTCACCGTGGGTGGCGGCGCAAGCACTGGCCGCGCGGCCCTTCAAGTCACTGACCGACTTGAAATACAAATTAGCACGCGCCCTGCACAACGCCAGCCAAGAAGCACAAGTCTTGTTGATTCAAGCCCACCCCGAGCTTGCGGGTAAAGCCATGGTCAGCCAAAGCCTGACCGCTGAGTCCAGCAACGAACAGAACAAAGCCGGTCTGACGCAATGCACGCCACAAGAGTTCGCCGTCATCCAGCAACTCAACAGCGACTACAACGCACGCTTTGGTTTCCCCTTTATCTTGGCTGTACGCGGACCACGCGGCCTTGGCCTGAACAAGCAGCAAATCATCGAGACCTTTGCGCGACGCCTGCTCGGCCACCCGGATTTTGAGCGGCAAGAGTGTCTGCGCAACATCAACCGTATCGCTGAGATTCGACTCAACGACAAGTTTGACTACGAACCGGTGCTGGGAAATTTGGTCTGGGATTGGCAAGAAGAGCTCAGTGCTTTCAGCGACCCGGGCTACGCCGAACAAGGCCAGCTCACCGTCACCTACCTGACCGACGCCCACCGCGCCTGCGCGCAATTCATCGTTCAGCGCATGCACGACAGCGGCTTTGACGAGGTGCGGATTGACGCCGTGGGCAATGTGGTCGGTCGCTACTTGGCGGCCACACCGACGGCCAAAACACTGATGACCGGTTCGCACTACGACACAGTGCGCAACGGCGGCAAGTACGACGGCCGCCTTGGCATTTTCTCGCCCATGGCTTGCGTGCGTGAATTGCATCGCCAACAAAAACGACTGCCCTTTCACTTTGAAGTGGTCGCCTTTGCAGAAGAAGAAGGCCAGCGCTACAAAGCCACCTTCTTGGGTTCGGGGGCGCTCATTGGCGAATTCAAACCGGAGTGGTTAGATCAGCAAGACGCTGACGGCATCACGATGCGAGACGCCATGGCGCACGCCGGACTGACGATCGAAGACATTCCGAAACTCCAGCGCAACCCAGCCGATTACCTGGGTTTTGTCGAGGTCCACATTGAGCAAGGGCCGGTGCTGAATGAGCTTGACTTGCCGGTGGGCGTCGTCACCTCTATCAACGGCAGCGTTCGCATGCAGTGCGAAATCATCGGCACCGCCAGCCATGCTGGCACCACGCCCATGAACCGCCGCGCCGACGCAGCCGTTGCCATGGCTGAACTGGCTTTGTATGCTGAGCAGCGTGCGCTGAAAGATGGCGACTCAGTAGCCACCATCGGCATGCTGCACGTGCCGAATGGGTCGGTCAATGTGGTGCCTGGTCGCTGCCTTTTTTCGCTCGACATGCGGGCCCCCAACAACGCCCAACGCGACGCGTTGGTAGCCGACCTTCTGGCTGAGCTGCAGCGCATCTGCGAGCGGCGTGGGGTTCAGTACAAGACAGAAGAGACCATGCGCGCGGCAGCTGCGCCCAGCGCGCCGGCTTGGCAGGCGCGCTGGGAAGCGGCGGTTAACGCGATTGGCGCACCACTGCACCGCATGCCCAGCGGCGCGGGCCATGACGCCATGAAGCTGCATGAAGTGATGCCGCAAGCCATGCTGTTTGTGCGCGGCCAGAACTCAGGCATCAGCCATAACCCGCTGGAGTCCAGCACCAGCGACGACATGCAGCTGGCAGTCGATGCTTTCATGCATCTGATGACCCATCTTGAATCCCTATAAAACACCACTCACCATGACCACCACCTACGAAAAAATAGACGCTTGGGTTGACGCCCACTTTGACGAGCAGACGCGCTTTCTGCAAGCCCTGATCCAGGTGCCGACAGACACCCCGCCAGGCAACAACACGCCCCACGCGCTGCGCGCGGCCGAGCTGATTGAAGCCATGGGTTTGCCGATTGAAAAACATGAAGTACCGCAAGCGGAAGTTGAAGCCGCCGGACTGGAAAGCATCACCAATCTGGTGGCGCGTCGGCACTACGGTGACGGTGGCCGCACCATCGCCCTGAACGCGCACGGAGATGTGGTGCCACCCGGCGAAGGCTGGACTAAGAAACCGTACGGCGGCGAGATTGAAAACGGAAAGATTTACGGCCGCGCTGCAGCCGTCAGCAAGTGCGATTTTTCAACCTTTACTTTTGCCGTGCGCGCGCTTGAAGCAGTGGCCAAACCGACGCACGGCGGGATCGAATTGATCTTCACCTACGACGAAGAGTTTGGCGGAGAAGTCGGCCCGGCCTGGTTGCTGCAGCACAAGATCATCCAACCCGACTTGGTGATTGCCGCCGGCTTCAGCTACCAAGTGATCACCGCGCACAACGGCTGCCTGCAATTGGAACTGACCGTGCACGGCAAGATGGCGCATGCCGCCGTGCCGCACACCGGCATTGATGCGCTGCAAGGCGCCAACCGCATCTTGACGGCACTCTACGCACAAAACACGCTCTACCAAAGCATCAACTCCAAGGTTGCGGGCATCACGCACCCTTACCTGAATGTTGGCTTTATTTCTGGCGGCACCAACACCAATGTGGTGCCCGGCAAGGTCACACTCAAGCTAGACCGCCGCATGATTCCCGAGGAAGACCCGGTGGCGGTGGAAGCCAGCATCCGCGCCGTCATAGCCGGCGCCGTGGCAGACTTCAACCAAGGCCGCACGGACGAAGGGATTCATGTTGACGTGCGGCGCATGTTGCTGTCGAAAGCCTTGAAGCCGCTGCCGGGCCACAAACCGCTGGCTGAAGCGTTGCAGCGCAACGCCAGTACCGTCTTCAATGAACCGATTCCAGCATGTGGCACACCGCTGTACACCGACGTGCGCATCTTCGGCGAGGCCGGCATTCCGGGCGTGCTTTACGGGGCCGGGCCACGCACCGTGCTGGAGTCCCATGCCAAGCGGGCCGACGAGCGGCTTGACTTGGCAGACCTGCGCCGCGCCACCAAAGTGGTGGCCAGAAGTTTGCACGATTTACTGGGCTGACCAATCGTTTTATTGGGGTTTCTGCTGATTTTTTGCATGGATAAGGTGTATACACTTTAGCGCACAATCCATCCGAAATACAGGAGTTCGCCTTGGCCAATTCAACATCTGCCAGCCCCAGCAGGGGCGTTCACCCCGTCGACGAAAAACTACCCACAGGCAAGCTAGCGGCGCTTGGCCTGCAGCATGTGCTGGTGATGTACGCCGGCGCGGTGGCCGTGCCATTGATCGTCGGCCGCGCCCTCAAACTCAGCCCCGAACAAGTGGCGATGTTGATTTCGGCCGACTTGTTTTGTTGCGGCATCGTGACCTTGATTCAATCACTGGGCGCAACCCAATGGTTTGGTATCCGCTTGCCCGTCATGATGGGGGTGACCTTTGCCTCGGTTGCGCCGATGGTGGCGATGGCCAACAACACGCCGGGTGCCGCTGGCGCGCAACTGATCTTTGGCGCCATCATCGGCGCGGGCGTGATCTCGATGTTGATCGCCCCGCTGGTCAGCCGCATGTTGCGCTTTTTCCCGCCCGTAGTCACCGGCACCATCATTGCGGTCATCGGCATCAGCCTGATGCGCATTGGTATCAACTGGATTTTTGGCAATCCGTTTGGTCCAACGGCGCCAAGCATCGTCAATCCAGAACACGCCAAATGGCTGGCCGATGCAACTGTGGCAGCCGGCTCGGCCTTACCTGCAGCGCCCAAAGGTCTGGCCTTGGTGGCCACTGTGCCGAATCCTAAATACGCCGATCTGACAGGCGTTGGCATTGCGTCATTGGTGCTGGTGTCCATCTTGCTGATCGCCAAGCTGGCCAAAGGCTTTTGGGCGAATATCTCGGTGCTGCTCGGCATCGTGATTGGCGGCGTGGTCGCCACGGCGCTAGGTCTGATGAATTTCGACAAAGTCGGCAAAGCTGTCTGGGTCGATGTGGTGCTGCCGTTTCAGTTCGGCATGCCAGTGTTTGACCCGATCCTGATTTTGACCATGACGCTGGTCATGATCGTGGTGATGATCGAGTCCACCGGTATGTTTCTCGCGCTCGGCGAAATGACCGACCGCAAAGTAGACCGCGCCGCCCTCACCCGCGGCCTGCGCACCGACGGCTTGGGCACGCTCATCGGTGGTATTTTCAACACCTTTCCGTACACCAGCTTTTCACAAAACGTCGGTTTGGTCGCCGTGACGGGTGTGCGCAGCCGCTTTGTCTGTGTGGCTGGTGGCATTATCTTGATCGTGCTCGGCGTGCTACCCAAAATGGCCGCCCTGATCGAGTCGCTGCCGACCTTTGTGCTGGGCGGCGCAGGCTTGGTGATGTTCGGCATGGTGGCTGCAACCGGTATTCGCATTCTGGGCGGCGTTGACTTCAAGAACAATCGCTTTAATGCGCTGGTGGTGGCGATATCGATCGGCATTGGCATGATCCCGCTGATCGCACCCAACTTCAAACAATGGATGCCGCACAACCTGCACCCGCTGATCGAGTCTGGCATCTTGCTGGCGTCTGTCAGCGCTGTTTTGTTGAACCTGTTTTTTAATGGCGCCAAAGCAGACGACGATGCGGTAAAACGTGCTGCTGCGCAAGCCGACGCGCACTGACAGGCAAGGACGGCGTTCGGAGTCGCCTGCTGCTGGCAGGGTATATCCGGAGATATTGCGCACCCGGCTGCTCACCAGAGTGAAACAGATGACTGAAAATATGGCATTCCAAATCGGCGGTTGGCACTGGAATTGGCATGCATATTGCTCCACATCAAAGTCATTACTTTTCACTTTGGAAACACCATGAAAACGCGTATTTTCCTGAAAACCGCTGCAGCTCTGGCCGCCGTCTTGGCATTTGGCGTTGCCCAAGCCCAGAACACACCTATCAAGTTCCAGCTCGACTGGCGCTTTGAAGGCCCAGCCGCGCTCTTTTTGACGCCGGTCGCCAAAGGCTATTTCAAAGCCAACCAACTCGACGTGACGGTAGATGCGGGCAATGGTTCCGGTGGCGCCGTGACCCGTGTGGCATCAGGCACTTACGACATGGGCTTTGCCGATCTGGCCTCCCTGATGGAATTTCACGCCAACAACCCGGACGCCCCAAACAAACCCGTTGCCGTGATGGTGGTCTACAACAACACGCCGGCATCGGTCATGTCGCTGAAAAAATCCGGCATCAAAACACCGGCTGATTTGAATGGCAAGAAACTAGGCGCGCCCGTGTTTGACGCCGGCCGCCGGGCTTTCCCAATTTTTGCCAAAGCCAATAACGTCAGCGGCTTCCAATGGATCAGCATGGACCCACCCCTGCGTGAAACCATGCTGGCACGCGGCGATGTGGATGCCATCACCGGTTTCACCTTCACCTCCCTGCTGAACCTTGAAGCGCGAGGCGTCAAAGCCGAGGACGTCTCCATCCTGCCTTATGCTGACTTCGGCGTGAAGATGTATGGCAACGTCATCATTGCTTCGCCCAAGCTGATCAAGGAAAATCCAGCCGCCGTCAAGGCCTTCCTGAGAGCGTTTGCCAAAGGTGCCAAAGACGTGATGGCCAATCCAGCCGCCGCGATCAATGATGTCAAGGCGCGTGACGGCATCATCAACGTGCCACTGGAAATCAGGCGCCTGCAACTCGCCATTGACACCGTGATCAACAGCCCGGACGCCCGCACCGAAGGTTTTGGCCAGCTCAAAGCGCCTCGCCTGTCGCTGATGGCGTCGCAAGTGTCTGACGCCTTTGGCACCAAGACACGCGTCAACGCAGACGCTGTCTGGAACGGCAGCATGTTGCCCAGCGCCGCGGAACTGAATGTGCTGCCAGCCAAGCGCTGAAAGCGGGCACGACATCTTGAATTCACCCACCACACCTGCCAGCTTTGTCGATTTTCAGGACGTTTGGCTGGCTTACAACGACGAGTTGCTGGCGCAGCAAAACTTCGCCGTAGAAGCCATTGACCTGCAAGTCCGCCAAGGCGAATTCATCGCCATCGTCGGTCCGTCGGGCTGCGGTAAATCGACCTTCATGAAGCTCACGACCGGCCTGAAGATGCCGTCCAAAGGGCGCATCATGATTGACGGATCACCCGTCACCGGACCGCTGAAAATCTCAGGCATGGCGTTTCAAGCGCCATCGCTGCTGCCATGGCGCACCACGGTCGACAACGTGCTGTTGCCACTTGAAATCGTCGAACCTTACCGCAGCAACTTCAAAACCAAGCGAAAGGAATACGAAGAGCGCGCGCGCAAGCTGCTGCAAAAAGTCGGTCTCGCCGGCTACGAGGACAAGTTTCCGTGGCAACTTTCGGGCGGCATGCAACAGCGCGTGAGCATTTGCCGCGCCCTGATTCATGAACCCAAAATGCTGCTGCTTGACGAGCCCTTTGGCGCGCTCGACGCCTTCACCCGCGAAGAGTTGTGGTGCATCTTGCGCGACCTCTGGACCGAGCAGCGTTTCAACGTCATTTTGGTCACACACGACCTGCGTGAGTCGGTCTTTTTGGCCGACACCGTGTACGTCATGAGCAAGAGCCCAGGCCGCTTTGTGGTCAAACGCGAGATCGATCTGCCGCGCCCGCGTGACTTGGAGGTGACCTACACCAAAGAATTTTCAGACATCGTTCACGAGCTGCGTGGCCACATTGGTGCGGTTCGCAGCACCGGCGTAGCTGACGCGGCGACAAAGGCAGGTGCAGCATGATGAGTTCCAAAAAATTCGAGCGCTGGTCGCCGTTAATCTTGCTGGCACTGCTGGTGGCCTTGTGGGAAGCGGTGTGTGTGATTTTCGCCATCCCGGAATTTATCTTTCCAGCACCGACGAAAATTGCGCAAGCGCTGGTGGAGTTTTCAGGCCCCATCGCTGACGCCGCCTGGAAAACCTTCTGGGTCACCATGGCCGGCTTTGGCCTGTCCATCGTGGTCGGTGTGTTGCTGGGCTTTTTGGTGGGTTCGTCCAGGCTGGCCTACGCCGCGATTTACCCGCTGTTGGTCGCCTTCAACGCCGTGCCCAAGGCGGCGATTGTGCCGATTCTGATCGTTTGGTTTGGCATGGGCGTCGGACCCGGCATTTTGACGGCCTTCCTGATCTCTTTTTTCCCGATCACCGTCAACATGGCCACCGGTTTGGCCACCCTCGAGCCTGAACTTGAAGACGTGCTGCGCGTGCTGGGCGCTAAGCGCATGGATGTGCTCATGAAAGTCGGTCTGCCGCGTTCAATGCCTTACTTTTACGGCGCGCTCAAAGTCTCCATCACCTTAGCCTTTGTAGGCACCGTGCTGGCAGAAATGACTGCCGGCGACTCAGGCATCGGTTACCTCATGCAAAGCGCTGGCTCGCAGCAGCGCTTGGCTCTGGCCTTTGCGGGTTTGATTGTCATCGGTGCCATGGCCATGCTGATGTATGAGCTCTTCAGCGCGGTTGAAAAACACACGACGGCTTGGGCGCATCGGGGCTCGCAGAGCCATTGAATACGGCTAAAGCCGCCACTCTGGTCATGTCCACTCATTGGACATGACCCTCTGTTACTTAAATGATGCGGTGAAAATTTCCCGCCATGCAAGACACCATTCAATTTCAAAAGCAAGATGACATCGCCACCATCACCATCAACCGGGCTGAGGTCAATAACCGGCTGACGAACCCGATGGCCTTGGCGTTGGCGGCGGCACTGGATCAGGCCTCAGGTTGCAGCGTGATACTACTGCGCGCAGAGGGCACCGACTTTTGTTTGGGCCGCGAGATTGAACCGCCGGCACCGGGTGCCGGCGTCAATGCATTGGATGTGCTGCGCGATGATGCCGGCCCCATCGTCGCCTTGTATGCAGCGCTGCGACGGTGTGAACAGCCCATCGTCGGCTTGGTCAATGGCCGCGCTTGGGGCATTGGTCTGGTGCTGGCGGCGGTGTGCGACCTGACGATCGCCGCCGAAGGCAGCAGCTTTCGATTGCGTGAACTCGACCGCGGCATTCCGCCGTGCATCGCCATGGCGCCCCTGCTAGACCGCATGCCAACCAAAACCATCGCGCACTTGGTTTACACCGCCGACGAAGTGGACACCCAGTGGGCCTTGAGCGCTGGCGTGTTGAGCCAAGTCTGCGCAGCCGACCAACTGGAGGCGCAAGGCCGTGCCGCTGCTGAAAGGCTGATCGGCTTCCCCTCGGACGCGGTCAAAGCGGTGAAGCAATATTTGGCATCTGCGCCCAGATTCAACGAAAGCAACGCCGTGTTGTACGGCGCAAGCTTGCTGGGAAATGTGCTCGGCTCGCGCTGATTTTTTTGCCCTCCATCCATGAACACCTCCATGAGGCG
>CANFSO010000060.1 GCA_947449895.1 Comamonadaceae bacterium
GGGTGCGGTCTTCGCTGAGGTTGACGTTGTTAGGGATTTTTTCGCTGTAGTTGATACCGGACATGAGAGTCTCCAATAAAAAAAGGTCTGCAACGGTGGAAGAAGTTCGGTTGCAGCGCGCCACCAGAGTTACGCTGCACAACTGTTTTTTTTAGACCCGGTTCCAGTCGAACTGGGCTTTGTCACCTTTGCCGTAGACCTTCAAGGCGCCTTTTTCACCGACAGCGTTAGGACGCTGGAAGATCCAATTTTGCCAAGCCGTCAGGCGGCCAAAAATGCGCGTGAACATATTCTCAGGCCCGTTGAAGCGCAGGTTGGCTTCGAGGCCGGTCAAGGCATCCGGCGACATCGAGACGCGCTCTTCAATCGCGATGCGGACTTCGTCGGTCCAATCGATATCGTCCGGGTTCGACGTGACTAGGCCCACCGCAAAAGCGGCGTCAGCATCGAGTGGCTGACCAGCTTTGGCGCGCACAGCTTCTAAGGCCGGTTGCTCGTCATAAAAGCGGCGACCCAGTCGGCTCTGCTCGGTGACCATCGGGAACAAGCCAAAGTTGCAGTCGCCAACGGTGATGGACGGTGCTTTTGCCTCGTCGTCAGGCAGCGCCAGCATGTAGCTGCGGTCGCAAGCCAGCGCGAGTTCAAGGAAGGAACCAGCGAAGCATGAGCCCGGTTCGATCAGCGCGAACAGACTGCGCGACGAGACGTCGAGGCGGCTGAAGGTGCGGCGCATCAAGCCGATGGTTTCACGCACCAGCCAGTGGTTTTGGTGCGCCATCAACACGGCATCGCTGGCCAGCACGGCAGCGGCATCGCCTTCAGTTTTGATCAGCCAGACGCCGATGTCAAGTTCGTTGGTGCGCATTTGCAAAATCGCGTCTTCGAGTTCGCGGGCCATGGCCAGCGGAAACCAGTCTGCACCGGCTTTTTCGATGGAGGCGATGTCAGTCGGTTGTGCACCGGTCGGGCTTTTGACTGTGAAGCTGGCGGTGCGCTTGGTGCGCTCAATTTCTACGCTGACATATTCATAACGCAAGGCGTCAGCTTCAACCGTGCGTTTTAGCGGCGTCATCGTCACGCCCTGGCCATCTGCAGGACGATCGCTTTGGGCGGCCAATTGCAGCGCACGCTCTTGCACTTTTTGAGCGAACACGGCGGTCTTGGCAATGCTGTCCACCAAGCGCCAGTCCACCGCTTTTTGGCCGCGCACGCCTTCGACGCTGGTGCAAAAAATATCGGCCAAGTCGTGGCGCACGTGGCGCTTGTCGGTCACGCGGGTCAGACCGCCGGTGCCGGGCAGCACGCCGAGCAAAGGCACTTCAGGCAGGCTGACTGCGCTGGAGCGGTCATCGACCAAAATAATCTCGTCGCAGGCCAAGGCCAGCTCGTAGCCACCGCCGGCGCAAGCGCCGTTCACAGCAGCAAGAAACTTCAAGCCGCTGTGCTTGGAGGAGTCTTCCAAGCCGTTGCGGGTCTCGTTGGTGAATTTGCAGAAATTGACTTTCCAAGCATGGCTGCTGACGCCCAGCATGAAGATATTGGCGCCTGAGCAAAACACCTTGTCTTTGGCGCTGGTGACCACGACAGTGCGCACTTCGGGGTGCTCAAAACGGATGCGACCGACCGCGTCATTCAGCTCAATGTCGACACCGAGGTCGTAGCTGTTGAGTTTGAGTTTGTAGCCAGGACGCAAGCCTGCGTTTTCGTCAATGTCTACTGCCAGCGTGGCCACGGGGCCGTTGAAGCTGAGCTTGAGGTGTTTGTACTGGGTCGGGTCGGTTTGGTATTCGACGCGCGGTGCAAGGGCTGTGGTCATGAACATATCTCCGTCGTGCTGATGGGGATGCAAAAAACTGCACCTTTTGAAATTCTTGATATGAATAATAATGCATATCAAGAATTTTGGTCAAGCACTTTTTTTGCCTATTTACAAAAATTCAAGCCGGCAGCTGTAATAGATCCCGAACTTGGCTGCGCAGCAGCGCAAAAGAAGGCGCCAAACCTTGCGCACTGGTGTTGAGCGTGAGTTGGGCTTTCGAGTAAAAAGCCGCCCGACCCGTCAAAATAACTTTGAGATCTTCCATCGCTTCCTTGCTGGCAGCCATCGGGCGTGTGTCGCCCTGGGCCAGCACGCGGCTCATGTGGTCTTCGGGATCGGCCTGCAACCACACGGTGGTGCAGTGGCTGAGCAATTGGTTGAAGGTGGCCGGGTCTGAGACTAAACCGCCTGGCGTGGCAATCACCGCCTCGGGGTAAATCTGAATGGTCTCTTCCATGGCGCGGCGCTCATAGCGGCGGTAGGCATTTTGACCATACAAAGCCTGGATTTCCGCAACGCTGCAGCCGGCAAATTTCTCGATCTCGCGACTCAGCTCGACAAAGGGAAAACCGAGGTCTTCGGCCAGCATCTGGCCTAAGGCTGACTTGCCAGCACCGCGCAGCCCAATGAGCGCGACCCGCGTGCTGACAGCGCCAGGCGCGCCGCCGCCGGTTCCCAGCAACTCGCCCAAAGCGATGCGGGCAAGGCGCAAGTCGGCTTCACCGCGCCGCTCTAGTAACTCTCTGATCAGCAACCATTCTGGCGACAGCGTGGTGACGTCGCCGATCAACTCGGCCAAGGTGCATTGCAAAGCGCCAGCCACCTGTAGCAGCACCAAAATAGAAGCGTTGCCTTCACCGTATTCAAGATTGGCCAGATGACGCTCGGACACATCAGCCGCTATCGAGACAGCCTTGCGCGTCATGCCACGGCGGGCCCGTAAGCCACGCACACGCTCCCCTAGTGCCACCAAAAATGGGTTCTTCCCGCTGTCGTCTGTCTTTTCAACCATGGGTTGTCTCGGTGTTATCCCTAGTACATGCAATATAGTGCTTGACACGATGCTTTGTGCGCTTTATTGTTCAGGCACGCATAATAATTCATGTTGCAAGACCTGACAAGCGAGGTCATGCACCCCAACCTTCCCTTGAATGGACGAGTTCCCCGATGTCTCCCCTTGAATTTCGCGAGCAGGTTGCTCTGCTGACGACGCAACTGGCGGGCCGCCCGCTGGATGCAGAACTGGGCGCTTGGCTCAACGCCGAGCACGGCCCCGGCAGCGCTAGCTATACCAAATTACAGGCGGCCTGCAGCGCCGGCGTGGCCGAAGGCTGGCTGTGCGACCGCGAAGGCAATGGTTTGAAATACGGCCGCATCTTCAAGCCGGCCGACGACCTGCACGGCTTCTCGGTCGATGTGGTCGACATGACGGACATGGCAGGGCCGCAGCACAGCCATCCGAACGGTGAAATTGACCTGATCATGCCGGTGGATGCTGGCGCCTGCTTTGACGGCCGTCCGGCGGGTTGGCTGGTCTACCCACCGGGCAGTGCTCACCGCCCCACGGTCACCCAAGGCCGCGCCTTGGTGCTTTATTTGCTGCCTGAGGGCCGCATCGACTTCACCCGCTGAACAGAAAACGCAGAAAACGACACCCACATGACTGAACTTCTCCCTAATTTCTTGACCGGCCGTTGGCAAAACGGCAGCGGTGCAGGCACCGAACTGGTCGACCCTGTGCTGGGCACGCCGCTGGTGCGCGTCGACGCCACGGGTATGGATCTGGCTGAAGCTTTTGCCTTTGCCCGCGAGCAAGGCGGCAGCGCCTTGCGCCAGTTGAGCTACCGCCAACGGGCCGCTTTGTTGTTGGAAGTCGGCAAGGTATTGCAAGCGAACCGCGAGGCTTACAACGAGATCGCCACCGCCAACAGTGGCACCGTGAAAAACGACACGGCGGTCGACATCGACGGCGGCTTCTTCACGCTCGGCAGCTACGCCAAGATGGGCGATTCGCTGGGTGACCGGCATCATCTGCTGGACGGCGACAGCGCGCGTCTAGGCAAAGACCCGCTGTTCCAGTCGCAGCATGTGATGACGCCGACACGCGGAGTGGCACTTTTCATCAATGCCTTTAATTTTCCAGCGTGGGGCCTTTGGGAAAAAGCCGCGCCGGCCTTGCTCTCGGGCGTGCCGGTGATCATCAAACCGGCCACGGCCACCGCCTGGCTGACGCAGCGCATGGTGCAAGACGTTGTGAACGCAGGCGTGTTGCCTGCGGGCGCGCTGTCCGTCATCTGCGGCAGTTCGGCCGGCTTGCTGGACCAGTTGCAAGCCTTTGACGTGGTGTCTTTCACCGGGTCGGCAGAAACAGCCGCTGTGATTCGCTCGCATCCCGCCGTCACGAAACGCTCAGTCCGCGTGAACATCGAAGCCGACAGCCTGAACTCAGCACTGCTCTTGCCGGATGCAGGCGCCGAAGCACTGGAGCTGCTGGCCAAAGAAGTGGCCCGCGAAATGACCGTCAAGTCAGGCCAAAAGTGCACGGCGATCCGCCGCGTACTGGTGCCGCAAGCGCTTTACCAAGAGGCCGCGGCTGCCATCAGCGCCCGGCTGGCCAAAACGACGGTGGGCAATCCGCGCAATGACACGGTGCGCATGGGCGCGCTGGTGAACCGAGCTCAATTCAACACCGTGCTCGAAGGCTTGGCGCTACTCAAGACCGAGGCCGAAGTGCTGCACGACGGCGCATCCCACGCCCTGGTCGACGCCGACCCGGCGATCGCTTGCTGCGTGGGTCCAACCTTGCTGGGACTGCGCACCGCTGATGCCAGCGATGCATCGCGACACGTGCATGACACCGAGGTCTTTGGCCCCGTCGCCACGCTGGTGCCTTACCGCGACATCGGCCATGCACTGGCGCTGATCCGACGCGGTCAAGGCTCGCTCGTCACATCGCTGTACGGCAGTGACTCAGAGGCACTCGCCAGCGCTGCGCTGGAACTGGCCGACAGCCACGGCCGCGTGCACATCATTTCACCCGACGTGGCGGCACTGCACACCGGCCACGGCAACGTGATGCCACAGTCGCTGCACGGCGGGCCTGGCCGCGCTGGCGGCGGCGAAGAACTGGGCGGCCTGCGGGCGCTCAATTTTTACCACCGCCGCAGCGCCGTGCAGGCCAGCACTGCTGTGCTGGCGCACTTGAAACCTGTCAATGAATAAGAGCTCGCCCTGTTAAAAATGAGATTGAGGAGACAACCATGGCACCAACACCAGCACGAGGCTCACTGCCAGCGGCCCCTGGCCCACGCTTCAACTTTGCGCAGCACCTGATCGACTGCAACGTCAGTCGTCCGGCGAAGACCGCCTTGATTGACGATGTCGGGCAAGTCAGTTACGCAGAATTAGCGGACGGTATTCGCCGCGTCGCTGCCGGCTTGCTGGCACTGGGCCTGCGCCGTGAAGAGCGCGTGTTGCTGCTCATGCACGACAGCAGCGACTGGGTGCTGAGCTTTCTGGGTGCGATGTACGCAGGGCTGGTTCCGGTGGCAGTGAACACCTTGCTGACCGCCGACGACTACGCATTCATGTTGCAGCACAGCCGTGCGCAAGCAGCGCTGGTGTCTGACGCTTTACTGCCCATCTTGCGCCAAGCCATGGCGCAGGGCGAGCATGAAATTCAGTCGGTTGTCGTGTCCAGACCCCACGCTGCGCCAGGCCACTGCGAAGTGTCCTTAGACAACTTGATCGAGCGCAATGCGCCATTGGCTCAAGCGGCGGCGACCAGCCCGGACGATCCTGGCTTTTGGCTTTATTCGTCAGGCTCCACCGGCCGGCCAAAAGGAACCACGCACACCCACGCTAACCCGTATTGGACGGCCGAGCTGTATGGCAAACCCATCCTCGGTTTGCAGGAAAAAGACATCTGCTTTTCAGCCGCGAAACTCTTTTTTGCCTACGGTTTGGGCAACGGCCTGAGCTTCCCCTTGAGTGTCGGCGCGACTGTGGTCTTGATGGCTGAACGGCCCACTCCAGACGCCACGTTCAAGCGCTGGAAAGAGCAGCAACCCACCGTCTTTTTTGGCGCACCCACCGGCTTTGCTGGCATGCTGGCCTCGGCCAAGTTGCCAGCCAAAAACGAAGTGGCCTTGCGCTTGGTGTCGTCAGCTGGCGAGGCGCTACCCGCCGACTTGGGTCAGCGCTTCACGGCACACTATGGCGTGGAGATCATTGACGGCATCGGCTCCACCGAAATGTTGCATATTTATTTGTCGAACATCCCCGGCAAAGTTCGTTACGGCACCACCGGCTGGCCGGTGCCAGGCTATGACGTCGAACTGCGCGGTGACGACGGCTTGCCAGTGCCAGACGGCGAGACCGGCGACCTTTATGTGCGCGGTCCAAGCGCCGCCTTGCTGTACTGGGGCAACCGCGAAAAAACACGCGAAACCTTTCAAGGCGCCTGGGCCAAAACAGGCGACAAATACGTGCGCAACGCCGATGGCACCTACACCTACTCCGGCCGCAGCGACGACATGCTCAAGGTCAGCGGTATTTATGTCTCACCGTTCGAGGTTGAGGCCACGCTGGTGCAACACCCTGCCGTGCTTGAAGCTGCAGTGATCGGTATGACTGACACTGACGGCCTGACAAAAACCAAAGCCTATGTGGTGCTCAAGTCGGGGCACACTGTCACATCTGAAGACCTCAAGGCATTCGTGAAAGAACGCTTAGCCCCTTACAAATACCCTCGCGTCATCGAGTTTTTGCCGGAGCTCCCGAAGACCGCTACCGGAAAGATCCAGCGCTTCAAGCTGCGCGAAATGGACAAGACATCCGCATGATGCAGAGCCTTGATCAGCACGTTATTCCGCAGGCATTGATGGTTGAGATCGATTGGGCTGGCAGGGCTGTGCACATCGAGTACCAATGGCTCGGCAAGAACAATGCCGAAACGCCGCTGCTGGTTTTTTTGCACGAAGGGCTGGGCTCGATCTCTATGTGGCGTGACTTCCCTCGGACGCTGTGCAGCGCGTTGGGCTGCCGCGGGCTGGTCTATTCACGGCCCGGCTACGGCCAGTCGACCCCGCGGGCAGCTGATGAAGCTTGGGCGCCGAACTTCATGCATCGCCAGGCGCATGACGTATTGCCCACCTTGTTGCTGGCCTTGGGCGTGGACACCGCAGCAAACCCGCCATGTTTGCTGGGCCATAGCGATGGCGGCTCGATCGCTTTGCTGTACGCCGCACGTTTCCCGGACCGCGTGGCGGGGGCCATTGTGTTGGCGCCGCACATCATGGTGGAGGACTTGTCGGTCAGCAGCATTGCCAAGGCTCGCACAGCTTACCTTGACACCGATTTACGGCAGCGCCTGGCGCGCCATCATGCAAACCCCGATTCTGCTTTTTGGGGTTGGAACAACATCTGGCTGAACCCGGCATTCCGGTCATGGTCGATTGAAGCGGAGATCGCCGCGATCACTTGCCCTTTGCTGGCGGTACAAGGTCTTGACGACGCGTACGGCACACTGCACCACATTCGCGGTATCGCTCAAAGCGTGCCGCAGACCGAGTTGCTGGAACTGGCAGAATGCGGCCATTCCCCGCACAGGGATCAGCCAGCGCAGTTGATCTCAAGCATTGAAGAATTTTTAATCCGACACGATTTACATTCACCCCGCTAACTGAAACCACCCGAAGGAGACAACATGACACTCACCCGAATGACCCGCCGCCCCCTCGTTGCTGCGCTCGCTGCCATCAGCCTGCTGGCCAGTGCCGGCTCAGCGCTGGCGCAGGCCCCCGCCAAGCTCAAGGTGGGCCTGATGCTGCCGTACACCGGCACCTTTGCGTCGTTGGGCACGGCGATTGAAAACGGTTTTCGCCTCTACGTGGCTGAAAACGGCGGCAAGCTGGGGGGCCGTGAAATTGAATTCTTCAAAGTCGACGATGAGTCAGACCCATCCAAAGCCACGGACAACGTCAACAAACTCATCAAGCGTGACAACGTGGATGTGCTGATCGGCACTGTGCATTCGGGCGTGGCCATGGCCATGGCCAAGGTCGCCAAAGACAGTGGTACTTTGCTGATCGTTCCTAACGCCGGTGCAGACGCCGTGACGGGGCCGATGTGCGCCGTCAATATTTTCCGCAGCTCTTTTTCAAACTGGCAACCCGGCTACGCCATGGGTGAAGTCGTGGCAAAAAAAGGCCATCAAAAGGTTGTCACCATCACCTGGAAATATGCTGCCGGCGACGAGTCCGTCAAAGGCTTCAAAGAAGCCTTTGAAAAAGGCGGCGGCAAAGTCGTCAAGGAACTCAGCCTGCCGTTCCCGGGCGTCGAGTTTCAATCGTTGCTGACCGACATCGCTGCGTCCAAGCCAGATGCTGTCTACACCTTCTTTGCCGGCGGTGGCGCGGTGAAGTTCGTCAAGGACTATGCGGCAGCAGGCCTGAAGAAAACCATTCCGTTGTACGGTGCCGGTTTCCTAACCGACGGTACGCTCGAAGCCCAAGGCGCCGACGCCGACGGCCTGCTGACAACGCTGCACTATGCCGACAGTTTGGGCACACCGCGCGACAACGCCTTTCGCTTGAGCTACGCCAAGGCCTACAAAATGCAGCCGGACGTTTACGCCGTGCAAGGTTATGACGCGGGGCAAATGCTGGGCATCGGTTTGAACGCTGTCAAAGGCGATGTGAGCAAAAAAGCTGAGTTTGCAGCGGCCCTGCACAAAGCGAAAATTGACAGCCCACGCGGCCCCTTCACCCTCTCTAAGTCGAATAACCCGGTGCAAGACATCTATCTGCGCCAAGTATCCGGCAAAGAAAACAAGATGATCAGCATTGCCAGCAAAGGGCTGTCTGACCCTGGCCGTGGCTGCCGTCTTTGATCTGCGCTAGCGCTTAAGCATCCGTCCAACGAGCTCACCCACCGACCGCCTTTTTGCGGTCTGTGAGTGCATCCCTGCCCAAAGGTTTTTCATGGATTTGTCCATTTTTTTAATCCAGTGCCTGAACGCACTGCAATACGGCTTGTTGCTGTTTTTGGTGGCCTCGGGTCTGACGCTGATCTTCGGGATCATGGGCGTCATCAACTTGGCGCATGGCAGTTTCTACATGATCGGCGCCTACATGGCGTACGCGCTGGCACCGTTTGTGGCGATGACATTTGGCGGCGGATTTTTTGCCACCCTGTTCGTCGGACTGGTGTTGGCGGTGATTCTGGGCTACGTGCTGGAGTGGGCGTTTTACAGCTTCTTGTATGACCGCGAACACCTGCAGCAGGTGCTGATGACCTACGGCCTGATTCTGGTGTTTGAAGAGTTGCGCAGCATCTTGGTGGGCGACGACGTGCATGGCGTCGACGTGCCGGCAATGTTGTCCGGCACGCTGGCCCTGGGCGATGTCATGACCTACCCGGTGTACCGCCTGTTTGTATCGGCGGTCTGTTTGGTGTTGGCGCTCGGCATGTACCTCGTGTTCACACGCACGCGTTTGGGCATGATGATTCGCGCTGGTAGCACGAACCGCGAGATGGTGCAGTCTCTCGGGATTGATATTAAATTTTTATACCGCGTGGTCTTCGCTGCCGGCATGGCGATTGCCGTGTTGGCCGGCATGGTCGCCGCGCCGGTGTCCTCGGTTTACCCGGGCATGGGCAACAGCGTGCTCATCATTTGTTTTGTGGTGGTGGTCATTGGCGGCATTGGCTCCATCCGCGGTGCGCTGTTGGCATCGCTGTTGATTGGTGTGGTCGACACCTTCGGCAAGGTGCTCCTGCCGGAAGCCGCCGGCGTGCTGGTGTATGTGTTGATGGCCCTGATCCTACTGTGGAAGCCGGACGGACTTTTCAAGGCGGGATGAGCGTGTTCAATTCTAAAAATTTATTTGCCATCGCGTCCTTTGTGGCTTTGGGGCTCTACCCGCTGGTCAGCGGTAGCTACGGCATTGACCTCGTCACCAAGATCATGATCTTCGCGGTCTTTGCGCTCAGCCTGGAGTTGCTGGTGGGGACCACCGGACTGGTGTGTTTCGGTCATGCCGCGTTCTTTGGTATTGGCGCTTACACGGCGGTGCTGCTGGCCTCGCCAACCGATGCGTCTTCACTGGCTTGGCTGCTGCCGGCCAGCGTGCTGGCGGCCAGCGTTTACGCCTTGATGGTCGGTGCCTTGTCGCTGCGGACCAAGGGTGTTTACTTCATCATGGTCACCTTGGCCTTCGCGCAGATGGCTTACTACGTGGCGCATGACACGCCACTGGGTGGCGGCACCGACGGCATTTACCTGATGGTCAAACCGACGCTGGGCACATGGCTTGACTTGGACAATGCACACGTTTTGTATGCGTTCACACTGACCACATTGGTGGCGGTTTTCGGCTTTTTGGCGGTGCTGTTGCACTCGCGCTTTGGCCGCGCGCTCTCCGGTATTCGCGTCAACGAGCAGCGCATGCGGGCCACCGGTTTTTCGACCTACCCGTACAAACTGGCAGCCTTCGTGATTTCTGGCGGTATCGCTGGTCTGGCGGGATTTTTATTCGCTATCAAAGACGGCTACGTGAATCCCGAGATGATGAGCTGGCACCTCTCGGGTGCGGTGCTTATCATGATTATTTTGGGTGGACTGGGTGACTTGCGTGGTGCACTGATTGGTGCGTTTGCCTTTGCACTGTTGCAAGAGTTTTTCAAGTCGGAGGCGATTTTTGGTGCCTTTGCAAAACACTGGAACATGGGATTGGGCTTGACCATCATCGCCAGCGTGGTTTTCTTGCCGCGCGGTTTGGTGGGTTTACCAGAACAAATCAAGACACGGCTGACTGGCCGCCGTGGAGAGGAAGGAGCGCGCCATGAAGCCGTCTGAAACCGTTCCCGACGTGTTACTTCGCGGGCAGGAGATCAGCCGCCGCTGGGGCGGGCTGCTGGCGCTTGACAAAGTGTCACTGACGCTTGAGCGCGGGACTGTGCATGCGGTCATCGGCACCAACGGCGCGGGCAAGTCCACGCTCATCAATATTTTGTCGGGCGAGATAGAGCCGTCTAGCGGCCGGGTCGAGTTGATGGGTCAAGACGTGACCGGCTGGACTCAGCCACGGCGCGCCCGTGCCGGGCTGGGGCGCAGCTACCAACGCAACACGATTTACACGAGTTTCTCAGTGCTAGAAAACTGCCGACTGGCAGCACAAGCTGGCAACCAAAAGCCGTGGCTTTTTTGGCAGGATGCACAGCACTGTGAAGCCAGTCTGGCGGCAGCGCACGCCGCGGCCGAACGCAGCGGTCTGACGCAACTGCTTGAGCGCGCCGCGGGGCTGCTGTCGCACGGACAAAAGCGCCAGCTTGAAATCGCCATGTGCCTGGCTACGGCCCCCGATGTGCTGCTGCTGGACGAACCGCTGGCGGGCATGGGCGCTGAAGAAACCGAGCGCATGCTGGCCTTGTTGGCCGAACTCAAACAAGGGCATGCCATCTTGCTGGTCGAGCATGACATGGACGCCATTTTCCGCATCGCCGACTGCATCACGGTGATGGTCAATGGTTGCGTGATCGCGACCGACACGCCGCCTGCCATACGCAGCAATCCGCTGGTTCAGGCTGCTTATCTCGGGGAGCATTGACATGAGCAAACTTAATACAGCAGCTGCCATGTCAGACGACGTTTCTGTGGCTTCTGCCGATTTGTTATTGGATGCCCACGGCATCCATGCCTGGTACGGTTCCAGCCATGTGCTGCACGGCATTGACCTGCAAATCGGGCGCGGCGAAACGATCGGTCTGCTCGGCCGCAACGGCATGGGCAAGAGCACGCTGATCCGCAGCCTGCTCGGTCATGTGACGCAGCGCGAGGGACATTTGACCCTGTTCGGCAAGGACTGCTCGCGCGCCAAACCGCACGAAGTGGCTCGACTCGGTGTGGCCTATGTACCGGAGGGACGCGGCGTATTCCCCAACCTGACGGTTCGAGAAAATTTGGTGATGGCCGCCCGGCTTGGCCGTGACGGTCGCAACGACTGGTCGCTAGAGCGGGTGCTGGACACCTTTCCGCGGCTGCAAGAGCGGCTCAGCAACCTCGGTGCGCAGCTCTCTGGAGGTGAGCAGCAAATGCTGTCCATTGGCCGCGCGTTGATGCAGCACCCTGAGCTCATCATTCTGGACGAAGCCACCGAAGGTCTGGCGCCGTTGATCGTGGCCGACATCTGGCGAGTCATTGGACAGATCCGCGCCAGCGGCATCGCCACCTTGATCGTTGACCGTGACTACCGCAAGGTGCTGGTTCATTCTGACCGGGCCATCGTCTTGCAAAAAGGGCTGGTGGTGTTGCAGGGTTCAGCTTCTGCGGTGGCGGCTAGTTCTGCGTTGGCTGGATTCTTAGGGGTTTAAGCTGGGATTCGGCCTAGGCCGTTGGGTACAAGCCCAGCTCTTGCATCCGCAATCTCGCCAAGCCATAAAGCGCATCGGTGAAAGGCGTGGCCACACCGGTGATCTGGCCTAGCTCCCTCACTGCGCCCACAAGCGCATCGAGTTCCACTGCACGCTTGGCCTCGACGTCTTGCAACATCGAGGACTTGAAGGCACCGAGTTTGCGCGTCACGGCGTGGCGGTCTTCCGGGTTTTGATCGATCGGGATACCGATCGCCGCACCAATAGACTTAGCTTCCAGCATGACCTGCGAGATAAATTTCAGCACCAGTGGGTCGTTCAAAATTTTGTCCGTCGTGGCGCCGGTCAAAGCGCTGACGGGGTTGATCGTCATATTGCCCCACAGCTTGTACCAAATGTCTTTTTGAATGTGCGCCGACAGTGTGGTGTCAAACCCGGCGTTTTGCAGCATGGCGTGCAAAGCTTGAACGCGCTCAGACACCAGGCCAGAAGGCTCACCAATGATCAGGCCGTTGCCGAAGTGGTGCTGCACTTCGGCCGGGCTGCGCAGCGAACAACTGGCATGCACCACACAGCCGACGAGATGCTCTGCGGAAATCGATTTAGCGATGCGGCCCTGCGGGTCCACACTGGACAACGGGGTGTTGGCGTGTACGCCGCCAAACCCTTGCAAGAACCACCACGGAACACCGTTCATCGCCGTCAGCACCACTGTGTTCGGCCCTAGCAGCGGGGCGATGTGCGCTGCCACGTCAGCCAGGCTCGGGGCTTTGACGGCCACGATGACCAGATCTTGCACGCCTAAATCGGCTGGATGGCTGCTGGCGGCGAGTGCGCTGTGCGACGTCAAAACGCCCGCCATGTGCAAGCGCAAACCAGAGGTCTTCAGCGCCGCCAATGTCTCGCCACGCGAAACAACGGACAGTTCAACCCCGGGCTGATGCGCTAAACGTGCGCCTATCCAGCCGCCAATGGAACCAGCGCCGTAAATACAAATTTTTTGAAACATCATGGTCTAAGAAAATCCCAACAAACGAACCGCGTTGTCCTTCAAAATCCCGGGCATCACCTCTGGCTTGAAGCCAGCTTCTTGAAACTCTTTCATCCAGCGGTCGGGGGTAATCAGCGGGTAGTCGCTGCCAAAAAGAATGCGGTCTTTTAAAAGCGTGTTCGCGTATTGCACCAGCTGTTTGGGAAAGTACTTAGGACTCCATCCACTCAGGTCAATCCAGACGTTGGGTTTGTGGGTGGCCACGCTGAGAGCTTCGTCTTGCCACGGAAAACTGGGGTGAGCCATGACGATCTGCATGTCCGGAAAGTCAATGGCAACGTCATCTAAGTGCATGGGGTTGCTGTATTCCAAGCGAAGTCCGCCGCCGCAACGCATGCCACTGCCAATACCGCTGTGACCGGTGTGAAAAATAGCGGGCAATTTGTACTCATTGATCACCTCATAAATCGGCCAGGCCATGCGGTCGTATGGGTGGTAGCCCTGCACGGTGGGGTGAAACTTGAATCCTTTGACGCCGAACTCTTCAATCAAGCGCCGCGCCTCACGCGCGCCCATCTTGCCTTTGTGCGGGTCGATGCTGGCGAAGGCGACCATCATGTCGGCGTTGGCCTTGGCCGCTTCTGCGATTTCTTCGTTCGGAATTCGTTGACGCCCCATCTGTGATTCCGCGTCAACGGTAAACATCACCAGCCCAATTTTTCGCTCTCGGTAGTACGCGATGGTTTCGGCAATTGTCGGGCGACGACTGTTCCGGAAGTACTTGTCCGCAGCACGGTCAAATTCCTCGCCGTAGCTGTCAAACGGATTCCAGCAACTCACTTCGGCGTGGGTGTGAATGTCAATGGCGACGAGATTTTGATGGTCCATAACAATTCCAATTAGTGGTGGGTCAATGCTCGAAAACCGAGGGTAAACACTGATTAATCATGATGAAACCCCTCTTGAATTGCTTATATTTTATAACCATAATTCAGGCCAGAAAGATTAAATACCATGAGCAGAACAGACATCCAATTCGAACTATGCGGCGAGCACCAAGAAGTCGCCGTGATTCGTCTGAGCCGCGTTGCCAAGCGCAACGCTTTGAGCGATGCCCTCATTCTGGCACTGCGCGACATCTTTGAAAAAATGCCACCCAGCGTGCGCGCTGCCGTCATTGACGGCGAGGGTGAACACTTTTGTGCCGGGCTTGATTTGAGTGAACTCCAAGACCGCGATGCGGGCCAGGGTTTGCATCACTCGCGCATGTGGCACGCCGCGCTGGAACGTGTTCAGTACGGTCCGGTGCCCGTCATTGCCGCTCTGCACGGCGCTGTGGTAGGTGGTGGTTTGGAGTTGGCAAGCGCTTGCCATATTCGCGTCGCCGATGAATCTACTTTTTACGCGCTGCCTGAAGGCTCGCGCGGGATTTTTGTGGGCGGCGGTGGCTCGGTGCGCATTCCACGCCTGATTGGCACTGCGCGCATGACCGAC
>CANFSO010000061.1 GCA_947449895.1 Comamonadaceae bacterium
ATCAATAAAGACACCAAAGTCATCACCCAAGGCATCACCGGCAAGACCGGTCAGTTCCACACGCGCATGTGCCGCGAGTACGCGAACGGCCGCAATGCCTTCGTGGCAGGTGTGAACCCGAAGAAAGCCGGCGAAGATTTCGAAGGCATCCCGATTTACGCCAACGTCTCTGAGGCCGCCAACGCCACCGGCGCCACGGTGTCGGTTATTTACGTGCCGCCTGCTGGCGCTGCTGCCGCCATCTGGGAAGCTGTTGAAGCCAACCTTGATCTGGCGATTTGCATCACCGAAGGCATCCCTGTCCGCGACATGCTCGAAGTGCGTAACCGCATGAAAGCCAAAGAAGCCGCTGGCGGCAAACGCACGCTGCTGCTGGGCCCTAACTGCCCCGGCTTGATCACGCCTGACGAGATCAAGATCGGCATCATGCCCGGTCACATCCACCGCAAGGGCCGCATTGGCGTGGTCTCGCGCTCCGGCACGCTGACCTATGAAGCAGTCGCTCAGTTGACCGAAATCGGTCTGGGCCAGTCCAGCGCCGTCGGCATTGGTGGCGACCCGATCAATGGTTTGAAGCACATCGACGTGATGCGCGCTTTCAATGACGACCCGGACACCGACGCCGTCATCATGATTGGCGAAATCGGCGGTCCGGACGAAGCCGAAGCGGCTTTGTGGTGCAAGGCCAACATGAAGAAGCCGATTGTTGGCTTCATCGCTGGTGTGACGGCTCCGGCTGGCAAGCGCATGGGTCACGCCGGTGCGCTGATCTCTGGCGGCGCCGACACGGCAGATGCCAAGTTGGCGATCATGGAAGCCTGCGGCTTCACGGTCACACGCAACCCCTCCGAGATGGCCAAGCTGCTGAAAGCTTTGCTTTAAGCATCGCTTCAAGCGCTGATCAAAACGGGCCTTTTAGGCCCGTTTTTTTTGCTAATTTTGGGGTAAGGGCTAATACGGACGGGTCAGCCGTCTTCGGGGGCCTACACTCCTCGGACTATAAAAAAAAGTGGACTTAAGCGCTTTTTAAATTGACAACAACGGAGCACACCATGTTTTTCGGATTAGACCTCGCCTCACCTCTTTTTTGGAGCGCTTTTGGCTCCATCGTTCTGGCTAATATTGTTTTGTCTGGTGACAACGCAGTGGTCATCGCCATGGCCGCCCGCACGCTGCAGCCTTCGCAGCGCAGTAAAGCTATTTTTTGGGGCAGTGCGGCCGCCATCGTCATGCGGATTGTGCTGACCATCGTCGCCATTCAGTTGCTGACCTTGCCTTTCCTCAAGCTGATTGGCGCGGTACTGCTGGTCTACATCGGCGTTGACCTGTTGCGCGGAGAAGAAGAAGGCGACGGCGAAGGTAAAGAGGTCAACGGCATGGCCGCGGCCATTCGCACGATTTTGATTGCCGACTTGGTCATGAGTCTGGACAACGTGTTGGCCGTTGCTGCTGCTGCCAAAGGCGATGTGCCTTTGTTGGTGCTCGGTCTGCTGGTCAGCATTCCCTTGATTATTTTCGGCGCGACGCTGCTGACCAAGGTCATGGAGCGCTACCCCATCATCATCACCGTCGGTGCAGCATTGCTTGGGTTCTTGGCCGGCGAAATGCTGCTGACTGACCCAGCTGTGATCTCGTACCTCGGTGTCATGAGCGAGCATACCGTCACGATCGCCGGCATTGTCGGGGCATTTCTGGTGGTTGGTTTGGGCAAATGGATGAGCCGCGCACATACAGGCAGTGACGCTGCGGGCTGAGTTTTTTCATCTTGGACCCATCAAAAGCACGGCCTTGGCCGTGCTTTGTTCATTGATGGTCGATACTCCCTTTTCTGCGCATTAAAAGCTGCTAAAAAGCGGGCTGCCCATCATTCCCAACGGAGGTTTTTCATGAATCGTTTTGTGCAAAAAAGTGTCAAAGGTTTCACCTTGATCGAGCTGATGATCGTGATCGCGATCATCGGCATCTTGGCCGCAGTCGCTTTGCCGCGTTATCAGGACTACACGGTGCGTGCCAAGGTTTCTGAATTGATTTTGGCGGCGGCTCCAGCGAAGTTGTCTGTGACCGAGGCAGTGCAACTCAAAGGCGATATGCCGGCCAGTATTGGTTTGGCGTTGGCGACGGAGCAGGCGACGCAGAATGCACTGACTTCCGGTTACGTGAAGTCGGTGGAGTACACCCTTCTCACTGGCGAGGGAGAGGCGCAAGAGGGCTTCATCACGGTGACCGGCCTGAATGATCCGCGCCTCGTGGACAGGACGCTGGCCTTGACGGGAAAGCTCACCAAATCAACCGGTCAGCTGGTCTGGACATGCGCTGCAGGTAAAGTCGAACCGATCGACGCCAAGTACCTCCCCGTCAGCTGCAAATAAGCGTTAACGGCAGCTGCGCTGCTGTTTCCCGTGCCACCTTCTAGCCTGCCACCGCCAGCGCCTGACCGGTTCACCGCCGCGCTGGCGGTCTGCCTCATACTGCCTTGGCTGAATGGCTACACAGCCGGGCCGACGCCAAACCTTTGGCCTTGGTTGGTGTCGGCGTTTTGCGGCGTGTTTGTCGCGTTGGGTTGGCGGCGCGTCAACCCCCGTTTGTTGGCGCTGACTTGGTTGGCCGCCGCGCTCATCAGCAGCGTGATGGCCTTGCTGCAGTACTTTGGCCTGGCTGCAGCGTTGGCGCCGTGGATCAACCCGACCTTGCCCGGCGAAGCCTTCGCCAACCTGCGCCAGCGCAACCAGTTCGCCACACTCACTAGCATGGGTCTGGTGGCGCTCTTGGCATTCGTTGCCTTGCGGACAACTTCAACCGGCAAGGTATCAATGCCACCGACCCCAGCGAAAAGACCGCCGCTCCCCTCTTGGAGCTACGCGTGCGCGTTGTTGCTGGCTCTTGGGAATGCCGCCAGCAGTTCACGTACCGGCTTGTTGCAGTGGGGGCTGGTGCTGGTGTTTGGGCTGTGGTGGAACCGCTCAAGCCGTCGATCGCTTGCCGGATTGGCTCTGCTGGCGTTGCTTATGTACGGCGCTTGCGTGGCTTTGCTGCCCAAGTTGTTGAATCTGACCAGTGGCATCAACAGCGCAGGTCTGTGGGGACGGCTGGCAGAAACCGGCGGCGACAGCCGGCTGGTGCTGTGGCACAACGTGCTGACGCTGATCGCACAAAAACCGTGGTTTGGTTGGGGCTGGGGCGAGTTGGACTACGCGCACTTCATCACCGCCTACCCGGGCGCGCGCTTCACCGAATTGCTGGACAACGCGCACAACTTGCCGCTGCAACTGGCGGTGGAACTCGGCGTGCCTGCGGCCGTGCTGGTGTGTATTGGCTTGGTGTGGGCCGTGCGCCGTGCTGCGCCCTGGCGTGAGACCGACCCAGCGCGGCAAATGGCCTGGGCGGTGTTGGCGGTGATCGGCGTGCACAGCCTGCTGGAATACCCGCTTTGGTACGGTCCGTTTCAGTTGGCACTGTTGTTGAGCGTGGCGTGGTTGTGGCAAACGCGACCGGGGCCGCTGACGGGCGCCCCAGCTGAGCGGGTCAGTCAAAAGTCGCGCATTTCGTTGCGTATCACCGCGACTGCTGCCCTGCTGTTGTTAGCTTATGTGGGGTTTGATTACGTACGTGTCACTCAACTCTATGTACCTGCCGAAAAACGCTGGCCAGCCTTTCAGCAGGATACTCTGGCCAAGGTTCAAGAATCCTGGCTGTTTGCACCGCAAGTTCGTTTTGCCATACTGCTGACGACAGACGTCACGCCGGCCAACGCACCCGCTATTCAGGCTTTGGCGCAGAGCGTGCTGCACTATTCGCCGGAGGCCAAGGTAGTTGAGAAACTCATCAACAGCGCCTCGCTAGGGGGCCAGCGGGCCGACGCCGAGTTTTATTTGGCGCGCTTTTGTTTGGCATATCCGCAGGACTGTGCGGCTTGGATGGCGACCAATACCGTTTTGCTCGACACAGCGTCTGGGCACTGACAGGCGGGCTCCCGGCGCACAACAGCGCACCCCAAGAATCGGAAGGACTTGATTTTTTCGTTACCTTTTTGAATATCGTTATAAACTCAGCATTAACTTTATAAAATGTTTAGAACGTTTAAGATGATTTTGAAATGGCATTGACGCATTTTTACAGCGAACGGCGCCGGTCGCAAAAGGGGTTCATCGCCCCACCTCGGCAATGGGCTGCTTGGAAACCCTACGCCGGGGTGCTCGTGAGTTTGGCGGGCGTGCTCGCAATCAACACTATTTTCTCGCACTATCTGCAAGGCCACGCTCCCTTGTTAGGGATCACGCTACCGATCATGATCGGGGCGATCTATGGCGGACTCCGTCCTGCGCTGGTGGGGACACTCGTGTCGCTGTTGGCTGGCATTTATATCGTTGGCGTCCGTTGGGGGGATTCGCTCGAGCCCTATCAACTATTGCAAATAGTGATGTTCTTGATCGTCGGCTTCATGATCACCTTGTTCGGTATACAGCACCGAAGTGCACAGGCCAAGCTAGCGGAACAGGCTCGGGTAACAGGAAAATCTAAGGACGACTTTTTGGCCATGCTCGGCCATGAGCTGCGCAATCCTTTGTCAGGCATCAGCGCTGCAGCTCAGCTTTTGGTGGAAGCCACGCTAGACGAGCGTGGCAATAAGGAGTGCGCCAACATCATCCGTCGTCAATCCAAGCACATGACAGATTTGCTCAATGACTTGTTGGACGTCTCACGCGTGAACCAAGGCAAGGTCGTGATTGAGAGAGTCTTTGTTGACTTGGGCGAGGTGATGCACGCCGCCGTTGAGCAGGTGAGTGAACTGGTCAAGCAACACGAACACCGGCTGGTCTTGAACTTGCCAACAGAGCCGGTTTGGGTGCGGGGCGACAAAACACGATTGGTCCAGGTGGTCACTAATTTACTGGTGAACGCTGCGCGCTACACGCCAAACAATGGCGTGTTGACATTAACCTTGTCGGCGACTCAAGACCACGCGCAGTTGAGTGTGCAGGACAACGGGATCGGGATCACGCAGGAGATGGCGACTAAAGTGTTTGAGATTTTCACGCAGGCCACACGCAGCACCGACGGAAAGAAGGGCGGACTGGGCTTGGGGCTGAGCTTGGTCAAGAGCATGGTCGAAGCGCACGGCGGAAAAGCCACTGTGTACAGCGTCGGGTTGAGTCACGGCAGCACGTTCAGCGTGACCTTGCCATTGGCACAGCCACAGCCACAGCCACAGCCACAGCCACAGCCACAGCCACAGCGTGTAACAGAGGTCAATTCACTGGACATTTTGTTGGTCGAGGACAACCAAGATGCCGCGCAAACTTTGGCGATGATGTTGGCGTTTGAAGGGCACCGGGTGGACATTGCCTATAACGGACAAGAGGCCATGCAACACGCGGAAAAAAAGCGGTTTGATGCTGCTATTTTGGACATCGGCTTGCCCGACACCGACGGCTACACTTTGGCGCGCAGGTTCAGAGAGATAGAGTGGCAGTCCACCACGCGGCTGGTTGCGTTGACCGGTTATGGCTCCGCACAGGACATTGCAAAGGCCTTCGAAGCGGGTTTTGACCAACACATCACCAAACCCATCATTGACTGCGATATTCTCTTAGCTGCTCTGCAGCCAACAGATCAACGGGTTTCACACTGATCTTGATTAACTGCCCGACATGCCCGGTACATGGTCATGAAGCGCATTCGATGGTGTCAGTGCCAATGTCGTCAGTGCAAATATGGGATGTGGGTTAACAATAAAGGAGACAAAATGAAAAAAATCACGGCTATTTTGGTGCTGGCTGCTGCCACGCTCGGCTTGGGCGGGTGCGCTGCACCCAGCGCTAAAAATCTAGACGAAGGCCCCCTGAGCATTGCCAAGCAAGGCAGCTTTTTTGTCGGTGGCCGCAACGTCAGTTCCAACAATTTGTCTTTGCTACCGGCTTATGCGCCAGCGGGAACGATCGCAGTGGAGCAGATGTATGTGCGTTATCAGGTGCCGGTTGACGCGGTGCGTCACCCGCTGGTGTTCATTCATGGTTGTTGCCTGACCGGCAAAACATGGGAGTCCACGCCAGACGGACGCATGGGCTGGGACGAGTTGTTTGTGCGGCGCGGATTTCCGACCTACGTGATTGACCAAGTTTCACGCGGCCGGTCTGCAGCAGACCCGTCGGCCATCGTCCAGGTCAAGGCGGGTAAGGCCGGACTGGAGTCCTTGCCGCAAATTTTTGGTGCGGCGCAAGAAGGGGCGTGGGCCATCTTCCGCTTCGGCCCTAAGTACCCGGAGGTTTTCCCGGGCATGCAGTTTCCACTTGAAGCCCAGGCTGAGTTTTGGAAGCAAATGGTGCCGGACTGGCTGAATGCGCTGCCAACCCCGAATCCGACGGTTCCGGCACTGTCGGAGCTGGCGCAAAAATTGAACAGCGCCGTTTTGGTCAGCCACTCCCAATCGGGTATTTTTCCGTTTCAGACGGCCGCCCTCGACACGCGCGGAATCGCGGGAATTGTGGCGATTGAACCGGGGGCTTGCCCTGCGGCCACAGCGGATTTGAAGCCCTACCTCGGCATGCCAATTTTGGTGCTGTGGGGTGACTTTGTGGACCAAGCGCCGCGCTGGGCACCGCGTCTGAAAGCCTGCCGCGAGTTTGTGGCGGCGACAAATCGCGCCGGAGGCAAAGCCGAGTTGGTGGTGTTGACGGACGTCGGTCTGCCAGGTGCTTCACACATGCTGATGCAGGACAAACACAGCCTGAAAATTGGCGATTGGCTGGCGGCTTGGTTGGACAAAAATATCAGCCGTTGATCTTGAATTGGGTTGGGCAGTGCGCTCGCCGGTGTATAAACCTGTCCGAGCATCAACCCTAGGAGACCTGTTATGTCAGATCACGGATTTCATGTGCACGGGCCACATGACCACGAGATGGAACACGTTGCGCAACATGGCGGCGACAACTTCACTTCCCGGTTGGCTGTTTTGACGGCGGTTTTGTCAACGGTCGGGGCCATTTTTGGTTACCTCGGTGGGCATTCTCAAAATGCCGCGCTGCTGTACAAAAATGAAGCCTCGATTGTCAAAACGGCGGCGTCGAATCAATGGAATTACTACCAGGCCAAAAGCAACAAGCAAAACTTGGCCGAGCTTTCTGTTGTCTTGACCACTGGCGAGGCGCAGCAAAAATTCAAGCAAGCGGTTGACCGTTACCAGCTTGAAAAAGGCGAGATCAAAACGCAGGCTGAAAAGCTGGAGGCGGAAGTCGACACGGCCAACAAAAACAGCGAAATGGAAATGCACGTGCACGAGCGCTGGGCCATGGCCACGACCTTGCTGCAAATCGCCATTGCCTTGGCCGCCATCACGTTGTTGACACGCAAGCGCTGGATGCTGTTTGGTGTTTTTGGCGCGACAGGGCTTGGCTTGGTGGCCGGCGCGCTGGGCTACCTGCATCTTTAACGTCACTGCGCGCCGATGATCAGGTGGATGGCATTGAGCCGCTGGGCGCTGGGGCTTGCACTCGCTTGTCTGGGCTTGGCGGCGCAAGCTGAACCGACGTGCCGGATTGCCTTTGATGTGGGCTCATCGGGCGTCCGGGTCGGTGCTTCTAACAGCGCTGCAGAGGCCCACGTTGATATTGACTACCTGACCCCTCTGTGGGCTAGCCGTGGTCTTGACGATACAGCGCAGCCAACGGCGGCGGCGCTGAAAAATTTGCCCGTGATTGCGGGATTTTCTGCTCAGTGTGATCGCGTCGCGGGGACCTTCTCTGCTTGGCGCCTAGCTTGGCAGCAAGCCGCCAGCGACACGGCGGAGCTGATGACGCACCTGCAGGCAGAAAGCAATGTCGCCGTGCTGGTGATGCCGCAGTCGGTCGAAGGCGCTTACGCCTACGCCTCCGCGCGGCAAGTGCTGGGGGGCAGGCTGACGACCAGCCATGTGCTCGACATCGGTGGTGGTAGTTTGCAAATAGCCGGCGCGCGATCCACCTACGGCCAAGCGCTGGGTCAAAAGTCATGGCATCAGGTCTTGTGCGCGACCTTGCGTCAATCCGCGGTGGCGTCCTGCGAGCTGCAACCCATGTCTGCCGAAGATCTTCAGACCGCCCGTCGTTTGCTGGACGAGAAGTTCAGCGGTCTAGCTGCAACGCTGGAGCCGCTCACGACATTGACAGCGATTAGTCGGCCGGTCACGCGGGGTGTGGCGCCAGCCGTGCGTCTTTTGGCGGCCGGAAAAACAGAGTCGGCAGACCAATTGTCAGCGCAAGATATCAGCACGGGCATCAGCAAAATGGCCGGACTGAGTGGCGACAAAACTGCCGCACTGGTGGCGGCACCCTCAAACTACGTCACCTATCTTTTGTCAGACATGCTACTGCTGGAAGGGCTGTTGCGGGCCACCGGCAACGCCGACATCCAAGTCATCGAAGGCACGCTGAGCATCTTGCCGGCCTTGCTGGCTGACGACAAAGCCTTCCAGTGGAGCGCACGATATGGCTGCTACCTTGAGCGCTTTAAGGTGTTGGGCCCCAACGCTTACTTCAGCGATCCGGCCACCTGCACACAGCCTTGACGGTGCGTGCGTTTGCCATCATTTCTCTGCAAATCCGGTGAATTGGTAGGCCAGCGACAGCCCCACAACCTTGGACCGAAAGTCACCGCCCATGGCGGCCATGTAACCGGCCGTGCCCATCAAGGCCAGTGACTTGGACAGCCGATAGCCAAGGCCTGCGTTGACCTGACTCACCAAACCGTTGCCAACGGCCAAACCACCGCCACCTGCAGCACCGACCAGGCCTTCGCCCTCGACAAACCAGTCAGCAGTGACCGGCACTTGGACGCCGGCACCGACCAAGCCTGTCATGAAGGCGCCGGCATGTCCGGCATAGGCGGCCAGCCCTTGTCCGGTGAGAAAAACCCGTGTTGAATTCTGGGCTCTAGGCATGAAGTAGTCCAGCTGAACCCCGAGGTTGTTGACGGCACTGTCGACGTTGTTGACGCGCCAATTGGGGTTGTCCTTCAAGTACGTTTGGGTGACAGTCCGCACGCGGAGCGATTGCGGTTCAAAGGCTGCCAAGGCGCCCCAGCTGACTTCACTGTTTGCGCCTGGGAGCCCAAACTGATGGTTTAACTTCAAGGCCAAGCTGTTGGCTTTGAAGCTGGCCGACGGTGAACGAACTTGACCCAGCGACAATTCCAGTGCGGTTGACCGAGTGATTTTTTGTTGCAAAGCGATGCCAGCGTCCAGCAGTAAGCCGCCGCCAGTGTCGACACTGCCGCCGCCTGCCGGCCCGGCCGCTACGTGCAGCTTGATGGCCATGCTAGGACGCAATGGCAGGCGGTAACCGGCGCCCGTGAGGATTTGCATGTAGCCACTGTTCTTGCCGCCCATGGCGCCCTCAGCTTCGAGCTTCAGGAACCAGCGGTCGTCCAAATAGCTCAGCCACTCGACCCCCATCAGTTGCAGGTTGCGGTGCTGTGGGGCGCCGCTGTCTTGCACTACAGAGCCGGGAATGCTGTAGTGGCGATACACCAGCGAGAATTCCTGCGGTTTGCTCAAGAGGGGCGCGTCGGCGGTTGGCGGGTTTGTTGGCGCCGATCGCCAGCCACTGGCGATCGGACTTGAAAAGGGATAGTCGTATTGCAAATAGGGCTGTGTGGTTTGAATCACGCCAGACGGGAAACTCACGTGGCTGACGCCAAATCCGAGCCTACCGAAGCCATGGGTGTCATAGCTGAGGCCGGCGTGGCTGCGGAGCATCAGCCCACCGCCGGCCAATGAAGCGCCGCCACGGCCACCGCCACCGCCGACAAAAAGGCCGGCTTGGGCAGACCAGTTGTGGATGATGGGTTGACTCACTTCAGCCGCCAATCCCAGCGTGATGAAGCCGCCGCGATCCCCTCGCACCGCGCCGTAAGTGCCGACGCCCAGTTTGACTTGCTCGTTCACGTCGAACAACAGCGAGCCCCCAACCATGCCCATGTTTTCACCTGCGGGGAGTTTCCAAGTCTCGTTGGTTAAGCGCCAAGTGGTCGGTACAACCGGGAATGCGTCCGCTGGAGAGGCGGCAGGCAGGCTTTGAGCCATGCAAGACGCAGAAAAGACCAGCGAGGCACCGATCAATGTGAATGGCCGGATGTTGGAATGGGCCGAATCCGCTTCAAAATGCATAGATGCCTTGTGACAATTATTTGGAAATTGTCACCTATTTGCTGCTGATGGGGTGCTTAGCGCAGCCCGGCACCTTCTTTCGGATCTAACTTGAAAAATGAGAAGAGTGACAGCAGGGTCAGTAATCCGACGACGACAAATGCCGGCGAAAAGTCCTCGGCATGGAGGTTCACCGTATCGCCACCATGCCACCAAGAAGCTGCACTGACCAAGGACGCGCCGAGGAGCACACCCAAACTCAGCGAGAGTTGTTGAGCCATGGCCGACAAGGCTGTGGCGTGGCTCATGCGAGCATTCGGAACATCTGAAAATCCCAAGGTCCCCAAGGTCACCATGCAGAGTGAGTTGACCAAGCCGCCGAGCATCATCATGCAAAACATCAGCAGGTGCGATGTCGAAGGATTGAACAGGCCATAACTCATGTAGGCCGCGCTGGTCAGAATGGTGGCACCGATCAACAACTGGCGAAACCCAAAGTCGTGAATGGCCCGCTTCATGACGGCCCGTGTACCCAGCGCACCAATGGCTGTCGCCACCGTGAGTAAGCCGGATGTCAGAGGCGAGAGGCCAAAGCCGAGTTGCAGCATGAGCGGTAAGAGAAAAGGTGAGGCACCAATGGCAATCCGCAATGGCGTACCGCCAATGACGTTAGCCCGGAGGGTCTTGAAGCGCAGGATGTCCAGATCAATGATGGGATCTTGCTGGCGACGGCCGTGCCCATAGTAGCGCCAGAGCGCCAAGGCACCGAGGCCCGCCGCCAGCCAAGACACCCAGCCGGGCGCGAGGGATTTGCCGGCGATTTCCAGCGCGCCCAGCAGTGCCGTGAGGCCGAAGGCCAGCAGCAAAAAGCCGGTGGTGTCGAACGGCACTGGCGCTGCGGCCTCATGCGTGTCCTCAACAAACGCCATGGCGAGCAAGATGGCCAACATGCCGAAGGGGATATTGATGAGAAAAATCCAGCGCCAAGAGGCCATGGAGACAATGGCTCCGCCAAATAATGGACCGACCATGCGGCCCATAACGGGTGGCACGGTGAACCAAACCATGGCCGAAACGATTTCTGAAGGAGGAACCGCGCGCAGCAGGATCAAACGCCCGACCGGCACCATCATCGCGCCGCCCATGCCTTGCAGAATCCTGAAAATGACCAGTTCAGACAGCGAGTTGGCAACGCCGCAGAGGGCTGAGCCCAGCGAAAAGAAGGCGATTGCCAGACAAAAAATGCGCTTTGCACCGAAGCGGTCGGCGAGCCAACCGCTGACAGGAATGAACACGGCCAAGCTCAACAAGTAGGACGTGATGGCCAGGTTCAAGTGAAGCGGCGGCACCTGCAGAGACTCTGCGATGCTGGGCAGGGCGGTGGCCATGACCGAGGTGTCGAGGTTTTGCAGAAAAAGTGGGCTGGCCACAATAAGAGGAACTAATCTGCTGCGTGACACCATGCGAGCATTCTAGGGCTGGCGAATGCAAGCAGCCTCTACTTTGCACTGGAACATTCCGGGCTCGGTAGAGGCTGCTTGCTGCAGGGCCGTTAAGACCTAGTCGCTTGCGATCACGCCAAGTCGAAGCGATCCAAGTTCATCACCTTGGTCCAAGCCGCGGCGAAGTCGCTTGCAAACTTCTGCTTCGCATCGCTGGACCCGTAGACTTCCGCGAGGGCGCGCAGCTGCGAGTTCGAACCGAAGACCAGATCGACGACAGTGCCTGTCCACTTGACTTCGCCTGCTGCGCCAGCGCGTCCTTCCAACACGCCTTCTGACGTGGTGGATTTCTTCCATGTCGTACCCATGTCGAGCAGGTTCGCGAAGAAGTCATTGCTCAAGGTGTCGACTTGCTTGGTGAAGACGCCATTTTTGGATTGTCCGAAGTTCGCATTCAGAGCGCGCATGCCACCGATCAATACCGTCATCTCGGGTGCGGTCAGTGTCAGCAGGTTAGAGCGATCAATCAGCAATTCAGCCGCTGGCCTGGAATGCCCCTTCTTGATGAAGTTGCGGAAGCCGTCAGCCGAAGGCTCGAGCACAGCAAAGGAGTCCACATCGGTGTTCTCTTGTGTCGCGTCGGTGCGTCCCGGCGAGAAAGGAACTTTCACGTCATTTCCACCCTTTTTCGCGGCGGCCTCAACTGCGGCGGAGCCGCCCAAGACGATCAAGTCGGCCAGTGAGATTTTTTTCCCGCCCGTGTTGAAGTCTTTCTGAATGGCTTCCAGCTTCTGCAGAACCTTGGCCAGTTCAGCTGGCTGGTTGACTTCCCAATCCTTCTGCGGAGCCAGACGAATACGGGCGCCATTGGCGCCACCACGTTTGTCGCTGCCGCGGAAAGTAGCTGCCGAAGCCCAAGCGGTGGTGACCAGCTGGGAAATCGTCAGACCCGAGGCCAGAATTTTGGTCTTCAAAGCCGCAACGTCCTGCTCGCTGACCAAGGCATGGTCAACCGCTGGAACTGGGTCTTGCCAAATCTGTGCCTCTGCTGGCACCATCGAGCCAAGGTAGCGAGAGATCGGGCCCATGTCGCGGTGCGTCAACTTGTACCAAGCCTTGGCATATGCGTCAGCAAATTCCGCTGGATTCTGGTGGAAGTGGCGGGAAATTTTCTCGTAAGCCGGGTCCATTCTCAGTGAGAGGTCGGTCGTGGCCATGAATGGCGCATGCGTTTTCGAGGGGTCATGGGCATCAGGCACTGTGCCGGCGCCTGCGCCGGCTTTTGGTTTCCACTGGTGCGCGCCGGCAGGACTCTTGGTGAGTTCCCACTCATAGCCAAACAAGGTGTCGAAGTAGCTGTTGTCCCAAGTGATCGGGGTCGGTGTCCATGCACCTTCTAGGCCGCTGGAGATGGTGTCGACGCCCTTGCCGCTGCCGAAGGAGCTCTTCCAGCCGAGGCCTTGCTCTTCAATGCCAGCACCTTCAGGCTCTGGACCTTTGTAGTCTTCAGACGCCGCGCCGTGGGTTTTGCCGAAGGTGTGCCCACCAGCACACAGTGCCACGGTTTCATAGTCATTCATCGCCATGCGAAGGAATGTCTCGCGGATATCGCGTGCTGCAGCGACAGGGTCGGGGTTGCCGTCCGGTCCTTGTGGGTTCACGTAGATCAAACCCATTTGCACGGCTGAAAGCGGTTGCTCGAGTTCACGGTCGCCGGTGTAGCGCTCGTTGCCAAGCCAAGTGTCTTCTGGTCCCCAGTAAATGTCTTGACCTGGTTCCCAGACGTCTTCACGTCCACCGGCGAAGCCGAAGGTCTTGAGCCCCATCGAGTCCATGGCGATATTGCCAGTCAGAACGATCAGGTCAGCCCAAGAAATTTTGCGGCCGTATTTTTGCTTGATGGGCCAGAGCAAGCGGCGCGCTTTGTCAAGGCTGACGTTGTCAGGCCAGCTGTTGAGTGGCGCAAAGCGCTGTGTGCCGAAGCCCGAACCGCCGCGACCGTCGCCGATGCGGTAAGTGCCTGCACTGTGCCAAGCCATACGCACGAAGAACGGGCCGTAATGGCCGTAGTCAGCCGGCCACCAGTCTTGGGAGTCCGTCATCAAGGCATGCAGGTCCTTGACAACCGCTTTCAGGTCAAGGGTCTTGAACTCTTCAGCGTAGTTGAACGCCTCGCCCATGGGGTTCGAACGCTCTGAATGCTGCTGAAGCATGTTCAGGTTCAGCTGATTCGGCCACCAGTCGGCATTTGTTCTGGCACCCGCCACCGTGGGCTTGAGGGCGGCACCCGAAAACGGGCATTTTGCTTCTGTAGACATGTATATCTCCTAGGTTTGTTAACGATTTAGTACTTGGTCCAGTTTAGGGCAAGAGCAAAGACCTATCAATTAAGTTTTCTAATGGGCCCGATAGCGCTACCTGACGCGCAGGGTTTATTCATCACACGTACTGCGATAATTAATTACCATATTAAATATATTTAATACAA
>CANFSO010000062.1 GCA_947449895.1 Comamonadaceae bacterium
CGAAAGGTGGTGTGGGCTTCTGGCTAGGCTGGTCCGCCTGCTCGACCACCACGAAACTCACCGCGTAGTCGGTCTCGTCGGTCACGGTCACGTGCGCGCTCAGGCGCTGCGTCTCGAACCAAACTTTCAGCGCGCCGTGCAAGACGATTTCGGGCTTGCCGCTGGGCGCTTTCGCTATCTCGCAATGCCGCCAAGTCATTGGCATGCGCATGCCCATGCCGACGGCCTTGCTGAAGGCTTCTTTGGCCGAAAAACGGGTCGCCAAGTAACGCATGCCGCGCTCAGGCCAGCGCGCACTGCGCTGCTGCCACGTGGCAAATTCAGCCTCGCTCAAGATCTTCAAGGCGAAGCGGTCACCATGTCGCTCAATGCTGGTGCGGATGCGCCGAACATCGCAGATATCGGTGCCAATCCCGTAAATCATTCGTCGCGAGCTGGGGTGAATGCGGCGTCGATGCAACGCAGGTAGTCTTTGACGGTGGCGGTGTAGCCCAGCTCCAGCGCGTCGGCAATCAAGGCGTGGCCAATGGAGACTTCCAGCACGCCCGGCACTTCGCGTAAAAATTCGGTCAGGTTGTCGCGGTTCAAGTCGTGGCCGGCGTTGATGCCCAGACCGCACAGCGCAGCCGCTTCGGCGGCCTCGACAAAGGGCCGCAAGGCTTCGTTTTTGTGCAGACCGGGCCAAGCCCTTGCATAGGTTTCGGTGTAGAACTCCACGCGGTCAGCGCCCACGGCTTGAACAGCCGCCATCGCCTCCGGCAGCGGGTCCATGAACAAGCTGACGCGCACACCCAGCGCATGGGCTTCTTCGATGAGCGGCCGCAGGCGCTCAGCGTCGGTCGGGAAAGACCAGCCGTGGTCGCTGGTCGACTGGTCTTCACTGTCGGGCACAAAGGTGCATTGGTCCGGTCGCAACTCGCGGACAAACTCCATCAGGTTGTGAAACGGGTTGCCTTCGATATTGAACTCGCGGCCTGGCCAGTCGGCCATCATGGCTGACAACTCGTAAACGTCATGGCGTTTGATGTGGCGCTCATCTGGCCGCGGATGCACGGTGATGCCGCGAGCACCCGCCATCAGGCACAAATGAGCGGCGCGCAAGACGCTCGGGATACCGAGTTGCCGCGTGTTGCGCAGCAGCGCGACTTTGTTGACGTTGACCGACAAGGCGGTACGGCCCGTGGTCTGTCCAAGAATCGCAGCCAGTTCGGCGGCGGGTAGCGTGGCGTCGGCGGCGACCACATTCAGCGGCTCGTCACCGGCAATCGCAGCGGCCAAATCCGGCAACGACGGTACGATCGGTGTGATGGGAAGCTCTTTTTTGATAGGCATGGTTCTGAGGTGAAAGTATGACGCTACAAGGCTTGAAGGTCGATCATCATTTGGCGGGTTTTGAGCACCTTCACACCAGAATGGTAGTGCAGCAAGGCTCGCAGCTGCGTCTTGAGCTCTGAAACACTGTTGACACAAGCCTGCACCGTGTCAGAGAAGGTGGAATGGCTTTCCAGCGCCTGCTGCAAGCCCAACCATTCGGCGCCCGACAAACTGGACCGGTCATTGTCATGGGCCTCGCGCAGACCAGCCTCGGCCACCAATACGTAACGCCGGCCAAGCTCAAGGGGTAGCAAAGTGGCGGTCTCGGCATCTAAGGTGGGCAGCAAACCGATGTCGCGCAGCAGTCGCAACTCAAAGGCACGCAGGGCCACTTGCAGGGTGTCCGCGCTCTGACTGGCCAGCAGTTGCACAGTGGCGGCGTAAGCGTCAAACAGCACCGGATGCGGGTCATCACGGGCCAGCAAGCGCATCAGCAACTCGTTGAGGTAGTAGCCCGACAGCAAGCCATCACCCGTCGGCATGACATGACCGCCCTGCCACTCGGCACTTTTGAGGTTGCGAATTTCGGCATCGCCGCCAAACGCCAAATGCAGCAACTGCAGCGGCAGCAACACCGGCCTAAAACTCGAACTCGGCTTTTTAGCACCCCGCGCCACCAGCGCCACGCGGCCATGCTGCCGCGTAAAAACATCCAGAATCAGACTCGACTCGCTCCAGTCATAGCGATGCAGGATGTAAGCCGGCTCATCCGCAATCCGTTTGGTTGCCACGTGTCAGGTCTAGGAAGAAAACAGGAAGGTTTTTCCGCAGGGCCGCCCCAAGGAAAAATGCGCCCCCTCGGGGGGCAGTGAATCACAAACAGTGACGAACGTGGAGGCGATAGGACGCAACGCAGGGCCGCCCCAAGCAAGGCCAGCCCCCTCGGGGGGCAGCGCAGTACACGAAGTGACAAGCGTGGGGGCTCTATTCATAGCCGAATGTTTTAACGCGCGCATCATCATCAGCCCAACCGGAACGAACCTTGACCCATATCTCCAGAAAGACTTTGCCACCGGTCAAGGTCTCAAGCTCATGCCGCGCTTCGGTGCCGATGCGTTTGAGTTTTTCGCCCTTCTCGCCAATGATCATGCCCTTGTGACCGTCGCGCTCGACCACGATGGTGGCGGCGACGCGGCGCAGGTTGCCCTCTTCTTCGTACTTGTCGATGATGACGGTCGAGGTGTAGGGCAACTCGTCGCCCGTCAAGCGAAAGAGTTTTTCACGGATGATCTCTGCCGCCATGAAGCGGTCGCTGCGGTCGGTCAGTTCTTCCGCGCCATACATCCACGGCTGCTCAGGCAGGTACTTGTCGCAAATGCCAAACAGGCGCTCAACGTCACGCGCGTTGTTGGCCGACATCGGCACGAACTCAGCGAAGTTGTGGCGCTCCTGCATCTCCTTGAGCCAAGGCGCAATTTCGGCGCGACGGTGGATCAGGTCAAACTTATTCGCCAGCAAGATGGCTGGCGTGTTGGCCGGCAACAAAGACAAAACCTTGGCATCAGCCTGATTGAACTGACCTGCTTCGACCACGAAAACGATCAGATCAACGTCATTGACAGCGCCGACCACGGTACGGTTCAAGGAGCGGTTCAAGGCGTTGCTGTGGCGAGTTTGAAAACCCGGCGTATCGACAAACACATACTGCGTCGGGCCCACCGTGCGCATGCCGGTGATGCGGTGACGCGTGGTTTGCGCCTTGCGTGAGGTGATGCTGATTTTTTGACCCACCAGCGCATTCAGTAAGGTGGATTTTCCGACGTTTGGCTTACCGACAATGGCAATCAGGCCGCAGCGCTGGCCGACTGTGGGGACAGCCGGGGCATTACTGGCCCGCGTCGACATGGCTTGGGTCAGCATGGCTTCAAGCGCGTCAGGCGACTGCGTTGGCAAGTCGGTCGGGGTGGGGGCTTTTTTGCCGTCAGTCATGTGAGTCCATCTTCAGCCGCCTTCAGGCAGCGAGGGTTAGCAGGTTAAATGCCGAGCGAGTCGGTTCAGGTGCGATCAACTGCCGAGGGTCTTGAGAAAAGACAACATGGCTGCGGCGGCGGCCTGTTCACCCGCGCGCCGCGAACCACCGATGCCACGTTCAGCACGACCGTGTTCGACAATCTCGCATTCCACGTCAAAGGTTTGCTGGTGGGCCGCACCGGAAGTGGCGACGACGCGGTAAATAGGCAGGTTCATTTTGCGACCCTGCAACCATTCCTGCAACTCGGTCTTCGGGTCTTTGTCGATGGCCGGCATTTGCGGCGTGATGTCGACATCCTGAAACAGCCGTCGAACCAACGCCGAAGCGCTATCGAATCCGGCGTCAAGGTAGACCGCCCCAATCACCGCTTCCAGCGCGTCGGCCAAAATAGAGGGACGCTTTTGTCCGCCGGATTTGGCTTCGCCTTCGCCAAGGCGCAGCAGCAGGGGCAGACCCAAAGTGATGGCCAGTTGATGCAGCGTTTCCTGTTTGACGAGGTTGGCACGCACACGCGACAAATCACCTTCGGGCTGCGCCGCCAGACGTTCGTACAAAAGGCCGGCAACGGCTAAGTTGAGCACTGAATCACCCAGAAATTCGAGTCGCTCGTTGTGGTCGCCCGAAAAACTGCGGTGCGTCAGCGCTAACTGCAAGAGTTTGGGGCTGGCGAATTCATGCGCCAGCCGCTTTTGTAAACCTTGCAAAGGCAGGCTGAGCTTAGGCAGGCTAGCGATTGAAAGGGTTTCGGGTTGAGCACTCATGACACTGAATGAAAGCAATGGGCTGGCTTATTCAATAGCGCCGATGCGCTTCAGATTGCCGAAGTTCATCCAGACAAAGAAGGCTTTACCGACGATATTTTTCTCTGGCACAAAACCCCAATAACGGGAATCCAGCGAATTGTCGCGGTTGTCGCCCATCATGAAGTAGTGACCTGCTGGCACCTTGCACACCACGCCTTCGGTGCTGTAGCGGCAATTTTCGCGGAATGGAAAATCAGACGTGGCCTGGATGAACGACGGTCGGTCATCGTCATTCAAGATGCGGTGTTTACGCTCACCAGTGGACGAAGCTTCTTCGAATTGTTTGGTGTATCGAAGAGCGTCTTCGTCAAAAAATTCCGGCAGCGCATTTTTAGCAAGCGGCTTGCCGTTGACGGTCAGAGTCTTGTTCAAGTAAGCAACCTCGTCGCCCGGAATACCGACCACACGCTTGATGTAGTCAAGACTAGGTTGCGGTGGGTAGCGAAAGACCATCACGTCACCACGCTCAGGGTTGTGATTATCGAGAACCTTGGTAAAAATCACCGGCAAGCGCACACCGTAATGAAATTTATTCACCAAGATCAAGTCGTTGATCATCAAGGTCGGGATCATCGAGCCTGACGGAATCTTGAAGGGCTCAAACAGGAAGGAGCGCAAGATGAAAACCACAATGATGACGGGGAACAGTCCGGCCGTCCAGTCCAGCCACCAAGGCTGCATCATCAGGCGCGCACGCGCTTCGACCACATCAGGTTGTACAGCTTGCAGTCCCAGTTTGACCAACTCAACGTTGCGCTTGGCAGTCGCTTGCTCAATTACTTGGACGGCTTGGCGGCGTTGAGGCAGGAAATAAACGCGCTCAGCCAGCCAGTAAATACCCGTGACCAGAGTCGCCAGAAACAGCAGAAGCGAGAAATTACCGTCCACCGCTCCCATGTACCAAGCGCCGCCATAGCCTACAAAAGCTGCCAGCACCAAGGCTGTGATTGAACTCATGACACCAACCATTAATCTTCCACCTGCAATATGGCCAGGAAGGCCTCTTGAGGCACCTCGACAGAACCGATTTGTTTCATGCGTTTTTTGCCAGCTTTTTGTTTCTCAAGCAGCTTCTTCTTACGCGAAATATCGCCACCGTAACACTTAGCGATGACGTTTTTACGCAAGGCTTTGATTGTCTCACGCGCAATCACGTTGGCACCAATGGCCGCCTGGATGGCAACGTCGAACTGCTGACGCGAAATAATTTCACGCATTTTGGCCACCACGGCACGACCGCGGTAAACCGACTGGCTGCGGTGAACAATGATCGACAACGCATCGACACGCTCACCGTTGAGCAAAATATCGACCTTGACCACGTCTGACGCACGGAACTCTTTGAAATCGTAGTCCATCGAGGCATAGCCACGCGACACCGACTTCAGCTTGTCAAAAAAGTCGAGCACAATCTCACCCAACGGCATGTCATACGTCAGCATGACTTGCTTGCCGTGGTAGGCCATGTTTTGCTGGATGCCGCGCTTGTTGTTGGCAAGCGTCATGACCGCGCCGACATAGTCTTGCGGCATATAAAGATGCACGGTGACGATGGGTTCACGGATTTCTTGAATTCGGCCGGCGTCTGGAATCTTCGATGGGTTTTCCACCATCAAGACTTCGCCACCGGGCATGACCACTTCATACACTACGCTGGGCGCGGTGGTGATCAGGTCTTGGTCAAACTCACGCTCAAGCCGCTCTTGCACGATCTCCATGTGCAGCAAGCCAAGGAACCCACAGCGAAAACCAAAACCCAGTGCTTGGCTGACTTCAGGCTCGTAATGCAAGGAGGCGTCGTTGAGCTTGAGTTTTTCAAGCGCATCACGCAGCGAGTCGTACTCGCTGGCTTCGCTCGGGTACAAACCGGCAAACACCTGTGGCTGAATTTCTTTGAAGCCCGGCAGCGCCTCGGTCGCCGCAAAAGCAGCACCGCCCGTGCCTGGCTTGATCATGGTCAGCGTGTCGCCAACCTTGGCTGCTTGCAACTCTTTAATGCCTGCAATCACAAAGCCGACCTCGCCCGCTTCGAGCGACTGACGCGGCTCCGTGTGTGGCGTGAAAACACCCAGCTGCTCGGCGTTGTACAAGGCTTCAGTCGCCATCAGCTTGATGCGGTCGCCTTTGGCAAGTCGGCCGTCAACCACGCGCACCAGCATGACCACACCGACGTAGGCGTCGTACCAGCTGTCAATGATCATGGCGCGCAACGGGCCGTCAGGGTTTCCTTTGGGCGGCGGAAAGCGCACGATGACGGCTTCGAGAATTTCATCAATCCCCATGCCAGTTTTAGCGCTGCAAGGAATCGCATCCGTCGCGTCGATGCCGATCACGTCTTCGATTTCCTGCCGCGCATTGTCCGGATCAGCTTGTGGCAAATCCATCTTATTGAGCACGGGCAACACAGTGACGCCGAGATCTAGCGCGGTGTAGCAATTCGCCACCGTCTGCGCTTCAACACCTTGGCTCGCGTCCACCACGAGCAACGCACCTTCACAAGCGGACAGCGAACGACTCACTTCATATGAGAAGTCGACATGGCCCGGGGTATCGATCAAATTGAGGTTGTAGATCTGTCCATCAGCGGCTTTGTAGCGCAGTGCCGCGGTCTGCGCTTTGATGGTTATCCCACGCTCTTTTTCAATATCCATGGAGTCGAGAACCTGAGCGCTCATCTCGCGATCCTGCAAGCCACCGCAGCGCTGAATGATGCGGTCAGCGAGGGTGGATTTGCCGTGATCGATGTGGGCAATGATCGAAAAATTTCTGATGTGATTCATCAAAGGAAACGCCTAAGTACTTGAAAGTATTGCGAACCGGGCAAACCCAGTTCACGACGGACATAAAAAAGGGCGCGTCGGTTTGCGACGCGCCCTGAACCAACAATCTATGGCAACTGCGATAGTTGGAACTTCATTGTAGGGAAAAAGCCGGCCTTGCGTCGTTCGAAAAAGACCAAATCTCTGACGTTGCAGAGCAGCAACAAAGAAGTTGTGCACAGCTTATAAACAATCCAAAATAACAACAATGGACAACTTGTGGATGAACTGTGAATCGTTGATAAATCGTTTGAAATCGGACAATCTGCGACATTTTCAGACCACTTATATAGCAGAAAGACCCGAAAGTAGAAGTCTATTCTACCAAAAGTAATGTAAGGTCTCATTTAAAATCAGAGTCCAAGCTCAAAAGTTAGTGTTTACCCACAAGCTTAAGAACCTGAAAGCCTAAAAATAAATATTTTTAAAGCCTTGCATGTGCAATAAAGCCATGAAAGGCCCTAGTTCTAAGCTGGGTATGAGGAGGCTCAACTCAACGGCTAGGCCGAATCAATGCGTATTGAGCCCACTCACCGCGCCTGAAAAGTACATTCACCGCCTTGGTTTTGTCGGACTTGGATAGCACTTGCTCAAACTCCTTGACGTTCAATACTTCTGTATTGGCAATCGCCACGATCACATCGCCCTCGCGCAGACCTGCGCGAGCAGACGCACCTTCGGCCGATTGAACAAGAACGCCGCCACGCAATTTCAATTCTTTCTTTTGCTGCTCATTTAATTCGCTAACGACCAAACCCATTGCCTGAGCAGGCCCGACAACAGATGGCTTCTGCTGAGTGGATGCAATGCGTTGCGCTGACTTTTCTGGTTCAACTTCTGCAATCTTCACCATCACATCGCGCGTCGCGCCTCGACGAAATATCGTGACGGTGGCACGAGTGCCCGGCTTAACGCTTCCAACCAGCCTAGGCAAGTCGCTAGACTTCTCGATAACCTTACCGTCGAACTTGGTGATGATGTCACCCGCTTCGATGCCAGCCTTTTCGGCAGGTGCACCCGCTTCAACACCCCGCACTAAGGCGCCCTGCGGCTTACCCAAGCCAATCGACTCGGCCACTTCTTTGCTGACTTGGTCAATTTGAACACCAATGCGCCCGCGCGTGACGCGGCCCGATGTACGCAGCTGATCCGAAACGCGCATCGCTTCGTCAATCGGTATGGCAAAAGAAATGCCTTGAAAACCACCAGACCTTGAGTAGATCTGGCTGTTGATGCCAACCACTTCGCCGCGCATATTGATCAGTGGTCCGCCGGAATTACCCGGATTGATGGCGACGTCGGTTTGTATAAGCGGGAGATAGTCTCCTGTGTCACGCTGCTTGGCACTGACGATGCCGGCCGTGACCGTATTTTCAAGGCCAAAAGGTGAGCCAATGGCCATCACCCATTCGCCCACTCGGATTCGGTTGACATCTCCAATCTTTACAGCCGGCAAGCCCGTTGCATCGATCTTGACAACTGCCACATCAGTGCGTTTATCGGTGCCAATGATCTTGGCCTTGAACTCCCGCTTGTCCGTCAGCGTGACGAGAACCTCGTCGGCACCGTCAACCACGTGAGCGTTTGTCATGACAAAACCATCGGACGACAAAATGAAGCCCGAACCCACTCCGCGCGGCTGGCCCTCTTCAGATTGCCCTTTGTCTGGACGCGGCGTGCGCGGTAAATTAGGTGGCATAGGAATCCCGAAACGACGAAAGAACTCGAGCATTTGCTCATCGTTGCCTGTATCGCTGCTAGGCTTGGTTTTTTCAAGCGTGCGAATGTTCACCACGGCAGGACCGACCTGGTCAACCAGATCTGGAAAATCAGGTAATCCGCGAGCTTGTGCCCAAACGGGCTGCAAGGGAATAGTTGAGCCCGCTAGGCCCAAGGCCAAAAGGCCAGCCAAAACACAAGAGCGCAAAGGGGTTGGATTCAAGTTAAGCATCGGGAGCTTTCTGAAAATAACAAAGTGAGAAAAAGATTAACCGCCGAAACCTCACGGGTAGCGACAAGCCTGCACATGAACACTCAACGGTAGTTGGTGACACTAGCGTTTACGTTCAAGGCCGGAGGCAAACAGTTGCAAAGTGGCCAGAGGTACTTCACCCATGACCGTCACCCAATACGCGTCAACGCGACGGGTGATGGTTTGGGTGGCGCCGATGGACAGAATCGACTCTTGCTTATGATGCTGCTTGTCGTAAGGCTCCGCAAACAACGACACAGAAGCCAATCCGTCGGAAAAAGTCCATTGCATCGGTGCCGCATGATCCCCGGTCACGCGGGTTAACACAGGGCGCCGGTAACAGCTGACAGACTTGAATCCAGGCACGGGCTTCTTCAAATTCCAACCCTCTGTCTCAGCGGTGGTTTTTTCCAGTTGCAGCTTCTCAACTTGATAGCCGTCGGTTTTTTCCATCATTTGGAGCAGCTTGTCCATTTTCAATGGTACGTCTAGCTGCAACTCGGAAAATGCAGCTTGCTCAAGTACCTGGCCTTCAGCGTCCAAGGTTTGTAGCTTGAGTACCAAACCACTTTTTTCTTCGGCCCAAATACGGTATGCGAAGCGCAAATTGTCTTTCGGTCGCAATTCGACAACGTCGGTCTGAATCCCTGCGACCCGCTCATGGCTTACCGCTTTGGCTGTGTAAAAACCGGCAATGCCGCTGCCTGCAGACTTCAACAAGTCGGGAAACATGCCCAGCGATTCGCGGCGTTCACTGATCATCACCTTGCTGTCGGGCATGAAGGTATGCACTTGGTTGTTGTGTCGGTACACCGAACGCGGCGGACCCGTCAGTGTCTCAACTCGCTCGACTTGCTCGTCACCTTGACAAACGTGCCAGATGCGAGCGCTTGACATAGACCCAGCTGACAACACCACAAAGGTGCCAACGTAGGAGCGTTTGCGTGAGGCCTCATGCATGCGCATCAGCCAGTCGGTGATGTTGGCAGGCTCAGCCGCCTTATCGGATGAAGCGGCCGTTTGCAGCGCTGGACCAATGGGAGGCGCGGCCGCAACGAGCGGCACGAGCACTGCACTGGCCAAGCCCAACACCAGACCAAGCCACACGCGTCCGCAGCAACGCTCAACGACGCACATGTGGCGATGTTTCAAAAGTGGCATTGCGCAAAAATCCGGAGGGCATTTGCAAAGCTGAGTTACCGCCCACCTGCTTATGCGCTGCCAACAATTCGTCGAGTCGGGCGTCGCGCACGATGGTGCCGTGCGGCGAGGCCACCAACACGGAATCAGTCGAAGCAGGGCTCTGCGCGAGTTGTGAACCTGTTGAAGGGGTTGGCACAGCCAGCGTCCAGACCATCGCAGCAACGACGGCCATGGAGGCTATGCCGGCCAGCATCTTCCATTGAAAAACAGAGTCGTTGGCGGCAGCTTGGGTCGGCGCAGGGAGACTGGCAGGCGTTGGCAGCGATGCGTAAGTTGAAACGGCTGGCTGCACTGTTTCTTGCACGAGTCGACTTTGCAAACGCGTTATAAATGGCGATGCGTTGCGTGCAACCAGCAAGTCAGGCGAGCGCAACACGTCACCGATGAGGTGGTAGTTGCTCCAACTGGCCAGCATGGCTGGGTCACGCTCGCAGGCGGTCAGCGCTTGGGCGAATTCTTCGCCATTCAGCTCACCATCGGCCAGCGCTGACATACTGTCTACAACGACGGTATTGGGAAATGTTGTCTTCATAAGATTCGAAGAAGGTTCAAGGTTTCAGGTCAATTACCAAAAATTACCAACGCTTACCCGACTGGTTTTCCAGCATGGGCTTGATCTTCAATGAGATGGCTTCACGGGCCCTGAAAATTCGTGACCGCACGGTTCCGATGGGGCAATTCATGGCATCTGCAATTTCTTCATAGGTCAGGCCTTCAATCTCACGCAAAGTGATCGCTTGCCGCAACTCTTCAGGCAAGGCATCCATCGCACTGTTGACCATTTCAGCGATTTCCTTGCTGGCCAACACGGCTTCTGGCGTTTCCGGACTTGTTAGTTCGTTTTCCACCGGCGAAGTTTCATCGTCATCGGCTGTTTTGAAGGAATTTTCCGAAACGGTCGGGTTACGTTTAAGGTCCATCAGGAATTTTTTGGCCGTGTTCACGGCAATCCGGTACAGCCAGGTGTAAAACTGGGCGTCGCCCCGAAACTGTGCCAGCGCGCGGTAAGCCCGAATGAAAGTTTCCTGGGCGATGTCTTCAACCAAATCGACATCGCGCACCATGCGGCCAATCAGCCGCTGAACGCGGCGTTCGTATTTGATGACCAACAGCTCAAAAGCTTTTTGATCTCCAGCCACAGTCCGCTCAACCAGCAGGGCATCGCTGTCGCCGCTGCTGACAAAGGTAGGGGGCTTATCGGGATTCATCGAAGATGTCGAGCCGGCTTAGAGTGACGATGCTCCACTGTAGCCGCTAGCTCGCCAAGAGCGCGCTCAGCCGTTTCAGAGTCCTGTAAATTTGTGGGTCTGTGCTTTGCATAGACAGCGCGGCGTAAGTCCAGCCAACGGATCGGCAAGGCCGAGCGTTCGGCCCACAGCCACCACACGGCACCCGCCTGGTTGTTGAGCCTGAGCAAGATCGCGAACTGAATATCCAACACCACCGCTGGCGGCTCCAGCGCCGTACCGCTGCGGTAAACCACACTCTCCCAGCGCCAGCGCTGACCATCCCACTGCAAGCGCCCCACCGGAGCGCGTCGCCAACCGGTCGCCATCACCCATCCAGCGAGCAACAAGGCTGCGCAGCCCAGCAGCGGTCGCCAATCAGCCAAGGCCGACGCGCGCCACCACCACAGCGTGACGCCAGCGGCAAGCAACCAGCCGACCAACAACAAACCGCCCAGAAAACGCGAACGCCCCAACGGATATGAAACCGATGGGGCGCTGTGTAGGGTCAGCTTCAATGGAAGATGAACTCAGACCACGAAAACTCTGAACAAAGCGGCTTCAAACCCGCTTGAACACCAGAGAGCCGTTGGTACCGCCAAAACCAAAGTTGTTTTTGACAGCCACTTCAATCTTCGCATCACGCGCTGTGTTTGCGCAGTAATCCAGATCGCAAGCTGGATCTTGATTGAAGATGTTGATGGTCGGCGGTATTTTTTGGTGATACAGCGACAGCACCGTGAACACGGATTCGACACCGCCAGCGCCGCCGAGCAAATGGCCTGTCATCGACTTGGTCGAACTCACCACCAAGTTTTTAGCATGGTCGCCAAAGGCTGCCTTGATGGCGTTGGTTTCGTTCAAGTCGCCCAGTGGCGTCGAAGTGCCATGCGCGTTGAGGTACTGAACTTCGTCGGCATTGACGCCGGCGTTTTTCAGCGCCATGGCCATCGAACGACGGGGGCCGTCTTCATCTGGCGTGGTCATGTGATAAGCATCACCGCTCATGCCAAAACCAGTCAACTCAGCATAGATTTTTGCACCACGAGCCTTGGCGTGTTCGTACTCTTCGAGCACCAACACACCGCCACCCTCGCCCAACACAAAGCCGTCGCGGTCTTTGTCCCAAGGCCGCGAGGCGGTCTTGGGATCGTCATTGCGAGTTGACAGCGCACGGGCCGACGCAAAGCCGCCCAAGCCCAAGGGCGAGATTGTCGCTTCAGCGCCGCCAGCCACCATCACATCGCAATCACCGTACTCGATCATCCGTGCCGACAAGCCAATGGCGTGCAGACCGGTTGTGCAAGCGGTGACGACCGCAATATTAGGGCCTTTGAAGCCGTACTTGATGGACACATGACCGGAGATCATGTTGATGATGGATGCCGGCACGAAGAACGGTGAAATCCGCCGCGCCCCCTTGTTCATCAACTCGGTGTGCGTCTGCTCGATCATTGGCAAACCGCCAATGCCCGAACCGATATTGCAACCGATGCGTGTGGCCATTTCATAGCTCAGGTCATCACCCGTTGGCAAGCCGCTGTCAGCCACTGCCTGCATGGCTGCTGCCATGCCGAGGTGGATGAAGCGGTCCATGTGGCGGGCTTCTTTTTCAGGGATGTAATCCGTGATGTTGAAGCCTTTGACTTCACCGGCAAATTTGCAGGAAAAAGTGCTCGGATCAAAGTGCGTGATCTGATCAATACCGGATGTTCCAGCAAGCAGGCTGTTCCAGGAGTCAGCCACGGTGTTACCCACCGGGCTGATGCACCCCAGACCTGTCACGACGACGCGACGACGGCTCATGCGCAAATCCTCAAGAAAAACTCAAAAGGCCGCAAGCGGCCTTTCACAGTCAGGGGGGAAGCCAGTTCAGGCTTTTTGATGGGTATTGGCGTAATCAATCGCGTTCTGGACGGTCGTGATTTTTTCTGCATCTTCGTCTGGGATCTCAATGCCAAACTCGTCTTCGAGTGCCATCACCAGCTCAACCGTGTCAAGAGAGTCTGCGCCCAAATCGGCGACAAACGATTTTTCGCTGGTGACTTGGCCTTCTTCAACGCCCAGTTGCTCAGCAATGATTTTCTTAACACGTGATTCGATATCGCTCATAGTTCCCTCTAAGGGTTGTTGAATTAATCCGTGATTTTAGCCCGTAAGCGACGTGAATCTCAGCAGGCCTGCCGGACGGATGCGAACCGGCGGATTTTTAGGGTTTTCCCCAGCTTACATGTACATGCCGCCGTTGATGTGAATCTCTTGGCCGGTGATGTAGCTCGCCTCTGGACTCGCCACAAACGCGACCGCGTGAGCAATGTCTTGTGGCTTGCCTAGGTGACCCAGTGGGATCTGACTCAGCAAAGCTCTTTGTTGCTCTTCAGGCAGGTTCGCCGTCATGTCTGTTTCAATAAAACCGGGTGCGATGCAATTCACCGTGATACCGCGTGAGCCCAACTCGCGGGCCAGCGCACGGGTCATGCCGGCGACGCCCGCTTTGGCTGCGGCGTAATTGGCTTGCCCAGCATTGCCGGAAGCGCCGACCACCGAGGTGATGCTGATGATGCGGCCATAGCGCTGCTTCATCATGGTCCGCATGACGGCGCGGCTCATGCGAAA
>CANFSO010000063.1 GCA_947449895.1 Comamonadaceae bacterium
TGTCGTCAGCCAGAATAGCCATCACCGTACCGCCAATTTGCGGCGTGATCTGGATCACATGGCCTTGCACGTAGGCGTTGTCGGTGGCTTCGTAATGGCTGGCCACGACGTAGTCGTAAATACCCCAAGTGACGACGCCGAGCACGACCACGCTGGCCAACACGGCGAGAGATTTTTTGCGCTGCGCGGCGGCAGAAGACGGGACTGCGGTCATGGAAATGCTTTCAGGAAATACGAAGGGGAATGTGCAGAAAGATCGTGCGCTCAGCGGGCAGCTAGAAAGCGGCTGGCCTCGCCGCCGCCCAAGGCATGCATCAGCAGCACACGAGTCTCCAGTGCCCGCGCCGCGAGGTCGACGCCGACACGGCGCTGATTCAGAACACCGGTTTCAGCGCTCAAGACCGTCAGGTAATTGGCCAGTCCGGCCTCATAACGTTGAAGAGCGATCGCGTAGGCGGCTTCAGCCGCTACTTGCGCGGCGCCTTGCTCGGTTTGCTGGCGCAGCACGGCTTGTGTTGAAGTGACTTGGTCGGCGACATCACGAGCAGCATCGATGACGGCGGCGTGATAGCTCTCAACCGCAGCATCCAGCTCGGCTGTCTTGCCGCGCAGATTGGCACGCAAGCGGCCAGCGTCAAAAATCGGCAAACGCAGCGCCGGGCCCACACCCCATTGCTGACTGCCGCCATTCAGCAGCGATGGCAATCCAATGCTCGAAAAGCCAGCGAAACCGACCAAGTTGATGTTCGGGTAAAACTGGGTTTTGGCGTTGCGCACGTCGTTGCCGGCGGCTTCAACACGCCAGCGCGCAGCGACGATGTCAGGGCGGGTGCCGAGCACGTCTGCCGGGATTGAGCCGCTGAGCGCGACCTGCCGAATTTGGCTCAAGCTGGTGGGTGTTGCGGCCAAAGCGTTGCTGTCTGCGTCACCCAGCAAGGCCGCCAGCGCGTGGCGCGTCAACGCGGTTTGTTCGGCCAGGGTTTCGAGCTGCAACCGCGCTTCAGGCAGACCGGCTTCGCTCAGTCGCAGCTCAAGTCGGGTATCGAGCCCGGCCTCGACGCGGCCCTGCACCAGTTGCAAGGCTTGTTGGCGCTGGGCCAAGGCACGCTCGGCCACCGCCGTTTGTGCGTCCAGCCGGACCCACTGAAAATAAGTCCGTGCCACTTGGGTTGCGAGCAGCACGTGCGCAGCCTGAGCGTCGGCTTCAGCCGCCTTGGCCGTGCCCAGTGCGGCGTCCAGCGCAGCCCGGTACTTGCCGAAAAAATCAAGCTCCCAGCTGGCAGTCAACTGGGCCGTGCCGCTGTCAAGAACCGCGCCACCAAAAGGTGGCGGCACCATGCCGTTGGCGGTGAAACGCTGACGGCTCAGGTCCACTTGCCCGCCGACTTGCGGTAGCGTGGCGCCCTTGGCGACTTCCATCACAGCCTGCGAACGAGCGAGCCGAGCTTGCGCGAGTTTGAGACTGGGGCTGTTGGCCAAGGCGCGCGCCTCCAGCCGGTCAAGCTGCTCGTCACCGAAGTCGCGCCACCAGTCGACGCGAACTTGCAGCGACCTGGCATTGGCTTGCGCCGATGAGATCACCGGCTCTTGCAATTTAGATTGCTGCTGAATGCCCGAGAAGTCGGCGCAACCGGCCAAGCCAGCAACCATTAAGGCGAGCACCAAAAGGCGGGGAGAAAAGCGCGGGGAAGTCAGTGCGTTGGCGTTCATGGCGTGGCTTGTTATTTTTTGTCGGCTGCAGCTTGCAGCTTTTTTCCGTTGTCGAGCATGCGGCTCAGGTAGCCCTTCAAGGCAGTCCACTCTTCATGCGTAAAACCCGCCAGATATTCGTTTTGAACATCACTGAGGATGGCCGGAATTTCCTCTGCGGCAACACGTCCAGCATCGGTCAGCTCGAGGTTGACGACGCGCCTGTCGTCAGACGAGCGCACGCGACGGCACAGGTCCTTGGCTTCCAGACGGTCGAGCAAACGTGTCATGGAACCGGCATCGTGATTGCACTCGCGCGCCAGTTCGGCGACGGTCGTGGCCACGCCCAAGTGCAACTTGTACAGGGGTAGCCACTGCGCGTTGGTCAGCCCGGTGTGTTCGAGTTCGTGCTCGATGCTCTGCGCCATCAAGGCCAAGCTGAGCCGCATCATGTGGCCGACGCTGTCGCCTGGCGTGTAAGTCTTAGCGGCGTAAAAGGCAGTCACTTCAGAGCCTACGGGCTGGAGCGACGGTTTTTCCCCGTGTGTTGGCGTAGATGACATGCGGCGAATATTAATTGCCTAAGCAATTAATGTCAACAACAATGTTTGTCACGTCAATTTAATCGTTAAAATCTAGCCATGCCCACCCCATCCGCAACTTCTTCCACTAGCCAACCCGCCAAGGGCTCGCCAAAATCACTCTCCGGGCTGCTGCCCTTTTTGCGACCTTATCGGGGCCGCATCTTTTTGGCTCTGCTGTTTCTCACGCTGGCGGCCGGTGCCACTTTGCTGTTCCCGCTGGCGCTACGCAGCCTGATTGACGGCGGAATGTCACAAGGTGACAAGGGCGAACAGCTGATGGCCGTTCGAACGCACTTTTTTGAGCTGTTTGCCGTCGCAACGGCCCTAGGTCTTTTTTCAGCCGGCCGCTTTTACCTTGTCAGTTGGCTCGGCGAACGGGTCACGGCTGATTTGCGCAACGCGGTGTATTCGCATGTGCTCAAGCAAAGTCCAGAGTTTTTTGAAACCACGCAAACCGGCGAAGTGCTGTCGCGACTGACGACTGACACCACGCTGGTGCAAGCGGTGGTTGGCTCGTCCTTGAGCATGGGACTGCGTAACATGGTGATGGGCTTGGGCGCACTGGCCATGTTGATTTACACCAACCCCGTTGTGATGATTCAGGTCTTCGGCGTGCTGGTGCTGATTGTGTTGCCGAGCGTCTGGTTTGGCCGTCGCGTGCGAAAGTTGTCGCGCGCCAGCCAAGACCGCGTGGCCGACTCCAGCGCCATCGCCGCCGAAGTGCTGAACGCGATTCCGGTGGTGCAAAGTTACACCGCCGAGGCGCGCGAGTCTGCGCGCTTTGACAAGTCGACTGGCGATGCTTTTCAGGTGGCCGTTAGGCGCACCGCAGCGCGTTCGGTGCTGGTGGCCTTCATCATCATCGCAACCTCAGCGGCACTGTTGTGGGGTCTGTACCAAGGCACCCAGGCGGTGGTGCGCGGTGATATCACCGCCGGTGACTTGGGCCAGACCGTGCTCTACGTGATCATTTTGGCCAGTGCTTTTGCCGTGCTGGGCGAGGTCTATGGCGACTTGCTGCGCGCAGCTGGCGCCACAGAACGTTTGATGGAATTACTGAACAGCCGCTCACCCATTTCGTCGCCTCCCAAACCTGTCAAAGCACCCGCACCGCAAGCCGGCAGCGCCGTGACTTTTGAGGCGGTAACGTTTCACTACCCGTCGCGCCCGGCGCAGGCGGCTCTCAGCGATTTCACGCTCCATGTCGTGCCCGGCGAAACCGTCGCCATCGTCGGTCCCAGCGGCGCGGGCAAGAGCACGGTGTTTCAGTTGTTGCTGCGCTTTTACGATCCGCTGTCGGGCCAGATCACACTGGACGGCGTGGCCACACCGCAGATGGATCTGAACGCGCTGCGCGAGCGCATCGGCATCGTGCCGCAAGACGCGGTGATTTTTTCCAGCAGCGCGCTTGACAACATTCGTTACGGCAAGCCCAACGCCACGGACGACGAGGTCAAAGCCGCTGCCGTGGCTGCGTTTGCGCACGAGTTCATCCTGGCTTTGCCTGAGGGCTACGATACCTTTTTGGGCGAACGCGGTGTGCGTCTGTCAGGCGGCCAGCGGCAACGCATCGCGATTGCCCGCGCGATGCTGAAAAATCCACCGCTGCTGCTGCTCGACGAAGCCACCAGCGCGCTCGACGCCGAAAGCGAACGCATGGTGCAGGCCGCACTGGAGTCGGCCATGCGCGGGCGCACGACCTTGGTGATTGCGCACAGACTGGCCACAGTGCAGCAAGCCGACCGCATTCTCGTGCTAGACCACGGTCGGTTGGTGGAGCAAGGCAACCATGTTCAACTGGTGAAACTGGGCGGAATTTATGCCCGACTGGCGGAGTTGCAGTTCACGAGCTGAGGGAGTGGTGGCGGCGTTGGGGATCGGCCAGGGGCTGGCCTCCTACAAGGGGATGGGTGCGCGGGTTGTGGGAGCCGAGCCCTCTCGGCGATGCTTGCCGGGGCACGGCGCTGCGACTACTGCAGCGTCTCTTTGAGAGACGCGGGCATCGGCAACGGCAGCACGGAGATGCCTTCCTCGAGCAGGGCCACAGCTTCTTCGCGCGAGGTCTGCCCGCGAATGCTGCGTTCATCGGCTTCGCCGTAATGCATCTGCCGCGCCACTTCAGCAAAGTGGCTACCGACGTCTTCGGTGTTGGCCATCACCTGACGCACCATTTTCAGCCAATCGCCTTGCATGTCTTGCAGAGCCTGTCGGTCTTGCGGGGAAATGTCTGTCTGGGCGGCTTGCGCCGGCACAAGCTCTGTTGAGCTTGGAACGCCCTGCCCGCCTGAGGCCGAGGCGCTTGGCGCAGCTGGCGATGACAGAGTCTTTGGCGCTGCTGCCCCCAGATTCAAACGCGGGGCGCTGAGTTGCTTGCTGATGTTGACGTCAGCGCACAGAGGGCATTCGACCAAGCCACGAGCTAGCTGGCTTTGGAAATCGTCTTCGGATGCGAACCAGCCTTCAAACACGTGCTGGTGAGCACACTTCAGATCAAGAACTTTCATGGCTAGATTGTGAGTCGAAAATCAAACGTTGACCCAGTCCAGCGGCCATGCCCCTGAACGCACATTTTGCAGCCACAAAGCGCCAGTCAAAGTCTTGGCGTCGGTGACGCGGCCGTCGCGGCACCACTGCAAGAGATCGTCGGCCGTGGCGCTGAACACATCCAAAAATTCGCCTTGGTCGAGCTGGCGCTGTCCCGCGGTCAAGTCGCGGGCAAACCAAATGTCGATGAATTCCGTGGAGTAAGAAATCACTGGGTGCAAGACACCGGCACGCGCCCATTGCTTGGCCGTGTAGCCGGTTTCTTCCAGCAGCTCACGGCGTGCACAAACCAGAGATCCTTCGCCAGCATCGAGTTTGCCTGCGGGAAATTCGACCATCACCGACTGCACCGGGTAGCGAAACTGGCGCTCCAGCACCAACTGGCCGTCGGGCAGCTCAGCGATCACCATCACGGCACCGGGATGAGTCACATACTCGCGGGTCGCCTCTGAACCGTCTGGGAGCCGAACCGTATCGCGAAAGGCATGCAAAAAATGCCCGCGCAGCAACTCTTCACTGTCGACGCGGGTTTCTCTGAGGTGCGCGTCGTCAGCCAGCGAACTCATCGCAGTTTGAACAGGTAGCGGTAAACAAAGCCCGGAAAGGCGAAGGTGACAAAGAGTGTGCCGGTGATGGCGTAAAACTCCCAACCCTGTGGCGCAATTTGCCCACCGCGGTGCTCTAGCCACAGTGCAAAAGCGCCAGCGATGAAATACCAGAGCACCAACTCAAGCAGTCGTAGTGCGAGAGACTTGGGTTCTTTCAATCGGTAAAACGCCATGAAACGACCGCTCATGAAAGGCAGATTTGCAGCCAATAAAGACACCAACACCACCAACCAGACCGGAATAGTTTGACCCATGCGTGTCAGCTTACCAGCGTCTTGACCAGTGAGGCAATCGCATCGCCGCACAAGGTCATTAAGCCCCCAGGTGCGATTCCCAGCACTAACAGCAGTCCGCCATTGAGTGTCAGCACAATGCGTGCATCCGTTCGAGCAAGGATGGCCGTTGGCATGCCAACTTGCGGCGCATCAAAGTACATGACTTTGATGACACGCAGGTAATAGAAAGCGCCGATCAACGATGCTAAAACAGCAAACACCGTCAGTAACAGGTAGCTGGTTTGCTGGGCTGCCATCAAAGACTGCAGCACCGCCAGCTTGGCATAGAAACCAACCAAGGGAGGGATGCCTGCCAGCGAGAACATAGCCAAGGCCATGACACCTGCAAACAGCGGACTGCGCTGGTTCAGGCCAGCGAGATCAGAAATTTCTTCCGCTTCGTGTCCCTGACGAGCCAGCATCAAAATAATGCCGAAGGCTGCCAGCGTGGTCAGCACGTAGGTGATCACATAAAACATAGCTGCACCGTAGGCTGACTCAGCATTGAACTGATGACCATTAACGACACCCGCCATCATGGCCAGCAGGAAGAAACCCATCTGAGCGATCGTGGAAAAAGCCAACATGCGCTTCAAGTTGGTTTGCGCAATGGCTGCAAAGTTACCAATGAGCAAGGAACCGACTGCTAGCACGGCCAGCATTTGTTGCCAGTCGATCGCCAGCGGCAACATACCCTGAACCAAGAGGCGCATGCAAATGGCAAATGCAGCCAACTGTGGTGCAGCGCCAATCAACAGCGTCACCGCCGTTGGCGCACCCTGGTAAACATCGGGCAGCCACATGTGAAAAGGCACGGCACCGAGTTTGAACGCCAGACCGGCGACGATGAAGACCAGACCAAAGACCAACACTTGGTGCTTGACCTGACGGCTGGCAATCGCCTGAAACACTTCATGCACATTGAGCGATCCAGTCGCGCCGTAGATCATCGACAGGCCGTAGAGCAAAAAGCCCGAGGCCAATGCACCCAGTACGAAGTACTTCATGGCCGCTTCGGTGGCGGTGGCGTTGTCACGCCGCAGCGCCACCAGCGCATAGCTCGACAGCGTCATGAGCTCCAAACCCATGTAAATGATCAAGAAATTGTGGCCCGAGATCATCACGAAAATGCCGAGCAACGAAAAGAGGCTCAGCGTGAAATACTCACCACCGCGCAACATATCCCGGTCAGCCGCATAGGGTCGGCCATAAACCAGCGAGACCATCAGCGTGATCGCGGCAAAGCACTTCAGCCAGTTACCCATCGGATCACTCACGACCATCTTGCCAAAGCCATAAACAGTCTCGCCCTGTGTGGCATAAAACGCCTGCAAAGCAGCCACCACGGCGAGGGTCAGCAGCGTGAGAATGTAGGTCGTGCCGCGCAGGGGCGTCTTCACGCCGAGGTCGACCAGCGCAATCACGCAAGCCATGACCAGCAAGATGATTTCGGGGTAAACGGTGATCCAACTTAAGGTGTCAATCATCTGAATTCTTTTGAAATGTTGTTCTGAGAACCGGTGCTTAGTTCAGCTTGCTGATGGCCACATGCTTGAGCAAGTCAAGCACTGACGCATCCATCACATCGGTAAACGGTTTCGGGTAGATGCCCATGTACAGCACGGCAATCGCCAACAGCGACAGCATCAAAATCTCGCGGCCGTTGATGTCTTTGAGATGCTTGACGTCGTCATTGGCAACCGGACCTAGATAGACGCGCTTGAACATCCAAAGTGTGTAGGCCGCACCGAAAATCAACGCTGAAGCAGCGCCAAGACCAACCCAAAAATTGAATTGAATTGCGCCGAGGATGACCATCCACTCGCCGACAAAACCAGCCGTCCCTGGCAAACCGCAGTTGGCCATGGCAAACAGCAGCGCGAAGGCCGCAAATTTGGGCATGGTGTTGATGACACCGCCGTAGCTGGAAATTTCACGCGAATGCACGCGGTCGTACAGTACGCCAATGCTCAGGAACATGGCGGCTGACACAAAGCCGTGGGCCACCATCTGCACGATGCCGCCCGATACACCGAGTGGGTTAAAGATAAAGAAACCAAGGGTGACAAAACCCATGTGTGCGACAGACGAATAAGCCACGAGCTTTTTCATGTCCTTTTGCACCATTGCCACCAGACCGACGTAAATCACGGCGATCAGTGACAGCGCAATCAGCAGCCAAGCCCATTCGCGTGAAGCATCTGGCGCAATTGGCAATGAGAAGCGCAGAAACCCATAGGCGCCCAGCTTGAGCATGATGGCAGCTAACACTGCCGAGCCGCCGGTTGGCGCTTCCACGTGCACGTCTGGTAACCAAGTGTGGACTGGCCACATGGGTACCTTCACCGCAAAGGCGGCCAAGAAAGCGAAAAACAGAAGGGTCTGTACAGGGCTACTCAATGGCAGTTGGTGCCAGGTGGCCAGGTCAAAACTGCTGCCTGACTTGACGTACAAAAAGACCAGTGCAACCAGCATCAGCAAAGAACCGAGCAAGGTGTACAAAAAGAACTTGAAGGCAGCGTAAATTTTGTTCGGACCGCCCCAGATACCGATGATCAAGTACATCGGGATCAAGGTAGCTTCAAAGAACACAAAGAACAACAAGCCGTCGAGCGCACAAAAGACGCCAATCATGAGTCCGCTGAGGATCATGAAAGCGCCCATGTACTGGTTCACGCGCTTGGTGATCGACTCCCAACTGGCGATGACGACCACCACGTTGACGAACGCGGTGAGCAGCACAAACCACAGCGAAATACCGTCCACGCCGAGGTGGTAGTTGACGTTAAAACGATCGATCCAAGGCTGGTTTTCTACAAACTGCATAGCCGATGTGCCGAGCTGAAAGCGCGAGTACAGCGGCAAGGTGATTAGAAAGCTGACGACCGAACCGATCAGCGCGACCCAGCGCACAGCGCGCGCCTGGTCGTCCCGGCCTATGGCCAACAGCACGGCCCCGAAAAATATAGGCGTCCAAATCGCCAGGCTCAACAAACCCATTTTTGTTCTTCTTTCTTGTCTGTTATTTGTTCAGCCAGACGAAATAGGTCATCAGCAAAAAGACCCCGATGATCATTCCGAACGCATAGTGGTAAATGAAGCCTGACTGCAGGCGCCGTACGACACTTGATACCCAGGCCATCAACTTCCATGAACCGTTGACCAAAGCACCGTCGATGATGGCTTGGTCGCCACCCTTCCACAAGCCCATGCCCAGAGCACGCGCACCGCGAGCCAGTACGTTTTCATTGAACCAGTCGAGGTAGTACTTGTTTTCCAACAGAATGTAGATCGGCTGCGCGACGCGCTTGATAGCGGTCGGCAAAGCCGGGTTGACCATGTACATGTAATACGCCAACACCACGCCAGACAGCGCCAGCCAGAACGGCGCGGTTGACAGGCCATGCCAAGCCATTTGCATCGGACCATGGAACAACTGAGCGAGTTCCTCCATTCCCGGGTGCCTTTCAAGATTGATATGAATGGCGTCTTTGAAGAAGTCACCAAACAACATCGGCTCGATGGCGAAGTAACCGATCAGCGCAGACGGAATCGCCAGCAGAACCAGTGGCAGCGTCACCACCCATGGTGATTCGTGCGGCTTGTCAACATGCGCGTCATGGTGGCCGTGGTCATCATGATGTGCATCGTGGTGGGCATCAGGGTTCTGGTCATAACGTTCTGGGCCGTGAAAGACCAAAAAGTACAAACGGAAAGAATAAAACGCCGTGATAAATACACCCGCCAGCACAGCATAGTAAGCAAAGGTGGCACCAGCCAAATGGCTTTCATTGACAGCTTCAATGATGCTGTCCTTTGAGTAGAAGCCGGCGAACAGCGGCGTGCCAATCAGTGCCAAGGACCCCACCAGCGAGGTGATCCAGGTGATCGGCATGTACTTGCGCAGACCGCCCATCCAACGAATGTCTTGGTTGTGGTGCACGCCCATGATGACCGAGCCAGCAGCCAGAAACAGCAACGCCTTGAAGAAGGCGTGCGTCATCAGGTGGAATACCGCCACTGAATAAGCAGAAGCACCTAGCGCTACCGTCATGTAACCCAGCTGCGAGAGCGTCGAGTAAGCCACCACGCGCTTGATGTCGTTTTGGATGATGCCCAGAAAACCCATGAACAGCGCGGTGATGGCGCCAATGATCATGATGAAACTGAGCGCTGTGTCGCTCAATTCAAAGATCGGGGACATGCGGGCCACCATGAAAATACCTGCTGTGACCATGGTCGCCGCGTGAATCAGCGCCGAGATAGGTGTTGGACCTTCCATGGAGTCTGGAAGCCAAACGTGCAGCGGAAACTGCGCCGACTTGCCCATCGCGCCAATGAACAAACAAATGCTGATGACCGTGACTAACATCCAGCCCGTTCCCGGCAGTGTCAACAGCGCCAACTCGTCGGTCTTGGCAAAAGCTTCGGTGTAATTCAGGGTGCCGGCGTAGGCTGCGATCAGGCCGATGCCGAGGATGAAGCCAAAGTCACCCACACGGTTGACTAGAAACGCCTTCATGTTGGCAAAAATCGCTGTTGGTTTATTGAACCAAAAACCAATCAGCAGATAAGACACCAAGCCCACGGCTTCCCAACCGAAGAACAATTGCAGCATGTTGTTGCTCATGACCAGCATCAGCATGGAGAACGTGAACAGCGAGATGTAGGCGAAAAAACGGTTGTAGCCGGCATCTTCTTTCATGTAGCCGATGGTGTAGATGTGCACCATCAGCGACACGAAGGTGACCACGACCATCATCATGGCGGTCAAGCCGTCGACCAGAAAGCCGATCTCCATTTTCAGGCCGCCAACGACCATCCAAGTGTAGAGCGTTTCGTTGAAGCGAGCGCCATCGAGGGCGACACTTTGCAGCGTCAAGGCCGACAGCACAAAGGCCACGAATACGCCCAGAATGGTCAGGCTGTGGGTCAGCCGACGACCGATCAGGTTGCCACCCAAGGCAGTGCCCAGAATGCCGGCCAGCAATGATCCGACCAGCGGCGCCAAAGGCACGGCAAGCAAGGTGGAGGCGGATAGAGTTTGACTCATCTTGTGTTCTTATTTACTCAAAAAGACGTTCGGCGAACCGGGAATAGCAAAAGCATGCTGCATCGTGCTCAACCCTTGAGCGTGTTGAGTTCGTCCACATTGATGCTGGCCTTATTGCGGAACAAGAGCACCAAAATGGCCAAACCAATCGCTGACTCCGCTGCTGCTACGGTCAGGATAAAAAATACGAAAATCTGACCGGCCATGTCATTCAGGTAATACGAGAACGCCACAAAGTTCATGTTGACAGCCAACAGCATCAGCTCAATCGCCATCAACAAAATAATCAGGTTTTTCCGATTCAGAAAAATACCGATTACCGACAACGCGAACAACATCGCGCCCAATGAAAGAAAGTGTCCAAGGGTGATCATGCTTTTTTCTCCTCGACTGACGCAACAACCGGCTCGGGAGCGGCAAAAGTCGGATTCATTTTCACCAGACGAACACGGTCAGCGCTCTTGACGCGCACTTGGTCTGCCGGGTTGATGGCTTTGGAGTCTTTGCGTTGACGCAGTGTCAGCGCAATCGCGGCAATCATGGCGACCAGCAAAATTGCGGCAGCCACTTCTAGCGGATAAAGATACTGTGAGTACAGTACTTTTCCGAGTTCCTTGGTGTTTGAGAGTTGCGTGACCGTCTCGCCGACCATGACGGCACTTTTAGGTGCTTCGCTGAGCCTGAATCCGCCCATCAACACAGCAGCCATTTCCAACGCAATCAGAGCACCCACGCCAGCGGCCAGTGGAAAATGTTTCCAGAAACCCTTGCGCGCGCCGTCCAAGTTGATGTCCAACATCATCACCACAAACAAGAACAGCACCATCACCGCGCCGACGTAAACCAGCACCAGTGCGATCGCTAAGAACTCAGCCTTCAGCAAAATCCAAAGTGCCGCGGCCTGGAAAAACGCCAACACCAGATACAGCGCAGCATGAACCGGATTTCGGGCGGTGATGACTTTGAAGGCGGCAAATAAAAGCACCGCAGCAAAGCCATAAAAAAGACCTGTATTAGCGTCCATGTTGTTTTGAATTCTTTCGTGCAGGCGGCAAGGAGGTAGAAGGCAAGATCAGTCAAATGGGTGACTTAGCGATTGGCTTAACGGTATTTGGCGTCAGCCGCCCGGTTGGCCGCAATGTCAGCTTCGTATCGATCACCCACGGCCAGTAACATGTCTTTGGTGAAGTACAGGTCGCCGCGTTTTTCTCCGTGGTACTCAAAAATATTTGTTTCTACGATTGAATCGACTGGGCAGCTCTCTTCGCAGAAGCCGCAAAAAATGCACTTGGTCAGGTCGATGTCATAACGCGAGGTGCGACGGCTACCGTCTTCACGCACATCCGACTCGATGGTGATAGCCAATGCAGGGCAAACCGCTTCGCACAGCTTGCAAGCAATGCAGCGTTCTTCGCCGTTTTCATAGCGCCGCAGTGCATGCAGCCCACGAAAACGTGGACTCAAAGGCGTTTTTTCCTCTGGAAACTGAATCGTTATTTTGCTGCGAAACATGTACTTACCAGTCAGGGCCATACCCTTGAACAGTTCGATGAGCATGAAGCTCGACAGAAAATCTTTGACAGAAGCAACTGACATATTAATTCCTGCAATCAAAAGACGTGCGGGCTGGTTCACCGCCCCAGCAAGGGCCGCGGAACCGGCTTAGACGGGCCGCAGGCGCAGTGGCCCCCTCGGGGGGCAGCGCATTACATGAAGTGAAAAGCGTGGGGGCCATGGTTACCAAATGCTGTAAGGCGTCTGCATCCAAGCCGCAACAACGACCAACCAGACCAAGGTGACAGGGATAAAAATCTTCCAGCCCAGACGCATGATCTGGTCATAACGAAAACGGGGAAAGGTGGCTCGCACCCACAAGAACATAGTGACGACGACAAAGGATTTCAGACCCAGCCAAATCCAGCCCGGAATCCAGTTGAAGAGTGCCGAGTCGATCGGCGGCAACCAGCCACCGAGAAACAAGATGACACACAACACCGACACCAGAATCATGTTGGCGTATTCAGCCAGAAAGAACATGGCGAATGCCATGCCCGAGTACTCGACCATGTGACCAGCCACAATTTCCGATTCGCCCTCAACGACGTCGAATGGGTGACGGTTGGTTTCAGCCAGACCAGAAATGAAATACACCACAAATATCGGCAACAGCGGCAACCAGTTCCACGACAGGAAGTTCAAACCGCGGCTGGCAGCCATGCCGTGTGCCTGACTCATGACGATGTCGGTCATGTTCAGGCTTGCAGAAACCATCAGCACCACCACTAAGCAAAAGCCCATCGCGATTTCATAACTGACCATTTGCGCTGAGGCGCGCATCGCACCGAGAAATGCGTACTTCGAATTGGAGGCCCAACCGGCGATGATGACGCCATAAACCTCTAGCGATGTGATGGCCATCAGAAACAGCAAACCAGCATTGATATTGGCGAGCGCAACCTCAGGACCAAACGGAATCACTGCCCATGCAGCGAGTGCCGGCATGATGGTCATGATCGGGCCAAGCACGAACAAGCCCTTGCTGGCAGCTGTCGGCATGATGATTTCTTTGGTCAACAGCTTGAGTGCGTCGGCTATGGGCTGCAGCAGACCGAGCGGCCCAACGCGATTTGGGCCAATACGAACCTGCGTGAAGCCAATCGCTTTGCGCTCCCACAGCGTCAAGTAAGCAACACAACCCATCAGCGGCAACAACAAAGCGACGATCTTGATAAGCGCCCACAGAACCGGCCACACGGTGGTGGGCCATGCGCCCCCCATGAGGCCTTGACCAGCTAGGAAAATACTGTCGATCATGCGTGAACCTCTTGCTCTGGGCTAGCTGCCGCGTGTCGGGCGTCGGCTGTCAATTGCAGCGCGGAAGCCCGTCGAACCAAGCCGTCGAGTTGGTAAATAGCGGCAACAGCAGGTCGACCCGCTGATGTCGAAGCTGCCACAGCCAGCGCCTGTGTGGTGTTGCCGAGCTTGTTGGCTGGCACTTGCGTGAGGCCTTCAGTCGCGGGGACAAAAACCTGCGCCAGCACGTCTGCCGAGGAGTCGAAATCAAAGCCTGGCAAACCGAGCATATTGCCCAGCACACGCAAGACTTTCCACGCAGGACGGGTTTCGCCCAAGGGCTTGACGACCGCATGAAA
>CANFSO010000064.1 GCA_947449895.1 Comamonadaceae bacterium
AGCCTCAAAAGCCGCTCGATCCAGAAAGAGATCACGCACCGACTCGCGGCCTGTTGGGGTTGAAAAGTCGCACAGACGCCGCCAAAAAATGGTGTGGTCAATTTGATGCGCTGCCAGTAATTTCAGCGTGATTTCGATCAACACTTTGTCGTCGTTTTGCGCTGCATCATCAGCCAAACCGAGCTTGGCGCGCAGGCGATTTTCTAAGGCCTTTGGGAAGACTGTTTTGTACGACTCCAGCGCCGCCAGGGCGTGCTCTTGGTTTTCAATCAGAGGCAGCAGTGCCTGCCCCAAACAAAAGAGATTCCAGTAGGCGACGTTGGGTTGCTTGTTGTACGCGTAGCGGCCTTGGTTGTCCGAGTGGTTGCAAATATGGCCGGGGTCGAAGGTGTCTAAAAACTGAAATGGGCCGTAGTCAATCGTCAGGCCGAGGATGCTCATGTTGTCGGTGTTCATCACGCCATGGCAAAAGCCCACCGATTGCCAAGCGGCCATCAGCTCGGCCGTGCGTTCGCTGACAGCTTGCAGCAAGGCGGCGTAGGGCTGGGCCGCATCGCGGCAGGCCGGGTAATGGTGCTCGATGACAAAGTCCGCCAATGTTTTGAGCTGGGCGTGTTGATTGCCGTGGCTGAAGTGTTCGAAATGGCCGAAGCGTATGAAACTCGGAGAGGTCCGGGCCACCACTGCAGCAGTTTCAATTTCTTCGCGGCGCACCCGGTCGTTGGAGCCGGTGATGCACAGGGCGCGGGTGGTCGGAATACCCAAGCCGTGCATGGCTTCGGAACACAGGTATTCACGGATAGAACTGCGCAGCACCGCGCGGCCATCGCCGCCGCGGGAGTAGGGCGTGAGGCCGGCGCCTTTGAGCTGCAGTTCCATGCCACCTTGCGGCGTTTGCAATTCCCCCAAGAGCGTTGCCCGACCATCGCCCAGTTGACCGGCCCATTGACCGAACTGATGGCCACTGTAAACGCTGGCCAGTGGCTCAGTGCCTGGCAACACGCGGTTACCGGTGAAGGTCTCCAAAGCTTCTTGAGACGCCAGCCACGATACATCAAGGCCTAGTTCACGAGCCAATGACGCGTTGCGGCTGACCCAATAAGGCGCACTGAGTGGGCGCACCGGTTGCGGGGTCGAGAAATCTTGGCCCAATCGGGCGAAGCGATTACGCCATGTCAGCGCTGCGGTCAAAGGCATATGCAAAGTCATCCCGAGATTGTCTCTGACTTGATAAAAAACCACGTTGAGCGCGGGCTATTCCGCATGGACGAATTTGTCAGCACTCTGCAGTTGTCAAGGGGGGCGAGCCAATTCCATACATTGAAAGGATGCTCAGCAGATGACCGTGTGTGCGCAAGGTTAATGATTATTAATTGAAATATATTGATGTATTATGAAAGTAAATGTTACAAGTTAATAGGGTAAACAATTATTCCAAAAGTAATATTTTTTCGCCGAATTGGGCAATGGAAAGCATGGCAGTGGCTGCTTGAATCCCTGATCCTTACGTCGCTGTACGCAGCATTGGGCAAAGTTTGCACAATGTTGGCGCAAACGCTCCTGTCGGGCAATCTCAGCATGTTTTGGCCGCCCGCCGGCCTCGCGCTGGCTGCCTTCATGCTGCTGGGGTGGCGAGCCAGTGCCGGGGTCTGGCTGGGTGCCATGGCCACGCACGCGGTGCTTATCTCTGGCGACATTGACTTGCACGCAGTGATGTCCATGGCGGTGATGGCAACCGGATCCACCGCACAAGCAGCCTTAGCGGCCTGGTTCATAGGGCGATTTCTAGGCTTGGGAATATTTGCCTCTTCTTTTAGCCAACAACGTATGTTGCGAATGACGCCGCTGCGCTTAGCGGCGTTCACGGCCGTCATCCTTGCGCTGGCAACCACCTTGGCACCCAGTGTTGGCACAGCCAGTCTGGTGCTGTCGGGTGAGGCCGAGCGTTCCGCTGCAGCCACACTGTGGAATACCTGGTGGCTAGGCGACTTGGCCGGTATGTTGGGGGTTGGTCCGTTGCTTTTTTTTATGGGGTTGTTTTGGCGTAAGACCTCATTTAGACGGGACCAGACTGTACTTTGCCTCACCTGCCTGCTGGCGGGCGTGAGCTTATTGGCATTTGCGGTTAATCAAGAGTACGACCAGTTTGGCCGTCGCGAGGCTTTAGAGTCTGATTTGAATGAGTTAGTTGCCCTGGACGATGACCTGATGGGCTCCCATATGACGCAGGTCATCGCTCTCAAAGCTTTCATGGAAGCCTCTGACAACGTGAGTCTTGACGAATTCACAATCTTCACAACGACATTAACAAGCCGCGACCCCTTGACCAGGTCTTTGAGCTGGATTCCACAAGTACAGGCGTCTGAACGGTCCCGATTTGAACAAAAAATCCATCAAAGCGGTCGGCCAAAGTTTTTCATTCAAGAGCGTACGGCGAACCAAAAGCGGATTGCGGCAGGCTTGCGTCCAGACTACTTCCCCGTCACCTACACGACACCACCCGATACCAATGCCCGAATAACGGGTCTGGATATCGGTTTTGATCCTGTGCGCCGAGCCGCCATTGAAGAAGCGCGTGACAGCGGCAAGACGGTCGCCAGTGCACCGGTGGAGTTGTTTAGAAATGAGGAATCCCTGCCGGGGGTCTTGATCGTTGCGCCGGTTTATCGACAAGGCTTGCCACTCCTCACTGTTGAACAGCGCCGCCTTGCGCTCACTGGGGTCGCCGCCAGTGTTTTCTCGCCCGACCAGCGTTTTTCCGAGATTCGACGTATCTTTAAACGCAAAGGCATCGAGTTATTCGTCTTCGATCAATCGACCAGCCAGAACGGCGTGTCGTTCCAACTGCTGGCCAGTTCATTGCCCACACCAGCAAAAAAAGTACCTTCATGGCGGCAACCTAACCCGACCCAGTTGCGCCAAGGCCTTTACGCTGAGCGAAACTTAGCATTTGCCGGTCGCGAACGCCTGATGATCGTGCGGCCTTACCCCAGCGCCATCGGCACGCCGATCAACTGGGATGGCTGGCTGATCTTGATCTTTAGCTTTTTGCTGTCGGGCACGTTGCTGCACTTTCAAGGTCGGCGGGAAGCACATGAAAATCAGTTGCTAGCTTCAGACACGGCACGCCGTGAGGAAGCCGAATTCATCAAACAACTGTTGGAGCAGCTGCCCATTGGCGTAGCGATGCGCACCCTACAGGGTGACATTATTGATGCCAATCCGGCCTTTTTTGCACTGCTGGGGCGACACCGTGACCAAGCCATCAACTTGAGTAATAAGCAAATCACGCCACTCGATTTCAGTGCGATAGACACCGCGCAAATGCTCACCCTGCAGGCCACGGGAAGTTATGGGCCTTATGAGAAGGAATACAAGCGACCGGATGGCAGCCGCGTGCCGGTTCAGGTGCGCGGGCGCAAAGTAGAGTTCAAAGGCCGGACTATTCTGCTCTCGGTGGCAGAAGACATCGCGGAGCGGCGCAAGTCCGAATTCCAAATGGCGCAATCGCAAAAGATGGATGCCATTGGCCAGCTTACCGGTGGCCTGGCACACGACTTCAACAACATGCTGGGCGTCGTCATAGGCAACCTCGATCTGTTGGCCAGCCAACTGGGGAACAACTCACCAGCGCATGCCAAACTGAACAATGCCCTGACAGCCGCGCTGGAGTGTACTGATTTGACGCGCGCCTTACTCGCTGTTGCCCGAACTCAGGCAATCAACTGGGAGCGTGTGGACTTGAGTAGCCGACTCCAAGAACTGCTGCCGCTGTTAAAGCACACCGCCGGCATAGCCATTGATGTGACGTTGACTTTAGGCGACAACCTTGTGGTCGAAGTCGACTCTGGGGGACTGGCCAGCACCATGCTGAACTTGGTGCTCAACGCCCGCGATGCCATGCCCGATGGCGGACGCCTTAATTTGGCAATAAAACTTCGCACGATTCATGCAGAACAAGCCGGCACGCTGCTGAAACCTGGCCATTACGCCGAACTCAGCGTCACCGACACGGGCAACGGCATGCCCCCCGAAATTTTGGCACGCGCCCTGGAGCCGTTTTTTACGACCAAGGAGCGGGGCCGTGGTACGGGTCTGGGATTGTCGATGGCGCATGGCTTTGTCAAACAATGCGGCGGCAAGCTGACGATTTACAGCGAACCCGGCAACGGCACGACGCTGAGGCTGATGTTGCCGATTGCGGCACAGTCATCCGCCGCAGAAGCGCTGAATGACACGGCATCCGACGAAACCGCGCAAGCCATGCCTCCTTGCCACGAACGTGTGCTGGTCGTGGATGACGAAATTGAGCTACTGGCCGTCACCGCCATCTGGCTCAAGGCGCTTGGCTACGAGGTGACCGCTTGTGCAACACCGGACTCAGCGTTGGCCGCTTTGCAAGACGGCCTGATATCCGGCCGACCTTATGCCCTGATGGTGACTGACGTCATCATGCCCGGCATGAATGGTTTCGAGTTGGCCCGGGCTGCCCGCACCGACCACCCGTCGCTGGCGCTGCTTTACATCTCAGGTTTTGCCGATGTGGCCGATCGGGGTCGCACCAGGCCCAACGGCGCCATTCTTGAAAAGCCGTTTCGGCAACCCGCACTTGCCGCCCTGGCGCGCCAGGCGTTAGACACATCCTAAAAGAATATTGATGATCAATTCCCCATGCATCGCTCTGTTAGATGATGACATTGCCTTGTGCGAATTCATGACAGAAGTCGCACAAGCCGCGGGCTTTCGCACCATCACCTCCCACGACGGGCGCGAACTGGCCGCCTTGCTGGCTGCGCAGCCATTGCTGCTGGTGCTGGACCTGGCCATGGCGCACATGGACGGGATTGAAGTGATACGCCAACTGGCCGCCGCTCGATTCCCTGGCCGGCTGGTGATTGTGAGCGGCCACAGCGCTTCGATGCTCCAGTCGGCCAAACTGTTGGCAGAGTTGCAAGGGGTCCGTGTTGCCGGCGTGTTGAGCAAGCCGATTCGGGCCGAGAGCTTGCTGGCCTTGCTGCAATCGCCAGAGTTGCTGGCCCCTATGCCACATCCGCACCACGATATCAGCCATGTGGACTTGGCACGGGGCATTGAGAACAATGAATTGGTCTTGCATTACCAGCCGCAAGTCAGGCTGAGCGACGGCGCCTGGATGGGGGTAGAGGCCCTGGTCCGCTGGCAACACCCGCAGCATGGATTGCTGTACCCGGATGCATTCATTAAACTGGCCGAAATAAGCGGACTGGCCCTGCCTCTCACGCGCAAAGTCTTTGACATGGCTTTAGCGGAATGCATGAATATTTCCAGAAATTTGGATTTTTCCGGAACTTTATCGATCAACCTGCCACCGGTCGCCATGACCGACCTGACGTTTCCAGAAGCTGTACTGGACGCCGTCAACCAAGTCGGCTGCAAGGTCGAAAAAATCATGTTTGAGGTCACAGAGACCTCAGTGCCGGTCAACCCGGCCAACGCGATGGATATCTTGACCCGCTTGCGTCTCAAGGGTTTCGCCTTGTCGATTGACGACTTTGGCACCGGGCATTCATCGCTGGAAAACCTGCAACATTTGCCTTTTAACGAACTCAAAATCGATTTAATCTTTGTGCGTACTGCTGAGACCGATACCGCTTCGCGTTTGATCGTCGAGAGCTCCATTGCATTGGGGGGCCAGTTGGGCCTGAAGGTGTTGGCAGAAGGCCTCGAAAACGAGTCCCTATGGCACTGGCTACGCAACGCTGGCTGCGACCTGGCCCAAGGCTATTTCATTGCCAGACCGATGCCCTATGAAAAAATAGCGGCTTGGCAATACGAGTGGGAAACACGTCGAGTTGCATTGGTTTAAAGCCTGTTTCCTTGTCTAGAAACTGCTTGATTCGATTGCTGACGAAATCAACGGCAGGCCCATCAAGTGCCTCAGGGTACGATCGAATCCGTCGTTTCGATTGGTAAACCTTCGTTGAAAGAGTCAAGATGCTCGGCTTAATGCAAGATCAACCGCTGCTGATTTCAAACCTGATTGATTTTGCCGAGCGGCATCACGCCGACGTCGAAATCGTCTCGCGCCGGGTCGAGGGCGATATTCACCGTTACACCTACAAGGATGCGGCCCAGCGCTCGCGGCAGGTGGCCCATGCGCTTGACGGTATGGGGCTGCAGTTCAGCGACCGAGTGGCCACGCTGGCCTGGAATGGCTACCGCCACTTTGAGCTGTACTACGGCGTCAGCGGTTCTGGTCGTGTGCTGCACACCATCAACCCGCGACTGCACCCGGACCAAATTGCTTGGATCGCCAACCACGCCGAAGACCAGGTGCTGTGCTTTGACATGAGTTTTTTACCGCTGGTGCAAGCCGTTCACAGCCAATGCAAAACCATTCGGCAATATGTCGCGCTGTGTGATGCCGACAAACTGCCCACTGACAGCGGCATTCCTGGACTCATCAGTTACGAAGCATGGATTGCCCCCCACCCAACGACCTACCGTTGGCCAACGTTTGATGAGAACTCGGCGTCCAGCATGTGCTACACCAGCGGCACCACCGGTCACCCCAAAGCTGCTCTGTACAGCCACCGATCGACCACTTTGCACGCCTACGCTGCCGCCTTGCCAGACGTCATGGGCTTGTCAGCGGGCGACTCCGTGTTGCCCGTGGTGCCGATGTTTCACGTCAACGCTTGGGGCATTCCGTACTCAGCCTCTCTCACCGGCGCCAAGCTGGTGTTCCCGGGGCCGGCGCTGGACGGCAAATCAATTTACGAATTGATTGAAGCCGAGCAAGTCACTTACGCGGCCGGTGTGCCGACTGTCTGGCAAATGTTGCTGACCCACATGAAACCGGCAGGCCTGCTTTTCTCCAGCCTCAAGCGCACGGTGATTGGCGGTTCAGCCTGTCCGCCGGCCATGATCACCGCCTTCAATGAAGACTACGGCGTGGAAGTCTTGCACGCCTGGGGTATGACCGAGATGAGCCCGCTGGGCACGCTGTGCAGCTTGAAGAACAAACACCAAGGTTTGCCGGCGGAAGACAAAATGAAGATTCGCCTGAAACAGGGGCGGGCTATCTTTGGCGTCGACATGAAAATTGTCGATGAGCAGGGCGCTGAGTTGCCTTGGGACGGTAAAACTTATGGCGACCTGTTGGTCAAAGGGCCTTGGATTGTGAGTGACTATTACAAAGGGGAGGGCGCGTCACCGCTGGTCGACGGCTGGTTCCCTACCGGCGACGTAGCCACCATTGACGCCGACGGCTACATGCAAATCACCGACCGCAGCAAAGATGTGATCAAGTCAGGCGGCGAGTGGATCAGCTCGATTGACATTGAAAACATCGCTGTGGCACACCCGGCGGTGGCCATGGCCGCCTGTATTGGCGTGGCGCATCCCAAATGGGACGAGCGTCCGATCATTGCGGTGGTTAAAAAACCGGGTGCCGAGGTCAGCCGCGAAGAATTGCTGCGCTTTTATGTCGGCAAAACAGCCAAATGGCAGATCCCAGACGACGTGGTGTTTCTTGAAACGATCCCGATCGGTGCCACCGGCAAGATGCTCAAAACCCGGCTGCGCGAAGTGCTGAAGGACTACAAGTTGCCGAGTTGAGCCGTCGACTTAATCGTGCTCCAGATCCCAGATGAAGTGGGCGTCGGTGAGCAGACCGTAAAAAGCTTTTAAGGCGCTGACTTGGGCTTGCAGGGCACTGTTTTCCGCCGCCGTGGCTTGACGTCGGGCCAGTAACAATGATTGCAGATCACCTTCGCCAAGAGCGTAAGCGCGCTGCACCAGCTTGGCGTTGTCTTGCATGGCGCGCGCGCCTTCGTTGGCCATTTGCAGGCTTGCATACAAGCCTCGGGCCGTCACGAAGGCGGTCGCCAACTCGGTCTCTAATTCGCGTTGCGTCAGCTCCATGGCTTGGCGGGCCACTTCAACAGCCGCAAGTGCTTTAGCACTGCGTGAATCACGCAAGCCACCGGTCAAGGGAATGCTGATGCTCACACCCATCAACCGTTCGCGACCGCCCACCTCTGAGGTGCTATAGACGCCCAGAGTCGGATCCGCAAAGCGACTGGCACGGGCATGCTCGGCCTGCGCTTGTGCGATGCGCAGCTGTGTCTGCGCGAGCTTGAGGACGTCGCTTTCGGCGATGATCCGCTCACGCCACTGGCTGGCGTCCTCCGCAATCAACTGCGGCGAAGGCAGGGCGATGCGCAGAGGCTGAATGCCAGGGAATCTAACGGAGATGCGCGCCCAAGCTGCCACGGCTTGGGTCTGGGCATCGTTGTTCTGGCGTTTTTGCTCAGCCAGTTCAGCGCTGGCCAGGTTGAGGTCTAGCCGGGAGGCATCACCGGCACGACTGCGTTTGTCGACAGCCAGCATGTTGTCTTGCACGGCCTGAAAATTAGCCGCCGCCAACTCACGCCCGCGTTCGGAAGCGAGCCAATCGATCCAGAGTGACATCAATTCTTTGGCTGATTCGTGCATGGCCTCGCCATAGCGCGCCTCAGCCTCTTCAATCGTGGCTTTCCCCATGTTACGGTCAGCCACGCCCTTGCCGGGCAACCGAATAGCGCGCTCGACGCCGACATTCCACTCGCGGTATTGCGCGCCCGTGTCGATGGATCGACGTTGCCCAAACGCTTTGGCGGTCCATTCGTAGGGTGATAGTTCAAGGATGTTGGACTCTTCTCGGGCGACCGCCAAACCTGCTCGCGCGGCAGCCACACGAGGGTCTTGCTCCAGTAGCGGGCGCGCCAATTCGGTCGGGAGCAGCCCCACAATTGTGGGAGCTTGCAAGGCGTGAGCCGTTCCCATCGTTGCGAACAAGCAGACCATGACACATCGAATCATCATGTGATATCTCCAGCATCTAAAACCGGCGTTATCCAATAACGCACCCCTGCGCCCGCCAACTGCGTTTGGATGGCTTTTAACAATGCTGGTTTATCTGCATCAGAAATGATCACTTGCACTTGGGTCGCAAAGCCACGGCCAAGCACTTGCTCGGTCTGGCTGAGGGCGTTAAAAGCCAAGCCATGGGCGGCGATGGGGGCGCTGGTGAAGAAGTTGGCGTTCGGCGACATGAGGAGCAAGTCGAGCAGTTTTTCTTCGACGGCTGGCGGGCAGAGCAAGGTCAGGCACAGATCAGACATCGGAATTCTTTCTTTTCGCAAATCCAAAGCGCAAATACAAAATCGGCAGCAGCATCAAGGTCAAGGCCGTGGCCGTGATCAATCCGCCGATCACGACGATGGCCAGCGGACGTTGAATCTCAGACCCCGGCCCGGTGGCAAACAGCAGGGGAATCAAACCAAAGGCGGTGATAGAGGCGGTCATCAAGACGGGCCGCAGCCGGCGCTTGGCGCCTTGCACCACGACCTCCATCATGGCCAAGCCTTCGCTTTTCAGTTGGTTGAAATAGCTCACCAAGACCACCCCGTTGAGCACCGTGATGCCCAGCAGTGCAATGAAACCGACCGACGCCGGCACCGACAGGTATTCGCCGGTGACCCACAAAGCAACGATGCCGCCCACCAACGCAAACGGAATGATGCTCAAAATCAGCAGCGCTTGGCGCACTGAGCGGAAGGTTGAGAACAGCAAGACGAAAATCAAGCCAAGGGCGACTGGCACCACCACGGTGAGTCGAGCTGCCGCGCGTTGCTGGTTTTCAAACTGGCCACCCCAACTGATGCGGTAACCCGGCTCAAGAGGGACTTTTTGAGCAACCAGCGTTTTCGATTCTTCAACAAAACCGACCAAGTCCCTATTCGTGACATTGGCCACGACAACGCTGTAACGACTGCCCATTTCTCGGTCGATCTTGACCGGTCCGGCGGCGCGTTCCAACTTGGCCACACTGGCCAAAGCCACCGTGTTGCCATTCTTGCTGGTGATGCGCATGGCCGAAAAATCAGCCGGCGACATGCGCAGGCTTTCAGACCCGCGCAAGACAATCGGCGTGCGGCGATTGCCTTCAATCACCACGCCGGCGCGTTGACCTTCAATCTGCATCCGCAGCGCATCCTGAATTTCTTCGACGCTCAAACCCAGCCACCCCGCTTGCAAGCGATCCACCGTCACCTTCAGGTATTGCACGCCGTCGTTCTGCACGGTGTAGACGTCTTGGTTGCCCGACACGGTCTTCAGCAAGGCCTCAATCTGGCGAGCATAGGCGTTCAGTTGGCCCAAGTCGGGGCCGAAGATCTTGACGGCCAAGTCACCGCGCACACCGATGATCATCTCTGAGACCCGCATCTCGATCGGTTGTGTGAAGCTGTAGAGGATGCCCGGCATGGGGTTCAACACCTTGCGCACTTCATCCATCAGCGCTTCTTTGGTCTTCATGCGCCACTCGCCTTGTGGCTTGAGCAACAAGTAGCTGTCGGTCTGGTTCAACCCCATCGGGTCCAGCCCAATTTCATCAGAGCCGGCACGGGCCACGATGCCATGCACTTCCGGAATAGCCTGGAGAATAGCTTGCTGAATTTTCAAGTCCAGCGCAGCGCTTTGTTCTAAGCTGATGGACGGCAGTTTTTCAATGCCGACGATCAAGTCGCCCTCGTCCATGGTCGGCATGAAGGTTTTGCCGACTTGTGTGTAAATAACCCCAGCCGCCAGCAACATGACGAGCGCCGCCGCTGCCACCGTGCGCTGCCGGCGCATCGCCCAGCCAAGCGCCGGTTCGTACAGCGTCAAGAGCTTGCGTGGCAACCACGGGTCTTCGTGCTTGACTTCGCGGAGCAAATAAGAGGCCAGCACCGGGATGACCGTCAGCGACAAAGCCAGTGAACCGGCCAGCGCAAAAACGATGGTCAGGGCCACCGGCACAAAATACTTGCCTTCCAGCCCTTGCAAGGTCAGCAGCGGCAAAAACACGGTGATGATGATCAAAATACCAGCGGTCACCGGCACCGCCACTTCACGCACGGCGCGGTAGATGATGTGCAGGCGCGGCAGCTTGCTGGCGCTCGGGTCGGTGGCCAGACGCTGCACGATGTTTTCAACCACCACGATGGCTGCATCCACCAACATGCCGATGGCAATCGCCAGACCGCCCAAGCTCATCAAGTTGGCCGACATGCCGAACGTGCTCATCAGAATGAAAGTGATGAGGGCCGCCAATGGCAGCACCAGCGCCACCGTCAACGCGGCGCGAATATTCCCCAAAAACAGGCCCAGCAAAATGATCACGAGCACCGTCGCTTCAAGCAAGGCCGATGTGACCGCGTGAACCGCCTTGGTGACCAAGGAGGCCCGGTCATAAAAGGTGTTGATGACCACACCAGCCGGCAACGTGGGCTGGAGTTCTGCGAGTTTCAGGCGCACACCTTCCACCACGTTTTTGGCGTTGGAACCGGCCAGACCCAGCACCAAACCTTGCACCGCTTCTCCGCGACCGCTTTGCGTCACCACGCCGTTGCGCGTGACTGTGCCGATGCTGACGTCAGCCAAGTTACCCAAGCGAACGGGTGAGCCACCCTGCATCGTGACGACGATGGCGCGTAAGTCCTCCAAGCTGTTGACGCTGCCTTCCGTGCGCACCAAAAGGACTTCGTCACCTTCCCGCAGGCGGCCGGCGCCGTCATTGCGGTTGTTCGCCGCAACCGCGTCTTTCAGCTGCGTGATGGTCACGCCGCTGGCGGCCATGCGGATAGCGTCAGGGACAATTTCGTAAGCCCTGACGACGCCGCCCAATGCATTCACATCGGCCACGCCGGGCACGGTGCGCAGCGCGGGCCTGATGACCCAGTCGAGCAGGCTGCGGCGCTCGGCGAGTGACATTGCTTCCGACTCGACGGTGAACATGTACATTTCGCCGAGTGGTGTCGTGACCGGGGCCATGCCACCTGAAATCCCTGCCGGCAGGCTGGCCGTCAAGCCGCTCAGCCGTTCGCTCACCTGCTGCCGTGCCCAATAAATATCAGTCCCGTCTTCGAAGTCAATCGTCACGTCGACCAAGCCGTACTTGGTCACGGAGCGCAAAATTTTGGTTTTTGGAATGCCCAGCATTTCCACCTCGATGGGCACCGAAATCCGGCTTTCGACTTCTTCCGGCGTCATGCCGGGCGCTTTCATGATGACCTTGACCTGTGTGCTCGAGACATCCGGAAAAGCGTCGATCGGCAAGCCGCGCAAGGCATACCAGCCGGCAGCGACCAGCATCACGGTCGCCATCAGCACAAAGAGGCGCTGCGCCAACGAAGATTGAATCAATCTAGCCAGCATCACTGCGCTTCTTTTTGATGAAGCCAAGCGCCTTTGAGCGCCACGACACCGCTGACCGCGACTTGCTCTCCCGCTTTGACGGGGCCTTGAATCCGAACCCGCTGACCGGCACTGGCAGAGACTTGAACCGCTCTGGCTTCAAAGCCGTCAGCCGTGCGCACAAACACGTAAGCTTGTTTGCCGTCATGCGCCACGGCGGATAACGGGAGTTCCCATGTGCCTGAGGTCAAATTGTTTGTCGCCGCAGTGGGCAGGTCGACAGAAAGCACTTCGCCAGGACGCACCAGGCTGGTTTTGCCCTGAACCAGCGCACGCAGGGTGACCATCTGACTGCCTGATTCGACCATGGCGCTGCGGCTCAAAATCTGCGCGGTCAAGCTGCGCCCCACAACGTTCAGCTTGGTGCCGGGTAACCAAAGCGCGCTCTCGGCAACAGGCACCTGAATTTCCAACCAAAGCGTGCCGGTTTGCGCCAAATGGAGCAAAGCCGTGGTCGGGTCGACCCGCTGGCCCGGCTTCACGGCCATGTCGGTCACAATGCCCGCCTGCACCGCAGCCAGGACCAAGCTGTCTTGCGGCTTGCCAGAGGCCAGAACTTTGTCGATGCTGGCGCTTGACATGCCCATCAGGCGCAAGGCTGCCTTAGCCTGCATCAAAGCCGCATTGGCGTCCATCAAGGCAGCTGTCGCTTCTTGGACACGGCGCTGGGCGATCAGCCCTTCAGCGAAAAGCGCTTGCTCTCGCTGACTGGCTTGCGCAGCCAATCTCGCACGCGTGCCCGCTTGCAGCAACTGCAACTGCTGCTGGCCATACTCTGCGCTGGCAATGCGAACCAAGGGCGCGCCAGCGCGAACCGCATCATTGGCTTGGACCAACAGTTGCGAGATCATGCCGTTGACGGGCGAGCTGATGACTTGTTCTGCCGTTGGTGGGATGACGACCTGCGCCGGGTAACTGGTGCGCACCGAGTCGGCTTGGTTTAGTAGTGGGGCCGTCTGAATGCCCAAGGCCTGCACTTGACTGCTGGCGACCGCAAACATGGATGAGCGCTCTGCCGACTGTGTTGTTGAGGTGAACATGCAAAGGGCCACCATGGCGCCGAGGGTCAAGCGAGCTTGTACCCATGAATGAAAAAAGCGCATAGCGAACCTCAGTGAATGACTTGAAACGGAATTTATATCGACACGATTGTAGTAATCATATGTTTCATCACCATGACTTCTAAGGGATTGATCTGCAGATCCAAGCTCAGATCCGTTTTCATGCTTTCATCATTCGTACAATAAAAAATTGATCGTACTTCTTTAGGCATCTTTCCGAAAGTAACTCCCATGACAGCGCACTACACCGTTAACGCCAGCGTGGCGGTCATCACGCTTGACAACCCACCCGTCAATGGGTTGGGCATGCTGACCCGTCGCGCCATCACGGATGGTTTGCAGCGGGCGCAAGCTGACAGCACTGTCAAGGCGATCGTCATCACCGGCGCTGGCAAGGCCTTTTCGGGGGGGGCCGACATCAAAGAATTCGGCACGGACAAAGCTGCGGTCGAACCGAATTTGCGCAGCGTGATTCTGGCAGTTGAAAATTCCAGTAAACCGGTGGTTGCGGCGCTGCATTCTGTTTGCATGGGCGG
>CANFSO010000065.1 GCA_947449895.1 Comamonadaceae bacterium
CAGCAACATCGAGAGCGTGGTCGGCCACGAGTACTTTCACAACTGGACCGGCAACCGCATCACCTGCCGCGACTGGTTTCAGCTGAGCCTGAAAGAAGGCCTGACGGTGTTTCGGGACCAAGAGTTTTCACAAGACCTCTGCCGCGAAGCATCGGCCCGCGCCGTCAAGCGCATTGAAGACGTGCGCGTGCTGCGCACGGCCCAGTTCCCCGAAGATGCCGGCCCCATGGCGCACCCGGTGCGCCCCGACAGCTACATCGAGATCAACAACTTTTACACCGTCACGATTTACGAAAAAGGGGCCGAAGTTGTCCGCATGATGCAAACCTTGGTGGGCCGCGATGGCTTTGCCAAAGGCATGACGCTCTACTTTGAACGCCATGATGGTCACGCCGTGACTTGCGATGACTTTGTGCAAGCACTGGCCGATGCCAACCCCGACTCCAAACTGGCACAGCTGCTGCCGCAATTCAAACGCTGGTACAGCCAGGCCGGTACACCGCGCGTGCAGGCCGAAGGTCACTTTGATGTGGACGCACGCACCTACACACTGCGACTGTCGCAAAGCTGCGCCCCGACCACCGGCCAGAGCGAGAAAGAACCCTTTGTGATTCCGGTTGGTCTTGGCTTGCTGAGCGCAGACGGCAACGACTTGCCGCTGCAACTGTCTGGCGAAGACAGCGCAGCCTCCACATCACGCACCTTGGTACTGACGCAGCCGACCGAAAGCTTTACCTTTGTCAACATCGACGCCGAACCCGTGCCATCCATCTTGCGTGGTTTCACCGCGCCGGTGGTGCTGGCGTTTGACTACAGCAACGCGCAACTGCTGCACCTGCTGGCCCACGACAACGACGCCTTCAACCGCTGGGAAGCCGGCCAACGTCTGGCTATTCGCTTGGCGATCCAGTCGATCACCGACACCGCTGCACCGGTAAGCCCTGCGGCACTGGACGACAGCTACGTAGCAGCCATGCGCGCCGTGCTGCGGCATCCCACGCTGGACGCCGCCTTCAAAGAGCTGGTGCTGACGCTGCCGTCTGAAACCTATCTGGCCGAGCAGCTGGATGTGGTTGATCCACAGCGCATTCACGCGGTGCGCGAGTCCATGCGCCTGCAACTGGCCGTGGCATTGACAGCCGACTGGGCAGAGGCCTACGAGAGCTGCAACGACAACGGTGCCTATTCGCCCGACCCACTGTCATCCGGTCGCCGCGCACTGGCCGGCATGGCGCTGACGAACCTCTGCTTGGCGGCGCAAGCCTCTGGCGAGCCAACTTGGCCCGAGCGCACGCTGCAGACCTTCACCAACGCCGGCAACATGACCGACCGCTTCAACGCGCTGTCGGCGCTGACCTCTAGCGGTCACGCCTTGGCCAACGTGGCTCTGCAGCGTTTTCACGCGCTGTTCAATGACGAGGCACTGGTCATTGACAAATGGTTCAGCCTGCAAGCCGGTGCCACCGACCGCGCTGGCAACGTGCTGCCCGCCGTGCGCCAGCTCATGAAACACGCCGACTTCAGCCTGCGCAACCCGAACAGGGCGCGCAGTGTCATCAGCACCTTCTGCCAAGCCAACCCCGGCGCGTTTCACCGCGCCGACGCTGCCGGCTATGTGTTCTGGGCCGACCGCGTGATCGAGCTCGACGCCATGAACCCGCAAGTCGCGGCCCGCTTGGCACGTGCGCTGGACCGCTGGAAAAAACTCGCGGAGCCCTACCGCACCGCCGCCCGTGAAGCCATCGCCCGCGTCGCGGCCCGCTCAGACTTGAGCAACGACGTGCGCGAAGTGGTTTCGCGCGCCTTGGCAGATTGAACAGGAAACACATGACTCAAAAAATATCCCTCACCCGCTACCTTGTCGAGCAACAACGCTCTGCCGGCCATATCCCGGCGCAGCTGCGCTTGCTGATTGAAGTTGTCGCGCGCGCCTGCAAAGGCATCAGCCAAGCCGTCAGCAAGGGCGCATTGGGCGGCGAAAACAGCGTCATGGGCTCCGCCGGCAGCGAGAACGTGCAAGGCGAAGTTCAAAAAAAGCTCGACATCATCGCCAACGAAGTGCTGATCGAAGCCAATGAATGGGGCGGTCACTTGGCCGCCATGGCGTCTGAAGAAATGGACGACATCTACGTCGTGCCGAACCGCTACCCGCAAGGCGAATACCTGCTGCTGTTTGACCCACTCGACGGCTCCAGCAACATCGACATCAACGGTGGCATCGGCACCATCTTCAGCGTGCTCAAAAAGCCTGAAGGCAGCAGCGGCGTTGACCAACAAGACTTCTTGCAGCCGGGCAAGCAGCAAGTGGCTGCGGGCTACTGCATCTACGGCCCACAAACCACCCTCGTGCTCACCGTGGGCGACGGCGTGGCCATGTTCACGCTCGACCGCGAGCAAGGCTCATTTGTATTGATCACCGAGAACGTGCAGATTCCGGAAGACACCCAGGAATTTGCCATCAACATGAGCAACATGCGCCACTGGGATGCGCCCATCACGCGCTACATCGACGAATGCCTGCAAGGCAAAAAAGGCCCACGCGGCAAAGACTTCAACATGCGTTGGGTTGCTGCGATGGTCGCCGACGTGCACCGCATCCTCACGCGCGGCGGCGTCTTTTTGTACCCTTGGGACAAACGCGAACCCGAGAAGGCCGGCAAGCTGCGCCTGCTGTATGAAGCTAACCCCATGAGCTGGCTGGTCGAACAAGCCGGCGGCGCCGCGACCAACACACAACAACGTATTCTGGACATTCAGCCCGACAAACTGCACCAACGCGTGAGCGTGGTGCTGGGCTCCAAGAATGAAGTTGAGCGGATTACCGCCTACCACGCTGGGCTATAATTTCGCCCTTATGCCGCTTTAGCTCAGTTGGTAGAGCAGCTCCTTCGTAAGGAGAAGGTCGTCAGTTCGACTCCGACAAGTGGCACCAATCAACATCAAGGTTTGTTGCTATTCATTTAGCAGCAAACCTTTTTTGTTTGGGGGGTCATACCTGCGCCGTACCGCCCGCATCCAAATGCGGCCAACAGCACGGTTGATATCGAGATGTTTGGTCACTTTTGTCACCATCACACAGCTCGACGTTAGGCTGCAATCAGTTCGCGAACTTGATCGAATGCACGGGTCACACAACCATCGCGGGCGCTGGCTGAACGCGCATGGGCTTGGCCTTGAAACGCTGCGCTGCTTGCCAAATGTCATAGGCGCTTTGTTCTGCCAGCCATAGTCGGGCTTCGCCGCCACGCTCCACACCTAACCAGACTTCAATACGCAAGGCCATTTCGGGCGAGATGGCAGCGCGGCCATTCAGCACACGGGAAAGTGCCACTCGGGACACGTCCAACTGCCCCTTCAAATCGTCTGACAACGGGTGCAAGCCCCAGCCCGGCAGATTCATGTCTTGGTCTCGGGTAGCCACATCAAGACGCGCCAGCAACCGGGCGAGTTTGGACGCATGGTCTGGCCGAATGCCTGCAGCTCTTTATGGCCGAATGACTTAATCATGTTTTGTTGTATCCCGTAACGCTACACGACGCAATTAACTATCAACCACGCACAGCTTGTCTGGTGGAGCCTTGAGCCTGTCGATGTGCGCACAACATAGCCAGCAGCATTGCTTACCATTTAAAACACAAGTTGGTCACATGGTTTATACCTAAAGTAGAACTTTTAAAATTTAAAGAGTCAGAATAGGGTTGTTATTCATTACTTAATGATGACAAATGATAAAAATTTATGCTATTCAGAAATTCCTACCGATTCCTGAGCAAAGCAAAACGAATGTCATTTAGCCTTAAAACTACAAAGGAAATTAAGATGAAAAAAGTTCTAATCGCAGCTGCCGTAGCGGCCTCATGCATCGCTCCGCAGGCGTTTGCACAAACCAACGGTGCCAGTGGATTCACCGGCTTCAGTGCAGCCGCCAATGCCAATGCTTCCACATCTTCGACAGAAGTTAGTGGCAACGGTGCTTACGTCGACATGGGCAAAAGCTCCCAAGATGTGAGCTTGCAAGCAGCTTATGGATTCGCCATGGGCAACAACTACGTTCTGGGCCTCGGTGCAACCTATGCACTGGGTGATTTGAAATTTGGTTCGGCTTCAGCGGGTGGCCTCACAGCCAGCTTAAAGGGCAAAGACGCGTACTCTATTTACATTGAGCCAGGCTACGCCTTTAGCAGTTCGACTTTGGTGTATGCCAAGTTGGCCTACCTCGGCATGAAGGGGGAAGTTCAAGGCAGTTCACGCGGCAGCGAAGACTTTAGCGGTGTGGGCTACGGCGTTGGTGTGCGTCACAAGCTGAACAAAAACCTGTTCCTCCAAGGTGAAATTACACAGGCTGACTACAGTGGCGAAACTGTCGCTGGTACGTCGTTCAAGCCTTCTGGAACCACAGGTACTGTGGGTATCGGCTACCAGTTCTAATCAAACTGTAAGCGCATAAAAAACCCGCTTCGGCGGGTTTTTTATGCGTCAAACGACTCCATACGCCGGCCGCTGCAAGCCTTTACTTCTCAATGACAAGTTTCGACAAAACCTTTTTGAATGACTCGCGATCGTTCTCAATGGAAGCCTTGAATGCGGCTGCGTCCAGATAGGCCTCGCCTAAATTGGCTTTGGCAAGCGTGTCTTTGAAGCTAGCCTCAGCGGCTGCCTTTTGTGTCGCGACTTGCAACACCTCGACCACATCAGCCGGTGTGCCTTTGGGCACAGCCAGACCACGCCAAACACCAATGGCAAGATCGATCTTTCGTTCTTTCAGCGTCGGCGTATTGGCAAATACACCGCCCAGTCGCTGGTTAGACATGATCGCCAGCGTGCGGAGTTTTCCGCTCTGCACATGCATCATCACCTCTCCTGGACTGACGGAGACGGCGTCCACATGCCCCCCAAGCAAGTTCAAAATAGCAGGTGCTGCCCCCTGAAATGGGACATGATTGAATTGCGTGCCAGTTTTATCTTCCAGTGCTGCAGATGCCACATGCCAAATGTCACCGACGCCACCGTTTCCGAGCTGTATGGCGCTAGGTCGTTTCTTGGCGTCAGCCAGAAATTCCTCAATGGTTTTCCAGGGTGCATCAGCCCGGACTGTGATGGCCGCAGGGTCGTAGTTAATTTGAGCAATCGGGATGAAGTCGTCGCTGGTCCACTTCATCAAATTAAGCGCCGGCAAAATGACGAGGTTGACAGTCACCACACTCAACTTGTAGCCATCGGCCTTTGAATTGGCCACATCACCAAAGCCAACAGCACTGGCGGCACCGGGCTTGTTGATGACAATAAAGGGCTGCGGAAAATGCTTGCGTGCAGCATCCGCAAATGCCCGTGTCATGACATCCGTACCACCGCCAGCCGAAGCAGCAACCACCAGCTCAACAGGTCGGGTTGGATAGTCCGCAGCAAAAGCTGCCGAGAATGAAACCGCAAGAGCGGCTATTGCCAAAACACGTTTTCCACCAGAAAGGTATTTAAGTATGCACATGATGTGTCTCTAGGTATAAGTTATTAATAATCAACGAACAAACTACTTGCCCCAGCGCAACACCAGCGGGCTGAGCCGCTGAGCTGTCTCGATCAAGCCTTTTCGCACCTCGGGGTGCATGGTGGGAAAGGGATGGCGCGGTGCTTCACACGTGATGACGCCCCCTTCTTTCATGAGCGCCTTGGCGGTGAGGATGCCGCCCTGTCGGTTTTCATAATTGATCAGTGGCAGCCAGCGCTCGTACAAGGCGCAAGCCTCGTCGCGGCGACCAGCGGCATAAGCATCGACGATCAAACGGATGCCATCGGGGTAGCCACCACCGGTCATGGCACCGGTTGCACCAGCGTCTAGGTCCGGCAGCAAGGTGATGGCTTCTTCACCATCCCATGGGCCTTCAATCGCATCGCCACCCAAGCGAATCAACTCACGCAATTTCGAGGCAGCACCGGCGGTTTCGATCTTGAAGTACGACACCTGTTGGATCTCTCTGGCCATGCGCGCAAGAAAAGGCACTGACAGCGGTGTGCCGCTCATGGGCGCATCCTGGATCATGATGGGAATGTCGATGGCGTCTGACAAAGTGGCGTAGAACTCGTAGATCTTTTCTTCGCTCGCCCGCAAGGTAGCGCCATGATACGGGGGCATCACCATCACCATGGCTGCGCCCATGTCTCCTGCACGGCGGCTGCGCTCAGCGCAGACGCGGGTGCCGAAATGCGTGGTGGTGACGACGACCGGTACGCGCCCCGCCACATGCTTGAGGATGGCAACAGTCAATACTTCACGCTCGTCATCCGACAACAAAAACTGCTCGGAAAAGTTCGCCAGGATGCACAGGCCGTTAGAGCCAGCGTCGATCATGAAGTCAATGCAACGCAACTGGCTGGGCAGGTCCAGCTCACCGGCGTCGTTGAAGGTGGTGGGCACCACCGGAAACACGCCCTGGTATCGAGCCTGCATGTTATTCAATGATGTTGAACTGGTCTAGGAACTCAGTCTTCATCGTCAAGCCCAACCCTGGCTTGTTGTCGTCAAGCTGAACGAATCCGTTCTCGGCCACGGGCTCACCGTCGAAGATGTAATAGAACAACTCATTGCCGACTTCCACATCAAACATCGGGAAATACTCGCTCATCGGGCTGGCCAGCGTGCTCATGGTCAGGTGGTAGTTGTGCATTTGTCCGGCGTGTGGAATGACCGGCACGCTGTAGGCTTCGCACAAGGCATTGATCTTGTGTGCCGCCGTGATGCCGCCCACGCGGTTGGTGTCGTACTGCACCACAGACACCGCTTTTTTGTCGAGCAGTTGCTTGAATCCATACAGCGAGAACTCATGCTCGCCGCCGGAAATCGGGATGCTGGTGAGCTGATTCAACTCTGCGTAGCCATCAATGTCGTCGGCAATCACCGGTTCTTCCAGCCAACGCGGTTCGAACTTTTCTAATTTCGGCAACATGCGTTTGGCGTACTCCAGGTTCCAGCCCATGTAGCACTCGAGCATCAAGTCGTTGTCATAGCCAATCACTTCACGAACCGCTTCTACAGACTTCAAATTCTCAGTCACGCCTTTTTGCAGATGCGCCGGGCCATAGCCAAAACGCATCTTGAACGCGGTGAAACCTTCGTCCTTGTACTTCTGCGCTTCGTCCTGCATGGCCTTCAGGTCAGTGCGGTACAGCTTGGAGTAATAGACCGGTATTTTTTCCTTGGTGCGGCCACCCAGCAATTTGAAGACGGGCTTGTTCACCGACTTGCCGAGGATGTCCCAAATGGCCAAGTCAATCGCCGAAATCGCGGCCATGGTCACGCCTTTGCGCCCCCACGCATGCGTAGCGCGGTACATGCGTTGCCACAGGTATTCGTAGTCCCATGGGTCTTGGCCCAACACCAACGGTGTCAGATACTGGTCAATGATGGCTTTGGCGATCGCCGGTGCAAGGGCCACATTGCCCAAGCCAATGATGCCGTCGTCGGTCTCAATCTCGACCACCGTCCACGAGTGAAAACGAAAGGTGCTCATGGACTCTGTTTTTGAATAGACCAGGTCCATGGCGTTAGAGCAAAAATTGCCTTGCGGTGGAACGGTCTTGCCTTTCCACTCAAACACACGGGCGCGCACTGATTTGATTTTCATGGTGAAGTCTCTCTAAGGTTGAGGCCGTGCCGCACCCATGCGGCAGGCGATGTTGAAAGCATTGAGCATGGCGTTGACATCCGCCTTGCCCTGCCCGGCAATGTCGTAAGCTGTGCCATGCGCAGGCGTGGTGATGGGGATCGGCAAACCACCCTGCACCGTCACGCCCTTGCTAAAGCCCAACAGCTTGATGGCGATCTGGCCCTGGTCGTGGTACATGGTGACGATGGCTTGGTACTGGCCTTCGCGCGCTTTCAGAAAAATAGTGTCTGCCGGAAACGGTCCATCGACGGGAAAACCTGTGGCGCGCAGCACCTTGACCGCCGGTTCAATGATGTCAATTTCTTCACGCCCACATGTGCCGCCGTCACCACCGTGCGGGTTGAAGGCGGCCACGGCTACTTTGGGTTCTGCCGTGCCGCTGGCCTGCAGCGATTTATAGATCAACCGCGTAGCCTCCACGATGCGCTCCGTACTCAAGGTGGCCGCAGCATCTTTCAGTGGAATGTGCGAGGACACCCGCGAGGTCCACAAATCACCCAGTGTGTTGAACTCACAGAAGTAACCCGTCACACCAAGGTATTGCGCAAAATGGTGCAGTTCGTCATCGTGCTTCAGGCCGCCCTGCTTCATGGCGAACTTGTTGAGCGGCGCAAAACAAATGGCGTCAACCTCGCCGCATTGGGTGCCATCCATGCACAAGTCCAACACTTTCAAGACCGCCGCACCGCACGCTGCTTGTGATTGGCTGCGCGTGACCTGACTGGACGCAATGGTGTTCGTCGCCAAGAACGCAGGCAAGTGGGTATCAGGCCGAGCACGAACTTCTGCCAGCGTGCTGACGGTTTGGGTGGTAACTGTTAGACCCGCGATGTTCTGGCCGTCTTGCCACAACCACGGATCTCCCAGCAAGACGATGTTGGCCTGCTCTGTGACGCCGGGTTGGCTCAATAAACGGGCGATCAATTCAGGGCCAATGCCTGCGGCATCGCCCAAGGTGAGCGCCACGACGGGAAGTTTTTGCGGCGTCATGGTTCAATCCAGCTTGATATTTTTACGCGCAATCAGCTCGGCGTAGCGCTTGTTTTCAGCTGTGTGAAAGTCTGCAAATTGCGCTTGCGTCATGGGCGTCAGGTCTGCACCGATAGCACTCAGTCGGGTCTGCGTTTCAGGCATGGCGAGGACCTTGGTGACTTCTGCATAAACACGATCCTGTACTGCCTTTGGCGTCGATGTAGGCATGTAAATGCCGTACCAGGCACTCATCTCCACACCGACGAGACCGGCTTCAGCCATGGTCGGCACAGTCGGCAATTGCGGGTTGCGTTTGGCACTGGCCACCGCCAAAGCGCGGATGCGACCCGCCTTGATTTGACCGATCACGGACGGCATGGTGTCAAAGCTCAGTTGCACCTGTCCACCCACCAGATCAATCAGCGCCGGGCCGCTGCCGCGGTAGGGAATGTGTGTCATGAAAACGCCCGCTTTGTCTTTGAACAACTCCGCCGCAATATGCTGCGTGCTGCCAGAGCCGCTGGTAGCGTAGTTGAGCTTGCCGGGCTGAGCCTTCGCAAGTTTGATCAGCGCCTGCACCGAATCGGCTGGCAAGGCGTTGTTGACCACCAGCACATTCGGCACCGCACCGACAAACGCCACCGGCACTAAATCTTTGTCGTTGTCGTAGTTGAGTTTGAGCAAGTGCGGTGCAATGGCGTGCGCCGTCGACACACCCATCAACAGGGTGTGGCCGTCGGTGGCTTTGGCCGTCACGTCGGCAGCCAGCGTATTGGAAACGCCGGCGCGGTTTTCAACCACTATCGGCTGCTTAAGCAACGGGCCGAGCCTGTCAGCCACGGCCCGCGCCATCGCATCAGTACCGCCGCCCGGGGCTGATCCAACCAAAATTCGCACCGGCTTGCTCGGCCAATCTTGGGCCAAAGAAATGTTTGGAAGGCTCACGGCGCAGGTGGCCAGTAGCAGGACAGGAATCAACTTCATGGTTTGTCTCCCGAATGTTTATTGAAGGCAACTTGAGGCACAGAGGCATGCATCGTAGGCACGATAAAACTCCCTGTAAATTGAAAAAAAATGATTATTTGATAATCTGTGGTTATCATTTGAAGCATGTCTACACCCCTACCGGTACCTCAATTACTGAACCGCCTGCGCATGCGTCAGATTGCGCTTATCTTGGCCGTGGGAGAGCATGGCACTCTGCGAAAGGCTTCTGCCGAGTTGGGCATGACGCAGCCCGCCGCCACAAAAATGATCCATGAGCTGGAATCAGCACTAGGACAAAGACTGTTTGAGCGCATCGGCAGGGGACAAAAACTCACGCTTGCAGGGACTAGCGTGATGCGCTATTTTTCAGGCGTGCGCGGCTCGTTTGAGTCCATGAATCGAGAACTGGCCGAGCTGAAACTCGGCAGCGCTGGCAGGGTCTCGGTGGGCAGCATCATGGCCCCTTCTCCTACCCTTCTGACGCAGGCCATCATCGCGCTAAAAAATGCCTACCCTCTGCTGTCTGTCGGCATCACCCTGGACACCAGCGACCGGCTCTTTGAATTATTGCGAGAGGGCGTGCTTGACGTGGTGATCGGTCGCATTCGAGACGTGAACCGCACAGAGGACTACAGCTTCAAGGCGCTGGAGAATGAGGCGCTGGCGGTGGTCGTGGGCGTGCACCATCCGCTGGGCAAAAGAAAAACCATCCCGTTCAGCGCCTTACTCAACTACCCCTGGATATTGCAGCCCACCGACAGCCCGATGCGAGAAGTACTTGAGCATGAATTTCGCATGCTGCAAGCCCCGACACCCAAAGGCATCATTGAGACGGCATCCGTCCTTACCACGACCCACTTGATCGCTGAGACCGACATGATTGGCGTCTTACCAAAGTCGATTGCTGACATCTATGCCAAACATGGGCTGCTCATAGTTTTGCCCTGCTTGATTCAGCACAAGATGGAGGAGTTCGGCTCCGTCACCCGTAAAGACCGCCCCCTGAGCGAAGCGGCAGCGTACTTTCTGGGCGCGCTGCATCAGCGATAACCGGCGGTTCAACTCAAACCAAAGGCGACTTTGGCACAAGCGCAGGGAGCCGCAACTTGACCATCAGCATGACCTGCTCCATCAGGTTAGGAACCAGCTGCAAAGCCAGCTGTAGCTGAGTGTGCAGCAAAAGCTGCATGTCACCCAACACGCTTGGACTATGAACCTTGGCGACATGAGGAAGCAGGTCTTTGCTAAAAGCATCTGACGACACATCTTGGGGGTGATCCAGTGCGAACGCCAAAAGATCGAGTTGACGCTGCAAGGTCTCTGCGCAAGCCAGCGAAACGGCATCGATTTGCCCGAGAACCAATTCATCGCGGTGCGCACCAATGGCCGAAATGTAGTTCAGCAGCGTGTGTGAAAAAATCAAAAACCGTCCACTGGCTTCCTTCTGAGCGCTGCCGCCCCTGGAGGGTTCTTTGAGCATGGCGGAGTAGGCGCTGGAAAGGGCTGCGTCGGCATTGTGGGCATTGCGTCGGGCCAGCCGATAGCTGAGGTTGTCTTGCTTCCCCGCTTGGGTTTGGTATTGGGTCAAAATTTCATGCAGGTAAATGGCCTGCGTACGCAATGCCCGCGCTGCCAAGCCAGGCCATTGGCGCAACTGCCAGTTGGGCAATACCAGCCAAGCCGCCAAGCCGGCGATGACCGAACCGACAACCGTGTCTAACAAGCGGGTCGGGATCACGCCCTGGCCCATGCCCATCTGGTGAAAGCTGAGCAGCAGCAACGCAGACACGGCGACAGTGGCCAACAAGTACCGGGTATGACGAGAACCCAAAAATACAGCCCCCAGCACAACGATCAAGACCGACTGCATCATCGGCGTCGGGAAAAGTTGAATCAGTGCCCAACCCAAGCTCAAGCCAAGTGCCGTACCCGAGATGCGTTGCGTGAGTCGCGTCAAGGTCGCCGCGTACTGCTGCTGGCTCACGAACAAGATAGTCAGCAAGATCCAATAACCGTGTGGGTCGTGGGTGGCTTGCATGATGCAAAACCCCAAGGCCAGAGACACCACCAAGCGCGTGGCATGTCGGAACAATGGCGAACCGGCTTGCAGTTGCGTTCGAACACGCGTCCAGGCTTCAAGCAGCGTGCCGGGCTGACGGTCCAACAGACTTTGATCCACACTGCCTTCGAACGGCTTGAGTGCACCGGCAAAGACGCGCGCCAGCGCAGTCAGGTTATGACTCAGCGCATTCAGTGCAGGCCATGAACGATGGACCGGCGGTAATCCAGCCAAGTGGTCCATGGCCGCATGCAAGTCCGCAATTGCACGGGCAGTGGCGCCTTGGTGTACTGGCACGGCCTGCGCTCGAATAGCGATGGCCAAACGAAAGGCCTGCTCACCGAGCAAGGTCAATACACGCTGGCAGCGGTAAAGCGCGTCTGAGTGAAAAAAAGCCGTTGATAAAACCTGATAGTCCTCATGAGAAGAACTGGCGCGCTCGTGAATATCTTGCGCTGCCAAATACTGCTGCATGGACATCAGCAGCCAGCTTGGCGGCTGGCTCTGACTTAAACGACTGAACAGGCTTTCCTTGGTGTTGTTCAATGCCTCAACCACACGAGCGTTGTGCAAGACCAAGGCCATGCGGCGCTGGGCCAAGTCAACCTCATGGACCGGCTCCAACAGCTGCGCCTTCAAGTGCAGGTATTGCCCCAAGAGCGCATACAACTTCGACAAGCGATGGCGCACTGGCGCTTGCGGCATGACGGCCGACCAGAGCACCGACACCAGGCCATACCAAACCGCACCCGCCAGCATCAGTGGCGTGCTGCTGCTGGCCTGCGAATGACCGGTTTGTGCCGCCAAAGCTGAATAAATAAACAGGACCATCGCACCAAACGCAATGGCGCGGTAACGCTCCCCCAAGGCCCCCAGCATCGTCAGCGTGAAGGCAGACAAAAGCAACACCGCCAACAGCAGCGCAGGCCAAGGCAAAGTGAGCCACACCGCCAAGGCGACCAAGGTGAAGGCCACCATGGTGATGACTTGCGCGCGCAGGCGGCCCTGCCAGTTGTCGTCGGTTTCTGTCAAGGCGCTGGCAATGACGCCCAGCAACACGGGCATCAACTCGCCCTGCCTTTGCGACAACCAGTCAAAAATCAGAACGCAAGTCAGCGCCACCAAAGCACGAGCGCCACGCGTGTAGCCTTCATGGTTCTGGGTGCGTTGACGCGCGCGCCTCAAACGTTCGTCAAGGCCAGTCAAGCTAAAGTAATTCATGTGATCCTAGATATGCAAGAAGCATACTCACACATGGTCACACTTGACGTGGCGGCTTAACGCGACAGCCTCGCGTTAAGGAATCAACTTCTCTGCGCGCAGTTGCGTAAACAAGCCAGTGAACGAGTCTTCGGTCACTTGGTAACCCGTGAAGCCGATTTGGCGGCTACGGGTCATGTCGGTCATGACTTCAATCGGTCGACCCAAATCCAAATCGGTGTGCCATGCCGACGCCAACTTTTTCAAGTCGGGCTCAACCAGTCCGTACCGCTGCGCCATCTCGCGCCAAAGGGCCTCGTCGCCGGCCATCTCGGTTTCCAGCGGGCGAATCGTGCCGTCAAAGCCAGCCGCTTCAATGCCAAACCAGTTGGCCAAGCGGCCCCACAACCATTGCCAGCGAAACATGTCACCGTTGACGATATTGAAGGCGGTGTTGTGTGCCGCGTCTGTCTCGGCCGCCCAGACCAGTTGTTTGGCCAACTGGTGTGCGTCAGTGACGTCGGACAAGCCCTGCCACTGCGCCGCAGATCCAGGCCATTGAAACGGGCGACCCGTCTCTTTGCAGATCGACGCGTACACAGCCAGCGTCGTGCCCATGTTCATCGCATTGCCAACGGCCTTGCCGATGACGGTGTGCGGCCGGTGGACGTTCCAGCTGAAGCCGTCACGTGTGGCAGCTGCGAAGACTTCGTCTTCTTGTTCGTAGTAAAAATTCTCGATGGCGAGACGTGGTTGCTCCTCGCGCAGCGGGGTCTCGGGCAACGTGCCTGCACTCGCATAAGCTTCGAAAGGTCCCAGGTAATGTTTAAGCCCGGTGACCAAAGACACATGGCGCACTGACTTTTTCGGTGCCAATGCCGCCAGCACATTTCGCACCATGGCGCCGTTCACGCGAATGTTCTC
>CANFSO010000066.1 GCA_947449895.1 Comamonadaceae bacterium
GTGCCGGGCGTTCAGCCAAGCGTCGTAAGTTCCTTCACCCAAGATCGCTGGCATGCGCTTTTCGTTGCCACCTTGCTGGTAGCGATGCAGCAGCGCATGGCTGTTGGCGTTGACGGTCAGCAAGGTGAAACTGATGATTTCCTCACCGTCTTTTTCCCAGCGCTCCCACAAACCCGCCACGCCCATCGGCTTGCCATCGACGCGGGTGATGCGCGTGGGTACGGCCTTGCCGCTGCGCCAGTCGTCTTCAAAAAACGCCATCATCGGCACGATGCAACGCTGACCCTTGAGCCAGGTGTCGCGAAAATTAGTCGAGGTGGTGACGGTTTCTGAGCGCGCATTGACCAGCTTGGTCGAACGCAGCTTGGCGTCCGACGCCGACTTGACCCACGGCGGCACCAGACCAAACTGCCCCACTCCAACCTCGCGCACACCCTTGTCGGGGGCAACATCCTCGGTCGGCTCGACGCTGGCGCCCAGCACTGACGGCGCTTTGCGTATAAAAAAACCCTGCTTGCGCGGCCAAATATGACGCTCCAGCGCAGAAGAAGGGGCAGCCACCTGAAAGGCTTCGGGGTAGAGCGCGCCAGTTTGCACGCTTTCGTAATGAACACTCATGCGGCGATGCTATCGCACTGCGCGAACCAGCAGCAGATCAGCGCTGAATGACTCGGCCATAACAACATGCTATGGAAGCAACGAAATTTGGTATTTGACTGCAAAGGGCACTTGCCAAACACTGCAAGACAGCCCAAAACTCGGACCATAACAATGGGCCAAAGCAGCCCTTTAATCGACTGTTCCGTGCATGCTTTAAGCATGTCGCGAACCCCATGATGGAGAAGACAAACATGAGACAAGTGAATTTCCTCGTAGCCTGCATCTGCGCTATACCCCTTTTAGCAGGGGCTCAGACTGCGGACAAAGACTATCCGAGACACCCCATCAGAATGGTCGTTCCCTATGTCGCCGGGGGCCCTATGGATTACATCGGACGGACACTGGGCAACAAGATAGCGGCAACGCTCGGACAAAACTTTGTCATCGACAACCGTGCGGGTGCAGGTGGTGCCATCGGCTCAGGTTTTGTCGCCAAATCTGCACCTGACGGCTACACGATCTTGAACACCTCCTCAAGCCATGCCAGCTTGCCGGTGGTTTCCAAGTCGTTGCCGTACGACCCTATCAGCGAATTTGTGCCCATCACGCTGGTTGCCAACAGCGCCGGTTTCCTGATGGCCGTCAGCACAAAAGTCAGCGCCACCAATGTGCAGGATTTCATCAAAGACGCCAAGGCCAATCCGGGCAAGTACAACTACGGCTCAGCCGGTGTTGGCAATGTGATGCACTTCGCCGCTGAGTTTTTCAGCGCCAGTGCTGACATCAAGATGACGCATGTGCCCTACAAAGGCGTCGGCGAGGCCATGAACGATTTGATCGCCGGAAGGATCGATGTCTGCTTCGGTCCAGCCACGGCACTGGCACCCATGGTCAAGTCCGGTCGAATCAAAGTGTTGGCCATCACCGGCCAATCGCGTTGGCCCGTACTTCCAAACGTACCCACCGTGGATGAAGCAGGCCTCAAAGGCTTTTTTTACACACCCTGGTATGGCTTTTGGTTCCCTGCAGGGACGCCCAATGAGTATGTCAAGCGTATCCGCAATGAGGTTGCCAAAGCTTTGGACGATCCTGAGATCAAGCGCTCTTTTTCTGACCAGGGATTTGTCACCGTCGGCTCGACACCGGAGCAATTTGACAAGATCATCCGCGAGGAAATTGAGCGGAACAAAATCCTAGCCGCCAAAATAAATTTGGCCCCACAGTGATGCACTATGAGTGATGTTCAAAACAATGTACAAGCGCTTGAGGGCATCCGTGTTCTTGAAATTGGTAACTTCATAGCGGGGCCCTTTTGCGGCATGTTGCTCGGCGACATGGGCGCAGACGTCATCAAGATTGAACGTCCTTCAAAGGGTGATCAGACCCGCGCCATGCCCCCGATGATCAATGGCGAAAGCGCCAGCTTTAGCGTACTGAACCGAAACAAACGCAGCTTGGTTCTCGACCTCAAGCAAAAAGAAGCGCAAGACATTGTGCTCGAGCTCGCCAAAACTTGTGATGTGTTTCTAGAGAACAACCGTCCCGGCGTGTTGCAGAAACTCAATCTCGGCCCCGAGCACTTGAAAGCGGTCAATCCGCGCATCGTTTATGTGTCGGCCTCTGGCTTTGGTCAGTCGGGTCCTTACACCCGTCGTGCGGGGGTCAATCTCATCATTGAAGCCTTCTCGGGCACGCTGTCGGTCACTGGACATTCAGGCGAAATGCCCGTCCGACCGGGTATTCAGACTGCAGATATTTTTGGCGCTTTGTTTGCCACTTATGCGGTTCTCACAGGGCTGATCAGCGTGCTCAAAGGCCGGGGCGGCAAGGTCGCCGACGTGTCTTTGGTTGAGTCATCCATCGCAGCGGCAGCTTGGGAGACTGCAGGATTTTTAGCCACCGGTGAAGTCCCTCAGCGCATGGGGCATCAGCATCGCTTGAATGCGCCTTACCAGTTGTTTGAAACTTCAGACAAGTGCTATGTGGCGATTGGAACGCCGAACGATGAATTGTTTAAACGCTTCATGCAAGTGATCGGTTTAACGAACGAAATTGAAAACCCCTTGTTTTGCAGCTATGTTTTACGCAAGCAAAACGAGACCCAGTTGCTGGCGGTGGTCACGCCCTTGATTCAGAAAATGACCGCCAGCGATATCGAAAAAGAACTGGTGGCGGTCGGCGTTCCGTGCTCGCGCATGAACCAATTCGACCAAGTATTTGACGACCCCCACATCCAGGCTCGCGCCGTGGTGACCGACATTAACCACCCGCGAATGGGGCCCGTGAAGATGGTGCGCAATCCAGTCTTGTTTGACCAAGCCGGCCCAAGCATTCAACGCGTGGCGCCGTTGCTTGGAGAGCACACAGCAGAAATCATGCGCGAACTAGGCCGCGATGAGGCGCAGATCAACGCACTCGAAAAAGCCGGCGTGATCCTCTGCGCCCACTAAACCCAATCACTTCAAGGAAAATTTATGCGAATGTGGCGTAGCTTGCTCTTCGTTCCAGCCAACCAAAAAAGGATGCTGGACAAACTCAATGATCTGCCGTCCGACGGCTTTATTTTGGATTTGGAAGACACCATTCCGAGTGTTGAAAAAGCCAATGCGCGGGCCATGGCGCTTGAATACATGCCGCAGGTTCCGGGCGCGCGCTGCTGGGTCCGCGTCAACCCCTTTGACAGCGGCTTTCTGGAAGACGACATCCAGTCATTCGTTGGCATCGGAGGACTGGCAGGTTTTGTCGTCCCCAAACAGGATCGGCTCGAAGATGTCCAACAAGTCGACGCCCTCATCTCTGAAGCAGAGCGCAGAAAAGGTGTCGCGATCGGCAGCACACCCATCATCGCGATGATTGAGAGCGCGTCGGGCGTGCTGAATTCTCAAAAGGTAGTGGCCGGGTCGCCGCGCATAGAGTCGATCATTTACGGTGGCGGTGAAGATGGCGACATGAATGTGTCTCTGGGGGCCACGTGGACCAGCGCTGGCCCCGAAATGATGTTCGTGCGCCAGTTCAGTCTGGTGGCCGCACGCTCGGCCAATATTGCTTGCCCTCTAGATGGGGTTTTTTCCAACATACGCGACGCCGATGGCTTCAGGCAAGACACCGAGTTGTCAAGACGATTGGGCTTTCGCGGGCGCACGGCGATTCACCCCAACCAGTTGGAGATGACCAATGAAATCTACACGCCCACAGCCGCTCAGATCGACTACTACACCCGCGTGATTGCGGCCTTTGACGAAGCGTTGACACGCGGCACTGCCAGCACCACGGTCGATGGGAAATTGGTGGATGTCGCCATGGTGAAGACAGCGCACCGTTTGCTGGATCACATGGCAGCGATCCGCGAGCTGGAGGCGCTGGTGGGGCATCGCGCGCGCAGAACATGATCCACGCAGCGATCGTTGGCCTTGGACGATGGGGCCAAAACTTAGTCGATGCTGTTCAGTCCAGCAGCGATCAAATTCATTTTGTAGCCGGCATGGTGCGTCACCCAGAGGCTGTCAAGGCTTACGCTCAGAGGCAAGACTTGCGTCTTTATGACAACTACGATGAACTCTTGGCAGACCCCAAGATTCAAGCCGTGGTGCTGGCGACACCGCATCATTTGCATGTGCCGCAAATATTGGCTGCGGCGAAGTCGGGCAAGGCCGTATTTTGCGAGAAACCCTTGGCGCTGACATTCGCCGACGTTGAGCTGGCCACACAGGCCTGCACAGCAGCTGGCGTGGTGCTGGCGGTTGGACAAGACAAACGTTTTTGGGCTTCGATGATGGAGCTTCAAAAACAAGTCGCCAGTGGCCGGCTTGGCCAACTGATGCACATAGAAGGCAACCTGTCCAACGAAAACTCTGCCGGCAGCTACCGCGCATGGCGGATGCAGCCTGAAAACTCCCCTGGCGCGAGCTTAACGGCGACGGGCATACACATCCTTGATGCATTCGTTCATCTGTTGGGTCCCGTTAAAAAAATACACGCCAACAGTGTTGTGCACCCGGGTATTGAACATGGGGTCATGGATTCTCTGTCGATGTCATTTGTGTTTGAAAACGGCGCTACCGGGCACCTGGCATCGGTCCGGCCAAGCCCTTTTTTCTGGCGCGTTCATGTGTTCGGCACCGAAGGCTCCGCAGAGGCGCGAGGGCCCAATGTGGTTGAACTTCTAACCACCGGTGGCAAAACGGAAGTCATCAACTGCGAGCCCAATCAAGCCTTGCGCTATGAACTGGAAGCTTTTGCCAAGGCCATCAATGGGGTAGCGCCCTATCCTATTTCCATCGACCAAATGCTGCTGACTGGCAGAACACTCGAGGCCGCGATTCAAGCGGTCGATCTGCAGAGGGAAGTCTTGCTTTGATCTGGCAGTGCTATGCTGCGCCGCCATGATCATTTCCAACCCCACCCGCCTGATTTGCTTCAACAAGCCCTATGGCGTGCTGAGCCAATTCACACCCGAGGGGCGTTGGCGCGGCTTGAAAGATTTTCTGAACATCCCTGACGTGTACGTGGCAGGCCGGCTCGACGCGGACAGCGAAGGCCTGCTGCTGCTCACCAATGACGGCCAACTGCAGGCGCGCATCGCTGATCCGCGCTTCAAGATGGAGAAGACCTATTGGGTGCAGGTCGAAGGCGAGCCCGGCGAAGCAGCGCTAGCGGCTTTGCGGCAAGGCGTGCAACTCAACGACGGCATGACGCGCCCTGCCCGCGCGCACCTGATGAGCACAGCGCCAGATGTGTGGGAGCGCGACCCGCCGATACGGGTGCGCCAATCCAAGCCCACCGCCTGGCTGGAGCTGGGCATTCGCGAAGGCCGCAACCGGCAGGTGCGCCGCATGACCGCCGCCGTAGGCTTCCCCACCCTGCGCCTGATTCGCGCTGCCATCGGCCCGCACACCCTGGACGGCCTGTCACCCGGGCATTGGTGTGACGTCGACAGCGCACTTTGACACTTGGCATGGCTGAGCGCAGTCGGCGTCTTGACTGACACGCCGAATCAGATTTGCGGCCCTTGATTGGCTGCTCTCAAAACGACAAACTGGCGTGGCTAGTTCCAAATTTTTCAAGCGTTTTGTGTGTCCAACGACCAAGGAGCCACTATGTTCAAGCACGTCTTACTGCCCACGGATGGATCACCCCAATCAGAAGCCGCCATTCACCAAGGCATTGAACTGGCCAAAGAGACGCATGCTCGCGTCACAGGGATTCACGTGGTCCCCGAATTTCATGTCTTCACCTACCAAGCCGACATGCTGGAAGACACGCGTGAGCAATACGCCAAAGACTCCCAAGCGAAGGCGGCCAAGATTCTGCAGTCGATTGAAAACGCAGCGCGCGATGCAGGCGTTCCTTGCGACACGGTCTGCGTCGTCAGCGACGAGCCGTATGAAGCCATCATCCGAACGGCCGATGAACAAGGCTGCGACCTGATCGCCATGGCCTCGCATGGGCACAAGGGCATCAAAGGTTTATTGGTTGGCAGTGAAACCCAAAAAGTGCTGACGCACAGTCATCAGCCGGTGATGGTGTTGCGCTGATGCTGGTGTCGCCAAGCCCCAAAGGCACACAGCAGGGCTAGCAAGCTGGTGCCCACAGAGGCCCAGTAGACACTGACCAGCCCGAAATGCGTGCTCAACACACCACCGGCGAGCCCGCCAAAAAGGCCAGGAAAGCCGTAGGCAATCACGGTGTAAAGCGCCTGACCACGGCCGCGCAAGCGACCACTGAAATGCTTAGACAACAGCGCGATGCAGACGGTGTGGTGGGTGGCAAACGTCAGCGCGTGCAAGGCCTGTCCCACCAGCAACAACACCAGCACCTGTGCGCTGCTGGCCGTGATGCCCATGCGCAACACCATCGCGGCCGAACAGACCATCAGCCAAGCCGTCAGACTCAAACGCGGCAACCAACGCGACTGCGTGAAAAACCAGCCAATCTCCACGATCACCGACAAGGCCCAGAGCAGGCCGATCATGGTCTTGGTGTAGCCCAATGAGTCTAAGTACAGCGAAAAGAAAACGTAAATGCCAATGTGCGAAAGCACATGAAAAAATGCCGCTGCAAAAAACCACTGCACCGCGTGCTGCCTTAAAACCGGCATCACGTTGACATGCTGCGCATGCTCTGGCACGGCTTCTTTCAGGTCAGGTAAAAACCAAACACTGACCGTCACCGCGAAGATGGTCGCCACCGTCCAGAGCGGAAACTGGTGCATGCCGTCGTGCTCAAACCAAGCCCCCGCCGCCAGCACCGTGACCAAAAATCCGAGCGATCCCCACAAGCGGATACGCCCATAACGCCGCGCATCAAAGACGCCGCCCTGCGTCACCAGGTGCGCCATGGCAGCTTCGCTCATCGGCATCATGGCACTGGTGTGGGTAAACATCACCAGCAGCACCAAAAACAACCACTGCACGCCACCGTCAAACCACAGGCCTGTCGCAGCCACCAAGGCCGCGCAGGCGCTGTAGCGCAGCAGCTTGATGCGCTCGCCCGTGCGGTCGCTCAACCAGCCCCAACCGTAAGGCGCAAACAAACGCGTGGCGGCCTGCACCGACACCAGCACGCTGATGGCGAGAATGCTCAAGCCCATGTCTTTCAACCACAAGGGCAAATACGGATTAAAAAACCCGATGTGCGCAAAGTAGCTGGCCGACAAGGCGGCAAAGGGAACGAGTTGGCGGCGGGTTGTCACCGTCAGAGCGAGCTCAAGCTTCGCTTCAAGCCGCGCCAGGAATACGCGGCGTGTCGACGCGCACATCAGCACACTGGGCGCGCTGCTGCAGCACATGCTCCATGACAACCAGCGCCAGCATGGCCTCGGCAATCGGCGTGGCGCGGATGCCAACGCAAGGGTCGTGTCGGCCCTTGGTCATGACGGTGGTGCTGTTACCGGCCATGTCTATCGACTCACGCGGCGAGATGATCGAGCTGGTGGGTTTGATGGCGATTGAGACTTCCAGGTCTTGTCCGGTGCTGATACCGCCCAACACGCCACCGGCGTTGTTGCTCTTGAAACCGGCTGGCGACAGCGAGTCGCCATGCATCGTGCCGCGCTGACTGACGCTGGCAAAGCCGGCGCCAATTTCAACGCCCTTGACGGCGTTGATGCCCATCATGGCGTAGGCAATGTCGGCGTCCAGTTTGTCAAACAGCGGCTGACCCAAACCCACCGGCATGTGTGTAGCCACCACGCGAATGCGCGCGCCGCAGGAGTCACCTGACTTGCGCAATTCGTCCATGTAGTTTTCGAGGGCCGAAACATCAGCAGCCGGGGCAAAAAATGGGTTGTTCGGCACATGGTCCCACGACTCAAACGGCACGCTCAAGTCGCCAATTTGCGTCATGCAGCCCCTGAAGCCAATGCCGTGCTGTGCTGCCAGCCACTTCTTGGCCACAGCACCTGCCGCCACCATCGGCGCCGTCATGCGGGCCGACGAACGGCCGCCGCCACGCGGGTCGCGCAGGCCGTATTTGTGCAAGTAGGTGTAGTCCGCGTGACCGGGCCGGAAGGTGTCGAGGATGTTGCCGTAGTCCTTGCTGCGCTGGTCGGTGTTTTTAATCAGCAGGCAAATTGGCGTGCCGGTGGTCTTGCCTTCGTAGACGCCAGAGAGAATTTCGACCGCGTCCGGCTCGCTGCGCTGCGTCACATGCCGGCTGGTGCCAGGGCGACGACGGTCGAGGTCGTGTTGAATGTCCGCCTCACACAGCGCCATGCCGGGTGGGCAGCCGTCAATCACGCAGCCAATGGCTGGGCCGTGGGATTCACCGAAGTTGGTGACTGCAAAAAGGTGTCCGAAGGTGTTGCCGCTCATAGACTGTGATTATCCCTGACTGAACCCGCTTTTCTGGAACAGTTTGTGCTTTGCTGCAATGCACCATTTCATCTGTTTCAACCCTTTGATTCAACAGGAGCCCCCATGCTGGACCGCACCGCGACTGAGTTTTCACACGTCAAACCCGCCGACACCGCATTTGTACCGGGCGGCTTGCGCGATTTCTTTTTGTACCGCGACCTCGGCATCGCCGACGCCACCCACGGCAAAGTCATCGCGCACCTGGTCAAGGCCAACATGGCACCAGAAACAGGCACCGGCTGGCACCGTCATGAGGCAGATTTCCAAATCGTCATCATGATCAAGGGCTGGGCACGCTTCATGTACGGCGACAAAGAGACGCTGGTCGAGGCCGGTGACGTGGTGCACCAGCGACCGGGCATCAGCCACTACCTTTTCGACTACTCACCCGACATGGAGTACCTGGAAATCGTCTCGCCAGCGGACTTCAAGTCGATTGATGTAGAGCCGGTGTGCGCTGTTCCGGCGCCCACACCTTGGACGACTTGACTGGCCTTAAAACTCCGCATCCAGTTCGTCGATGTCGTCAGGCTCTTTCTGAGCCTCGGCGATCCATTCCTGCAGGGCTGGCAACGCCATGATGGTTTTGACATATGCCGCGCTGGCTTTGTCCAGCGGTATGTCATAGGTCAAAAACCGGGTGACGACAGGCGCGTACATGGCGTCGGCAAGTGAGACTTCTTTGCCAAACAAATACGGACCGCCATATTGACCTAGGCATTCCGTCCAAATTTCCAACACGCGGTCAATGTCGGCCTGCGCGCGAGACCACACCTTGAAGGCCGGGAAATGCGCCTTGATGTTCATCGGCAAGGCCGAGCGCATGGAGGCAAAGCCGGAATGCATTTCGCCGGAAATCGCACGGCAATGCGCTCGAGCGGCAGCGTTGGCGGGCAGCAACTGTGCGTCAGGTTTGATCTCGTTGAGGTACTCGCCAATCGCCAGCGTGTCCCACACCTTGACACTGCCGTGCTGCAAAGACGGCACCAACATGCTCGAAGACAGCAGCAGCATTTCGGCCTTCATGGCAGGGTCGTCTGGTGAAATCACTTTTTCAGTGAAGGCCAGCCCGGCGAGCTTGGCCATCAGCCAGCCACGCAAGGCCCAAGCACCATAGTTTTTGCTGCTGATTGTCAGAACGGCTTTAGCCATGCGGTCTCCAGAAGGTTCGTGAATTTAAACTTGCGCAGCACCTGAAGTGCGTCTTCAACGCAGTGCCGATGAGCGTCTTAAGCAAGGGTTGCGCCAAGCTGAGCCAATGCATGAGCTGGCCCGTAACTTGCCTGCTCATGCACCATCTGGGTCACAAGCCCGCCACCTGAAGATCGCCCATGCTGTACCAAGCTTTTCAAGCCCATTCCGATCTGATGTCGCCGTTTCGGCAAATGGCCCAAAGCGGCAGCGCCGCTTTCTGGTTCAGCGACACCGAGGGCAGTTGGCTGCGCAAGATGTCGGCCTCGATGGACGTTTTTTCGCGGCTGAAGGTCACGCATGCCCGGCCGGCTTACGGCATCAGCGCCGTCAAAATCGGTGAGCGCGAACTGGCCGTGACGGAAGAAACCGTGTTGAGCCTGCCGTTTGGTACCTTGCTGCGCTTCAAAAAAGAAGCTGCAGCTGATCGCCCGCATCAGCCCGCTGTGCTGCTGGTGGCGCCGCTGTCTGGGCACTTTGCAACGCTGCTGCGCGAGACCGTGCGCACCTTGCTGCAAGACCACGACGTCTACATCACCGACTGGCACAACGCCCGCGATGTGTCGCTCACGCATGGCGGCTTCAGCCTCGACGACTACATCGACCACATGATCCGCTTCACCCAGACCATCGGGCCCGGCACCCATCTGGTGGCAGTGTGCCAGCCCTGTGTGGCGGCGTTGGCTGCCACAGCCCTGATGGCCGAAGACAACGACCCCGCGCAGCCGCGCAGCCTGACGCTGATGGCGGGCCCGGTCGATTGCCGTGTCAACCCGACCGCAGTCAACAAGCTCGCCACCAGCAAGCCAATCGAATGGTTCGAGAAAAATTTGATCAGCACTGTGCCGGTGCAACACGCTGGCTACATGCGCCGCGTCTACCCCGGCTTTGTGCAGCTCAGTGCGTTTTTAAGCATGAACCCGGAGCGCCACAAAAAGTCATTTCAAGACCTGTACCAGCACCTGGTCGATGGCGAAGTGGAGAAAGCCAACATGATCCGGGTGTTCTATGACGAGTACCTCGCGGTGAACGATTTACCGGCGGAGTTTTACTTGGAGACAGTGGAAAAAGTTTTTCAGACCTATGACTTGGCTGAAGGCAAACTGCAATACCGGGGCCGCAGCGTCAAGCCCGCAGCCATCAAGCGCACGGCGTTGATGACGGTCGAAGGTGAACGGGACGATATTTGCTCAGTCGGTCAGACCGTGGCAGCACTCGACTTGTGCACCAGCCTTCGTCCGTATCTGAAAACGCACCACATTCAAACCGGCGTGGGGCATTACGGTGTGTTCAGTGGGCGCAAATGGAACCAGCAAATTTACCCGAGAGTGCGCGAGATGATTCACGCTAATCAAGGCTAATCAAGGCTGATCAAGGCTGATCAAGAGTAACTAAGGCGACTCAGGCTTGCTTGGCTTCGTCCTCAGCCGGCCAATCGCGGATGTAGGCCTTGAGCATCTTGTTCTCAAAGTTCTGGCTGTCGACCACGGCCTTGGCAACGTCGTAAAAACTGATCACGCCCATCAGCACTTTCCCGTCCATCACGGGCAAGTAGCGCGCGTGGTGGTCCAACATCATGCGGCGAACGTCGTCTATTTCGGTGTCTGGCGTGCAGGTCAAGGGCTGATCGTCCATGGCTTTGCCCACCAGCGCGCTGCCAATTTCGCCACCGTTTTTGACGATGCATTGAATGACTTCGCGAAATGTCAGCATGCCCGCCAAATTGCCGGATGACATCACCACCAGTGAGCCGATGTCTTTTTCGGCCATGATTTTGGTGGCACTCGCCAACGGCTCGTCGGGCTGCACTGTGTAAAGGGTATTACCCTTGACCCGCAAAATGTCTGCGACTTTCATGACAGGTCTCCTAGTGTTTTTATTCGCTGCCAATATAGCCCATAATCGCGCTCCACACTGCAACAGTTAGTTGATTTTTCCACTCGGTTTGCCCCGTGGGTCGTCGATCTGACTCAAGGTGCTGTCGAGCAAACGCTCGAGCTTTTCACAGGCGCCGGTCAGAGCTTGGTCCAAGTTGCCGGCAACGTGGGTAACCGCCAATGGCTGCGAGCCGCGCGGCCGGGCTTCCATCACGCAGCGTTTGTCATCGCCTCCGGATCCTGACTTGTGGCCGTTGTCGTCGCTCAAATGGGCTTCGATACGGGTCAGCCGATCGCGGAATCGGCGCAGCCGCGTCTCCAGCAAAGCCTGCACATGGTTGCTCAGCGGCAACCCGCCTTTGATGTTTTTGTCGGTGTTGATCTGGACTTGCATAGCGGGTTCTCTCCTGTTGGCGTATGAAGATTCATGCTATCCCAAAGCAGGGCTTCACAACGCGATCCGCTCACGCTTGAGCGATTGGATGACAGACATCAGAGTGTTGTCCTACAGCTCAAAGAACCTCGCGCAGCCGGGTCTCGGCCCAGCCGGCACTGGCATAGAGCTTGTGCGTCGCTTGCGTCTTGTCAAGCAGCAACTCGTTCACCAACGGTTCAAGGGTTGTTTGATCCGGGTCGACCAATAAGACGTAGCGCGGCTCGTTGTCCTCGTCGGTGTCTGCCAGCTGGCCAATCCATTGCAGCCGAATCAAGGCCTCAATAGACCGCTCGAGTTCCAATAAATCGACACTCAGGGTTTGCGCCATCTCGGTCGCCAACTGACCACGCGGCATGCTGCGGCGACTTGTGTCGAGCAATTGCAGCAGTTCCAGCGCCAGCTGAAAACGCCAGCCATGGGCACTCGCACGCCTGGCCACGCCGGCCAACAGACTGGGCAGATAAGCCGCAATCACGGCGCCCATCAGCACAATGATCCACGCCACATAAATCCACACCAGCAAGATCGGCAAGGTAGCAAAGGCACCGTACACCACTGAATAAGTCGGCACCATGCTCAGGTACAAGGTCAGAATTTTCTTGGCCAATGCAATTCCCAGCGCCACAAAAATCCCGCCGGTCCAAGCATGCGCCCACTTCACGTAGGTGTTCGGCATGTAGTGGTAGAGCGACGCCATGCCGCCCGCCAAGGCCACAAACTCCAGCGAATCCAGCAAGAACTGGAGCAACTCTGACGGTCCGGGCATGCCGTTACGGGCGAACGGCAACACATACGAAGTCGCCGCCAAGCTGGCGCCCAACAGCAACGGCCCAAGCGTCACGGCGGCCCAGTAAATCAGCACCCGCTGCGCAAAAGGACGTGGATTGCGCACACGCCAAATCCCATTGAAGGTGCGGTCGATCGTGAAAATCATGGCCACAGCCGTCATCACCAGCACCGCCAAGCCCGCCACACCGAGTTTGCTAGCCTGCCGGCTGAACTGAGTCAAATAGCCCAACACTTGCCGCGAAATGTTGTCTGGAATCAAGCTTTCAACCAGCCACACCTGTAAAGAGCCCTGCAGCTTGGCAAACATCGGGAAAGCCGTGAAGATGGCCAGTGCGACCGTGAAAAACGGCACCAGCGCAATTGAGGTGGTGAAGGTCAGGCTACTGGCTGTTAAGCCCATGTGGTCATCCCGAAAACGCTTGCGCAGGGTGATCGCGGTGTCACGCCATGGAAAGTGAGAGAGGTCGGCTAACAGCTGCTTGAAATTCATCCCGGTATCATGCCATCCTCATGGACAAAACTCGACAAATCGATCTCACACGCTGGTTGGCCACGGCCAGCCTGACAGGGCTGATCGCCCTTGGCCTGGCTTGGGAAATGTGGCTCGCGCCGATCAGGCCTGGCGGTTCACTGCTGGCGCTCAAAGTGCTGCCACTGGTGTTGCCGCTGGCGGGGGTACTCAAAAACCGCATGTACACCTACCGCTGGCTCAGCTTGTTCGTGTGGATTTACTTCACCGAAGGCGTGGTCCGTGCTTGGGGCGACGCGGCCCCCGGCAACTACCTGGCCATGCTGGAAATTGCGCTGTGCCTGCTGCTGTTTGTGGCCTGCGCCCTGCACGTTCGCGTGCGCCTGAAAAAACCAGCAGTCACCACTGCGCCCCTTCCGGAAGCACCATGAACAACCCTTTTTTACAAACCCTCCGCAGCATTTGTGGCGAAGCCCATGTCTTGACTGACGGCGACCTGCAAGCTTGGGAAATGGACTGGCGCAA
>CANFSO010000067.1 GCA_947449895.1 Comamonadaceae bacterium
GGCGTGTGCCGCCAGCAACCTTCGCCGCTTTGCATCGCCAGTTAACTGGCGATGCAAAACAAGAGAGCAAGACCGATGCGGGGATCAGTTAATCTTGCAAACCTCGGACTTCTGGAATTTAGATTGGCACGGGGAGTGGGGGCAGGTCACGACAACAGTAAAGATGTATCTCGGAAGTCGATTCATTCTTGATCCTTGGTAGGCTGAAGTTGGCAAGTGTTTTTACTACCTCAAACGGCTGGTGAAATTACTCACACTTGAACTGGATTTCAGCCCCGGCCATTGATCGAGCGGAAACCGCATCAACAGAGGTGTTTGAAACCTGAACAAACTTCCGGCCCAACTTGGCGCAGTACTCGTTTGCCTCTTTGTACAGCTCGACCTTGACCCCGGCGCCTGACCAGACTGAAGCGTCTTGTTTTGCCAGCATGTAGGTGTCCTCGGAAATCTTCACGACCCCAGTCGTGCTCACGCAACCGGCAAGCATCACGACGAGAGCGGCCAATGTCAACGTTTTCATTTTTCTATCCTTGTTGCTAACGAAAATCTGCGGCATTCCCTCATGAATCACAAAGATTAGCAAAGGTAAAAAATAGTGTACTTTGGTAATCGTTCCAGTCAAGACCTGATTTGGTGCTGGACTGGCAGAATGCACAGGATGAACAAACCCGATCCGATTCTGGAATTCCTGAAGACTCTGCCAGAAGCAACAAAGGTTTAGCAAAGAATGGCAACCAGATCAGAAATCCGCACATCAAACGCCTTGACGGAGAAGACTTGCACTAAGTGTGGCGAGTGGCGTCCAGCTGACACTGATCATTTCGCAGCTTTTCGACAGGGTGCACTTGGGCTGCACCCATGGTGCCGGGATTGCCATCGGCAATATAGCCGCGATAAAGCGGCCAAAACTGGAAAGCCTGTACGCAAAATAATGGCCTTAGCAGGGGCGCCGCCAAAAGTACAAAAGCCTATTGCTTCAAACGTATCGCAGTTACTGGATGCAATGACGCTTGGTCTTGATGAGCAGGCTAGATACAAAGCCTATTTGATAACCAATCGGCTTACTGGTGAAAATTATGTTGGGATCACGGAGCGTAAGCTCAGGGACCGCTGGAAACAACACGTAGTCGGGGGCATCTCCGGGACCGGGTACTTGCTGCACAAAGTTATGCAGCGAGATGGAATTGATAATTTCAGTTTTGAATTTATTGCCTGCGCGATTGATCGCAGCACCCTCCATAAGTTAGAAGTCCAGCTCATCGATCAGTATCGATCCGTCGAACTTGGGTACAACCAGACCCGCGGCGGTGCTTCAGGGGAGGCCGTCGGTACGGAGATAACTCTTGCTGGCAGAACTTTCATAAGTATTAGTTCTGCGGCTCGTGAATTCGGAGTAGATGAAGACACGGCCTTTCAACGGCTTCACAGACATGGCTGGACAGCAGATCAGGCGTTTGGTTTGGCATTGCCACCGAAAAGAACCGGACGCATCACAAACTATAAGTTTGGAGGCAGGTCATTTGATAGCTTTGTTGCTGCCTGCAAAGCGCATGGACTTGAAGACTCAACAGTGCGGCGACGGATAGGCATTGGTTGGACTGAGCGCCAAGCATTCAATATAGACGGCCCTCCGACGAGAGTCGCCACGGGCAATTCCGTCTCAGTGGCTGGACAGCTCTTTAAAAGTATTACGCAAGCAGCACAGCATTTTGGTGTAAGGCGTAAACCAGCGGCAAAAATGATGGCAGATGGCATGACTCCCGAGCAAGCGTTTGGACTTGCCCCAAAAGCAAAACGACAATACTTGGGCAAGTCGGTAACTGTGGATGGAAAAGCTTATCGTAGTTTGGTTGTCGCGGCTAAAAGTTATGGTGTTGATGCACGTCAAGCTGGGGAGCACCTGCGGAAGGGTTGGACAACTGAACAGGCATTTGGTTTGGCTCCACCGAAGCCTAGGTCTGAAGTAACAACCGGTAATGCAATCACACTGGAGGGGGTCACCTACACCAGCCATGCCAAGGCGGCTCAGACGTTGGGGCTCGATCCGAGAATTGTTCACAGCCGGTTGAAGCAATTTGGCTGGACCATGGCACAGGCGTTCGGGCTAGAAGATCCGCCAGTCAAACGGTCAAACAGTTCAAAAATGGTGACGGTCAATGGTCAAAATTTCCCGACCATCGCTGATGCGTGTATGGCGTTTGGCATTGCACACTCAACGGTAAATCGCCGTATTACTGCTGGCATGTCATTAGAAGCCGCAATCGCTAAACCCCCACAAAAAGCAAAATAGAAACTGGCGCTGGGGTCCTCACTGGACAGGCAGAACTTTTAAATACCAACTGGTTCCCGCCGACCGTTTGCAATCAGATCGGTGAACGATCATATTGCCTCGACTTACCGCACCGTGCAGGTCGAAGTCAAAACTCCTGTTCAACCCGTTACAGGTCAGATATGAAAATTGGTTTTGCTCTGAGAGCCGTATCTAGAACATAGGCGGGCCAGTCGATTTTTAATTGGCCCATGGCGGGGGGGGGGGGGGGAGGGTCCATCGGGGCTGGTTGACCCAATCCCAACTAGTCGCGGCTAGGTTTAAGCCGGCCGACTGCAACACTAGACGATTGTCTAGGCACGACTGAAGGCCAAGAAATAGTGACCGGCACCTCGTGTTGCCCTATCAGGTGAGTCACTTGGGCAAGCAACTAGAGTCGGTAAATTGGCATCAGTAAGTTGACCCTGCTGGGGTCTGTGGGTAACGATACGGGTAATAAGGAATTATGAAATCAACCAACCAAGCATCTACGTGGGTTTCACTGCGTGATGTGACTCCCTCCGATCCGCCAGTACATAAACCCCTTATAGATCGTTGATTTATAAGGGGTTTTTTGTTTCTGGGTTTTGCACTTCACCCCTGTATTCACTCCATTGGCAACAGCTTACAACTTGTCTCTTGTCTAGTGGTGGACTACGGTTCAAGGTTGAGTTTTAACTAATCAAAGGTCGCAATGACCAATTTCATCCTCACCCAGATCCACCTCGCTATCTTCATTGAACTCGATGCACCCAATAGGTCTTTGCTTGACTTCGAACGATGGTCACATGGTCGACAAGGCTCCGAATACTTTGGCCTTGGTTTGCACGTTGTCGCGTCACCTCTTCGGATGTCGCCTCAATAATGGCATCCCCATCTTCAGATGTCCTTGGTGTGTTCATAAACTCATCCACAAGCCGACAGAAAATGGAACTGCTCAGACCGATGGCGTTCCTACGTCCAACTGGCGCGCAGCCTCCAGCACCACGCTGCGTAACCAGCGGTGTGCTGGGTCTTTTTGGCTTCGTTCGTGCCAGTAGGCGGCGTACGACACTTTGGGTAAGCGCAGGGGTGGTTCCAAAATTTGCAGCGGATGCTGTTGCTGCAGGATTTTGGCGAGCCGCAACGGCACTGTGGCAATGATGTCGGTGCCGGGCATCATGAAGGGAATCGTTAGAAAGTTCTGAACGAGGAAAGCGAGATTGAGCTTGCGTCCGAGCCGCTCGACGGCATCGTCAATGACTTGGCCTGTCGTGGTGCTGCCGGTGCCCAGGGGACGAACGTGCGTGGCGTTCATGTAATTCTCTAGGCTCAGACTGCCGCGAATGGTCGGATGGGCCTGATCAGCGATACAAACGATGCGGTCCTGAAACAAATGCATGGAGCGCAGCGATGGCGGCGCCTTGGGTAGCCACGCAATGCGCATGTCAATCTTGCCGCTTTCCAACAGATCTTGTGCTCTGTCGCGGTCGGGTGCGCGCACCTCTATGCGTACGTGGGGAGCCTGATCGCGCAGGCTGCGCGCCATGGCGGGTAGCAGCAAGCTCTCAGCATACTCTGGCGCGCTCACGACAAAGGTGTGCACGGAGGTGGCCGGGTCAAAGGGTTGGGCTGTGGTGATGAGTTCGTCGTAACCTTGGAGCATGGTGCGGACTCCCGCCTCAAAGCTCGCCGCCCGGTCACTGGCGACCATCCCCCCGCGTGCGCGCAGCAGGAGAGGGTCCTGAAACAACTCTCGCAGCCGGGCCAATGCATGGCTTGCCGCTGGCTGGCTGATGCCCAGCTGCACGGCTGCATTAGAGACGTTTTTTTCAGCCATCAGAACCAAGAAGATTCGCAGCAGACGCACTTCGATGTTATCCATGAAGGCGAATTATAGATATTCGTTTAAATTCATAGACGGTTCGTATGTGCAAACTTAGAATCAGAAAAAAACGGAGACAAAATGTACCTTACCTATGCGCAGGCTGCGAAGGCGTTCGCAGCCTGCGGAGCTGCACCCGCAGATCCGCTGAGCATGCCTATCGAGCAGGCGCGCCAGCAGCAAGACCGCTACTTCGCCGAATTCAACCGAGAGCTACCAGTCTTGGCGGAAGTCAAAAATGTGTTGATTTCTGGCCCACACGGTGATTTGCCCCTGCGGCTTCATTACCCAGCCAAAACCAGCGCTGCCCTGCCGGTCATTGTGTTTGTGCGTGGCGCCGGTTGGTGGGCGGGCTCACTTGACTCACATGCGCGCACTATGCACAGCTTGGCTCTGCTCACCGGCTGCGTGGTTTGCGGGGTTGACTACCGTCGTGCACCGGAGCATCACTTTCCGGTGCAGCGTGACGAATTGCTCACGGCCATTCACTGGCTGCAAACTGAGGGCGCTGGCCATGGCTTGCAGCTTGCGCCGCCGGTTTTGTTTGGCGAATCGGCTGGTGCCACTCTGTGCCTGTCGGCTGCCATGGCCTTGCGCGACCAAGGACGACCGGCACCTGCTGGTTTGGTGCTTTTTTATACCAATGCTGGTGGCTCCAAACCGACTGCCCGTGCCTATTCACGGTGGGTCTGGACGCAGTATCTGGGCCACGAAGGTGCTTCAATCGATGGTTCTGCGGTTCCCTTGTTGGGCGATTTGTCTGGCCTCCCACCCATGTGGCTGGGCGCTGGTGAAGACGATCCGCTGATGGCCGACACACTGACGCTGGAGCGCCTTGTGCGTGCTGCCGGGCAGACGCCTCAACTGGTGACGTATCCCGGCTTGCCTCATGGCTTCGTCATGTGGACGGGCCTGCTGGCGCCAGCGCTGCAAGCGCTTGAGCAAGCCAGTGACGCAGCGCGCAAGTTCTTCGGTTCACGGCTTGTGGCCTGATTCGATTTTTTATTCTTTCACTCAGGAGCATTCACATGAACCGTTGGACACCTACTCAAGAAGAAATGAAAAAGCGCATTGCGCGTTTCAATGAAGTTGTGCCGGTCAAGAAAAAGCATCTGGAAGACAAAGGCATTCCGCCTGAAGTGCTGGAGATGATCATGGCCAAGACGACACGCAACATGATGTCGCCCGGCCCCTTACCTGGCCAGCTTTCGCCAGCGCCAGCGGTTGAGGGTGGCGATGCCGGCGTTTTCCGGCTGGGTATTGCCACCTGTCCGCCGGGGCAGGGCCCAGGCCTGCATGTTCACTACAACACCCACGAGACGTTCATGGCCTTGAGCGGTCGCTGGGAAATTCAGTGGGGCGACAAGGGAGAGGAATCCATCATGCTGGAGCCGCTGGACCTGATCGCCATGCCGCCAAAGGTCACGCGGCGCTTCATCAACCGCTCTAATGTGGAAGCCAACCTGATGGTCATCATCCAAGGCCAGCGCGAGGAGTTTGACGACGTGGACCGGGTGCCTGAAACCGCCGCCGCTATTGCCGAGCGTTATGGTGAAGGCATGCTCGAAAAAATGAAAACCTTGGGCTGGAAATTCGGCATCGGTGTGAACGAAAAGGCCGTCTCATGATGCACGCCGACAAGGGCTTTCGGCGGTGTATGGTGCTGGGTGCTGGTGCCTTGGTCTTGGGCTTGGTTATCGTGCCATCGGCCGCGCAGGCCCAGCCGGCAGCGTACCCATCTCAGCCGATCAGGATGGTCATTCCGTTTCCGGCCGGTGGCACGCTCGACGTCGCCGTCAGGCCACTTAGTTTGGCTTTATCGCGGCAACTCGGTCAGCCCATCATCATTGACAACCGTGGCGGTGCCAACGGCGTGATTGGCACCGAGTACGTGTCCAAGGCGCCTCCTGACGGCTATACGCTGCTGGCCGTGACAGCGTCTTTCGCGCTGAACGCGAGCATGTACAAGGACTTGAAGTACGACGTCATCAAGGACTTCACGCCCGTCACCGCATTGATGCAGGGCGCCGGCTTCGTGATGATCGTCAACCCCGCCGTGCCGGCTAAAACCGTGCAAGAGCTGATCGCCTTGGACAAGAAAGGTCAGCAGGTTGCCTTCAGCTCCCCAGGGATCGGCAACACCATCCATATCGCGAGCGAATTGTTCAATCAGCGCGCTGGAACGCGTTTTCTGCACGTGCCCTACAAAGGCAGTGCGCCTTCTCTGAACGCTGTGATCGGTGGTGAAGTGCAGGTTGCGATCATGCCGCCCGCCATCGTCATGCCTTTTATTCGCAGCGGCAAACTCAGGGCGCTTGCATTCACAGGCGCTACCCGCTTAGCGGAACTTCCTGACGTGCCGACGATGGCCGAAGCAGGGGTTAAAGACTTTGTGTTTGCCGGGACTTGGATGGGTTTGTTCGCGCCTGCTGGCACGCCGCGGCCGGTGGTCGAACGTCTGCACGCCGAGGTCAACAAGGCTTTACAACAACCTGCCCTTAGGCAAACACTGGCCGGTTCCGTCGTCGGTTATGTGCCAGATGGAAGTCTGCCTGATCAGTTCGCCCTGCAAGTGCAAGAGGACGTTCAGCGCTATGGCGAGATTCTTCGAAAATTCAATATCAAGGCTGAGTAAATGCAATCTACCTCAACAACCCAATCCGCAGTTCCGTCCCAGTCTGTACGTTTCGACGCCATCAACGCCGAGGCCATGACGCCAGAGCAACTAGCCGTGGTCAAAAGCCTGACCGAGGGACCGCGTGGTGGCGTTAGGGGGCCATTCAATGCCTTGTTGCGCAACCCGCGCCTTGCAGACCGCGTGCGTGTGCTGGGCGACAGCATTCGGTTTGAAAACTCACTGCCGCCGGCGCTGCGTGAATTCGTCATCATGATCGTCGCGCGCTTTTGGTCGGCCCGCTATGAATGGCATGCGCACAGCAAAATCGCTGCCGAATTGGGTATCCGGCAGGACACCATCGACGCGATAGGCGAAGGCCGGGTACCGCCTCAAGCCACGCCCGATGAGACCTTGCTTTATCGCTTTTGCCATGAGCTGCTGCATGACAAAGACGTCAGCGATGCGACCTACGCAGAGGCGCTGGCGCGCTTTGGTGAAGCCAGTGTGCTGGACGTCTTGTGCACAGCGGGCTATTTTGGATTTGTTTCGCTGATTCTCAACACCATCCGCCATCCGGTTCCCCTTGGCGGGTCGGAGCTGCCTTCGCTCAAGTCTTGAGTTGCGGTCGCTCTCCCAATCTGTTACACCCTGAAAATTGATCAAACAACCATCAAAAGCGAGAGAAAAATGGCAAAAAATATGGGTTCTAAAGTCCTTGCGGACATGTTCAAGGGCTACGGTATCACCCACGTGTTCTATATGCCCCAGGTGATTTCCACGGCCCTCGTGGCGATGGAGGAATTGGGCATCCGCCGAGTGGTGGCGCACAGTGAAAAGGGCGCAGCCTACATGGCCGACGGTTATGCCCGTGCCAAGGGCACGCCCGGCGTCTGTTTAGCCCAACCCATCGGTGCGTCCAACTTGGCTTCAGGCCTGCGCGACGCCTTCATGGCGCATTCACCAATGATCGCTATCTCTGGTGGTCCCATGCCGGCTTCGCGTTACCGCTATGCCTATCAAGAGGTTGAGGACTTCGGCCAGTTCGACTGCGTCACCAAGGCCAACTACAACGTAGACACCGTGGGCCGCCTGCCCGACATGATCCGCCAAGCCTTCCGTGACGCCACCACCGGCAGTCCCGGCCCTGTGCACCTGCGCTTTCAAGGACGCCGTTCCGACGCGCCCTTGGGCGAGGGCGATATCGAGGCCGTATGCGAACCTCAATTCGCCGCGGTCCCGCCCTTCCGGCCTAGCGCTGAAGCGCAGCATGTGAAAGCTGGCGTGGCAGCACTGATTGCAGCTAAGCGACCGGTCATCATTGCTGGCGGCGGCGTGGTGCACTCAAAGGCCCAAAAGGAAGTTGTCGCACTCGCTGAGTTGCTGCAAATCCCGGTCGCCACCTCGCCGAACGGCAAAGGCACTATCTTGGAGAATCATCCGCTGTCCCTCGGCGTGGTGGGCACCTACTCGCGCGAGTGCGCTAACCGTGCGGTGCATGAGGCCGACCTCGTGTTCTACATCGGCAGCCCCGCCGGCGGCATGGTCACCGGCAACTGGACTGTGCCCGGCGCCCACGCGGAAGTCATGCAACTCGATATTGAAGCCAATGAGCTGGGTCGCAACTACCCCAACAAGGTCACCCTTCTGGGTGATGCGCAAGCCACTCTCTCACTGATGATCGCCGAGGCCAAGGGTCAGGTTGCGGAGCACAAGGATTGGGTGGGTCACGTTCAGGAACTTGTGGCGACTTGGCGCGAAGCCTTTGCTGCCAAGATGGCCTCCAACGACATGCCAATCCGGCCCGAGCGCTTGTGCAAGGAACTGGAAGAGGCTCTACCGGCCGACGCTATTCTTGTCGCTGACACCGGCCATGCTGGTATGTGGACCACGCAAATGATCGAACTGAAGCATCTCGGTCAACGCTTTATCCGCTGCGCTGGTTCGCTCGGCTGGGGACTGCCCGGCGCCATGGGCGTGAAAGTCGCCATGCCCGATCGTCCGGTGATCTGCTTCACCGGCGACGGCGGCATGTACTACCACCTGCCCGAGCTCGAAACCGCGCTTCGCTACGGCATCAACTTGGTGGTGGTGGTCAACAACAACGGGGCGCTCAGTCAGGAACTGCCTCAGCTGACCATCAACTACGGTGGCAAGCTGCGCGGCAACGCAGACGAGATGTGGAAGTTCAGCCAAGACTTCAACTTCGCCAAGGTGGCCGAGGCCATGGGCTGCGCCAGCATCCGGGTCGAGAAGCCTGGTGACATCAAGGACGCGTTAAAGCGAGCGCTGGCGATGAACAAGCCGGTGGTGGTCGAGGTGATCACCGACGTCAATGTGATGGCGCCGACCGCCTGGGTCCCTAAGTAAGCGGGGTCCGGCTCGGAGCGATTACGGGCGATATCACTGTTTTGATGATCGATCACTCAAGGAGACAAAGCATGAAACGCAGAACTCTTATCACCGGTGCGACAGGTCTTGCCGGATCGTTGGCGCTGCCTTTGGGGTGGGCGCAGAGTACCTACCCCAACAAACCGATCAAGGTGATCATGCCGCATGCGCCCGGCAGTTCGCCAGATGTGGTGGGACGCTTGCTGGGTGAGCAGTTGCGACAGGCGCTGGGTCAGCCGGTGGTCATCGAAAACCGCGCCGGTGCTGGCGGCTTACTCGGTGCCAAGGCTGCGGCCACCATGCCTGCCGACGGCTACAACCTGCTTTTCACGGTCAAGGGTGTGATGGCCATCGTGCCGCACCTTTACCCCAACGCCAAGTACACCCCGCTGAAAGACTTCCAGTCGATTGTGGAAGTGCTGACCGTACCGCACATCTTGACGGCCAATCCCAAAACGCCGTACAACACGCTTGGTGAAATGGTGGAGTACGCCAAGCGCAATCCCGGAAAGATCGACTACGCTTCGACTGGCGTTGGTTCTCAGCCCCACGTGGCGCTCGAATCATGGGCCCGGCGACTGGGTATCAAGCTCACGCACATACCCTACAAGACCAACCCTTCGCCGGATGTGATGAGCGGCGTCGCAAGCCTTTACCTTGAGGCATCGACGACGGCGATTCCATCGATCTTGGGCAACCGCATCAAGGCGCTGGCGGTGTCTGGCTCAGACCGGATTCAGAGCCTGCCGAACGTGCCGACGGTCACCGAATTCAATGCCGATCTCGACCCGAACGGCGTCATCGGGAATTCGTGGCATGGTCTCTTCACGCCTGTTGGAACACCGGATGACATCGTCAACTTGCTCAACGTCGAGTTGGTCAAAATCGTCAAGACTGACGCGATGCAGGCGCGCCTGCATGCGCTCGGCTTGACACCGACCGGTACGTCTGGCGCTATGTTGGCCTCGAAGATGTCCTCCGATAACGCCTATTGGGGCAAGCTCATCAACGAACTCGGCATCAAAATCGAGTGACCGTTGAGTAACTCAGCGGCGATCGCTTTAATTGGCGATGAGTGCCCCTTACTGAAGCTCATTCGAATGGACAACATGACGAAACTTGCATCAATTTGGCTCTGCGGTGCTGTGACAGCGCTGACCTTGTTAGCAGCCCCTGCCGCTACCGCGCAGACGGCGACGTACCCCACGCGCCCGATCAAGGTCATCGTTCCGTCCGCACCGGGTGGCCCAGCCGACATCATCATGCGGACTATCAATCCCAAGCTCGCAGAACTGCTCGGCCAGCCGGTCATATTCGAATACCGGACAGGTGCCTCTGGCACGATCGGACTGAATCTGGCGGCGCGCGCCGCGCCAGATGGCTACACATTGGTTTTTGTGTCGGAGACACACACTGCCGCCGAGTCCCTCTACCCCAAGCGCGGCTACACCATGACGAAGGATTTGATTCCGATTGCGCCGCTCGTGAGCCAGCCTCGCGTGCTGGTGGTCCGCAAAAATCTGCCGCTCAACTCCGTACAGGAGTTGCTGGCCTATGCGAAAAAAAATCCAGGGAAACTGTCGTTTGCATCGGGCGGTACCGGCAACGTTTACCACCTCGCTGCAGAGTTGGTGCAGAACAAGACCGGCGTGAAGCTTCTGCATGTTCCATACAGCCAGGCGGGCACCGGGCGGACAGACCTCATGTCCGGTCAGATCGACATGATGTTCGACGCAGTCGGCGCGATCATGCCGCAAATCCAAGCGGGCTCAGTCCGTGCCTTAGCCGTCACCTCAGCCCAGCGCCTTGGGTCCATGCCCAATGTTCCCACGCTGGCCGAGTCCGGTGTGCCTGGCTATGAGTTCGAATCCTGGTCCGGGCTGATGGCACCTGAAGGCACACCGCCTGAAATCATTGCAAAGCTCAACAAGGCCATTGCAGACAGTGTCATGGACAAGTCCGTCGTCAGCCAGTTTTCACAGGCTGCCATGGTTTCCCGAGTCGAGACGCCTGCTGTCTTTGGCGAATGGATCAAGACATCCATCGACAAATGGACGACATTGGTTCGGCCGGAATAAAAAATCAACGAACCCTTCAGCGTGCTGCAGCATCAAAATCGAGTTATCCGTATCTAAACAAACTGACAGGAAATCCACGTGATTGTTGAACAACGTACCTACACCATCAAGCCACTTCGCACTGGCGACTTTCTTGAACTCTACGAACGCGCAGCATTGCCGCTGCAGAAGAAATACCTAGGGCATCTGGTCGGTTTTTTTGTATCGGAGATCGGCCCGCTGAATCAGGTCGTTCACCTGTGGGCTTTTGACAGTCTGGCCGAGCGTGAGCGGCGCCGTAAGCAGATGACGGAGGACGCCGGCTGGCCCTTGTATCTCAAAGAGCTGCGGGCGCTTGACGTTGTCCTTGAGCAGGAAACAAAGATTCTGAAGTCGGTTTCGTTCTCACCGGTGTGAACCCCTTGGGGGCGCAAAAAGCGAAAAACTTGCGCCGCTTGATTGTGGTGGGGCAGGGGGCTGCGGGTTTGTGTGCTGCGGTGTCTGCCATGACCAGTGCCCTGGCGAGCGGGGTTGATTTGTCAGTGACTTTGCTAGACGCCGCGCCCCTGGCTGATAGCGGTGGCAATACCCGCTGGAGCCCTTCCAACATCCGTTTGCAGGCCGACCACCACGTCGCCCCCGGATTTGTCGAAGCCATCGTGGCCGAATCCAGCGGCTTGGCAGACCGTGACTATTTTCAGGAATTGGCCGATCAAGCGCCCGCCATGGCTGACTGGCTGGTCTCGCTGGGTGTGGTGTTTCAGAGTCCGCCTTATTACTTGGCCAAAGGGCCGGCACGTATCCAACCTGTGGGTGGTGGCGTCGCCTTGATCAATGCCTTGCTAGCGCGTGCGCGTGAATTGGGGATTGAGTTTGTCTACGAGTTTTCACTGACCCAGTTGCTCACGGATGCTGGATCCGTGGTGGGCGTTCTCGGCACCGATGCGCACGGGCGAATCCAAACACACCATGCCGATGCGGTGGTGCTGGCCTGCGGCGGCTTTGAGGGAAACTCTGGCATGCGCAAAGCGCATTTGGGTGCTGCGGCAGAGAACTACCGGCTGATATCTCACGGAACGAAGTACAACGATGGCGCGGGCATCCGCGCGGCTCTGGACATTGGCGCACAAGCTGCTGGCGATTGGCGCACGGGCCACGCAGAGCCTGTTGACCCGCGCAGTCAACACCCCGCGCCTGTGGTGCTGGTTTATCCCTATGGGGTGGTGGTCAACGCTCAAGGTGAACGGTTTTTTGACGAAGGCGCTGGCTTGATGCATGAAACTTGGGAGCGCTTCGCACACCAGATGCAGTTTGAATTGCCAAGTCAGCAAGCCTATGTGATTTTGGATGCGAAGCTGTTGAACATTGCCGACTACGCGCGTGCGATTCGCTCCGATGTGCCCCCGATTTCGGCGCCGACACTTGAGGCGCTGGCACCCGCTCTGGGTCTGCCGTTGGCGTCCCTGTCGCACACCATGTCGGCCTTCAATGCAGCTTGTCCTGTTGACCATCAAGGTTTTGATGCCACGGTGAAAGATGGGCTGGCTTGTGCACCTGTGGGGCAACCGCCTAAATCAAATTGGGCGCGTGCGTTGGACCAGGCGCCATTTTTGGCCTGGCCTTTGGTGGGCGCTTTGGTCTATACGTTTGGGGGTTTAAAAACCAACCCCAATGCACAAGTTCTGGGTGACAACGGACCGATCAGCGGGCTGTACGCCGCGGGTGAAATCACCGGCCATTTCTACCAAATCGCACCTAACTCAGTCGCCATGCTTCGGGCCTTGGTATTTGGGAAGATAGCTGGCGAACAGCTCGTGCGTGATTTACGCCACAGCGCTGCTATGTGATGTCAAAACTCAGAGTGGAATCGAACTGCGAAAACGTTCACAGGTCCGCGGCTGGCGTTGTAGGCTGGATTCTGGATGCGTTGATAGTCGCCCGTTAACCAGATGTTCTTGGTGACGCCAAGGCTGTAAAAGCCCTCGAAAATGGTTTCCGGCTTGTAGCTCAGGGCACCGTCACCAATAAAGAAGGAAATGCCGCCGGCCTGTAGATATCTGCGCCTGTCGTTGGACAGTTGGTTCTGCATCATCGACAACCCGACCGTGTCATTGGCGCGTCCCCACAGGTTGCCCTTGAATAAAAAGCCCGATGAAAAAGAATCATCGACTTCCGTGAAGGACACTGTTTCGGTCCGACCATCGGTTTTCATGGCCCTGAGAAAAAAGCCAATATCAGAGTTGATTGCTTGCTCTAGGTTGACACCAAGCCCGTACTTGGTCTTCACATCACCACGCACATTGAAAATGGTTTGTGGATCGGTTCCCGCGCCAGGATGTGCGGCTAGGTAAGCTGTGGCGTCATTGAAACTAGCCAGCACTGCCCTGTTCCTGAAGGCAAGAACTCTCACTTTGCCAGGTTGGCCTTTGATGTCGTGTCCATGCTCGATCTCGACTTGGTCGCCGTAGTGCTTGCCCAGCGCAAAGTCCAGCGGTAACC
>CANFSO010000068.1 GCA_947449895.1 Comamonadaceae bacterium
CAGGCGCATTTTTACTTTCTTCCGGCACTTCAGTATCGTGCCATCAGCTTAAGCTAGGCTTAACTGGCTGATAGGCGCGAACTGCACAAGCTGACTAATGCAACTTGGCTTGATCAATCAGCGTGTTTCGCCGATGCCAGCTCTTTTCCCAGTACATCAACTCGCGCCAGTGTCGCGGCCATGCAGCTATTGAGCGCACCGAAGTTTAAGACTGTGCGGTTATCGGCAGGCGCATCCAGCTGGTGAGAGTACCTCAGCCAAGATTATCAAGCGGTTGATGGATATTGAACAACCAATCATCGTACGGTTAACGCCGCAGTTCAAAAGGGGCTGACTGAAAGCCGGTTTTCGGGAGCTTCAGTTGGTGGCTCCAGATTCGTCGTTTGATGCCCAAATCACTGCGGCTACCAGCATTGCAGAACCGGGTGCGTTGGTTCAGTCCCGCGTAGCGTGCCGCTGCACGCAGTCGATATAGGCTGCACCGTCTGGTGGCCTGCCGGCACGCTGGCTTTCCCAGACCATCTGTCCAAGGCAGTCCATGGTCTCGTGGTGTGCCGCATGCAGAGAGTTGCGGCGTGCAGTGAGCAATTCGACCGCTTGTCGGATGCCGCGGGGCTGGTCTATCGAGCATTGCTCGCTGATCGTCAGGTGCATCGACAAATGCAAGAACGGATTTGTTTTCCCGTTTTCAATATCGTACATTTTGGCCACGGCGGCCTCGACATCTGCGAAGTCGGCATGGTATTCAGGGTGCTCGTCGATCCACTGGCTGACGATGGTTTCCATCGCGTCGAGGGGTGAGCCGGCCAGTGATTTGGTGTAGACCGCACAGAAAAATTTGCGGACATCGATTTGTGAAGGCGTGAACATGCTGAAAGCGTATCACGCGTTCATAGAAAAGTACTCTGCTCAGGCCCGCTTGACGGCCAGCAGCTTTGAAATGGTCTTGGCCGCAGCCAGCAGCGCAGGCAGCATGCTGTCTTGCATGATTTTGGCGCTGGTGCGATTGGCTTGGCCGCTGATGTTGAGTGCTGCCACGGTTCGGCCTTCCCGATTCGTCACCGGGGCGGCCAGCGACACCAGTCCTTCTTCCAGTTCTTGATTGACCAGCGACCACCCTTGTTTGCGGGTGGCTTGGACCTTGGCCAGCAGTTCGTGCACATCGGTCAGCGTGTGGCGGGTCAGGGCTTTGCGGTCATTGGCCTGCAAGCGGCTCAGTACGTCATCGTCAGGCAGGCCTGCCAGCAGCACGCGGCCCAGGGAGGTGCAGTACGCCGGTAAACGGGAGCCGACGCCCAGACTGATGCTCATGATCTTGTGGGTCGGCACCCGCAGCACATAAATAATGTCAGTGCCTTCCAGCACCGCGGCGGAGCATGATTCCTTGACCTCTTCGACCAAGGCCTCCATGATGGGTTCGGCGAGGTTCCAGATTGGCATGGACGACAAGTAGGCGAAACCCAGGTCAAGAATACGCGGTGTCAAGCTGAACAACTTGCCGTCGCTTTCAACATAGCCAAGGCTTTGCAGGGTCAGCAAAATGCGTCTGGCACCGGCCCTGGTGAGCTCACTGCGACTGGCGACTTCAGTCAGTGTTTGGCGGGGAGCGTCGGCGTTGAAGGAGCGGATGACTTGCAGACCGCGCGCAAATGACTGCACGTATCCGTCGCCAGGGACTGGGGTTGTTGCTGGGCTGATAAGGTGTCCTGATGAGGTGGTTGCCATGGTGTCTGGAATCTCCTAAAATTCATTATACGAACATTTGTTCTTATTGCGAACAAATTGAGTCTGTCAATCTATAAATTTGGAGCTGTTTGAATGATCAACAAAATTGCCCCGTCCATCACCGCGGCTCTGGCCGAAGTGAAAGATGGTTCCACCGTGATGATTGGCGGTTTCGGAACCGCCGGCATCCCTAATGAATTGATTGACGGTTTGATTGAACAGGGTGCGAAAGACCTCGTCATCGTCAACAACAACGCCGGCAATGGCGAAAGCGGTCTGGCTGCTTTGCTCAAGACTGGCCACGTGCGAAAAATCATTTGTAGCTTTCCGCGGCAAGCCGACAGCCACATTTTTGACGCGCTTTACCGCAGTGGAAAACTCGAACTGGAACTGATCCCGCAGGGCAATCTGGCCGAGCGCATCCGCGCTGCAGGGGCTGGGATTGGGGCGTTTTTCTGCCCCACTGGTTACGGCACTGAATTGGCCAAGGGCAAAGAAACCCGCGAGATCAACGGCAAGTTTTACGTGCTTGAGATGCCAATATATGGCGACGTCGCGTTGATCAAGGCCGAAACAGGCGACCGTTGGGGTAATTTGCTCTACCGCAAAGCAGCACGAAACTTTGGTCCGGTGATGGCCACCGCGGCCAAGATGACCGTGGCCACCGTGCACGAGGTGGTCGAATTGGGTGCCATGGACCCGGAGAGCATCGTCACACCAGGTATTTTTGTCAGCAAAATTGTAAAGATTGATCGCGTCGCCACCCAGGCCGGCGGTTTTAAAAAGGCGGCATGACCATGAGTGACATCAGCTATCAAAAACGCAGCAAAGAACAATTGGCCCAGCGCGTGGCCCAAGACATTCATGACGGTGATTACGTCAACCTCGGCATTGGCATGCCGACGCTGGTGGCGAACCATTTGCCGGCGGGCATTGAAGTGATTCTGCAAAGCGAAAACGGCATTTTGGGCATGGGCCCGGCGCCCGCAGCGGGTGATGAAGACTATGACCTGATCAACGCCGGCAAACAGCCGGTGACGCTGCTGGCGGGTGGCGCGTATTTTCACCATGCGGACAGTTTCAGCATGATGCGCGGCGGTCACCTGGACATCTGCGTTCTAGGCGCGTTTCAGGTCAGCGCCACCGGTGATCTGGCGAACTGGAGCACCGGCGAAAAAGATGCGATTCCTGCTGTTGGCGGTGCCATGGACTTGGCCATTGGCGCTAAGCAGACGTGGGTGATGATGGACTTGCTGACCAAAAAAGGCGAGAGCAAAGTCGTCAATGCGTGCAGTTACCCGATCACCGGCATTGGTTGCGTCAAGCGAATTTACTCTGAACTGGCGACGCTTGAATGCACGCCCAAAGGCTTGTTGCTGGTCGACATGGTCGACGGGTTGACGCACGCTGAACTTGAGAAAATGCTCGGCCTGCCTGTCGCCGTGGCGGCCTGAAAAATACAAACCACTCACATTGAAAGAAGACACACCATGAGTTCACAAGCTTTTATTTGCGACGCTATCCGCACACCTTTCGGCCGTTATGGCGGTGCCCTGTCAAGCATTCGTACCGACGACCTTGGGGCTGTTCCGCTGCGCGCCTTGATGGCACGCAACCCGAATGTGGATTGGCAAGCCATCACCGACGTGATCTACGGCTGCGCCAATCAGGCCGGCGAAGACAACCGCAACGTCGCTCACATGTCGAGCTTGCTGGCGGGTTTGCCGTTTGAAGTGCCGGGCGCCACCATCAACCGTTTGTGCGGCTCTGGCCTCGATGCTGTTGGCACCGCAGCCCGTGCGATCCGTTCCGGTGAAGCGGGTCTGATGATCGCGGGCGGTGTTGAAAGCATGAGCCGCGCACCGTTCGTCATGCCGAAGGCCGAGAGCGCCTTCAGCCGCGCCAACGCGGTCTACGACACGACCATCGGCTGGCGCTTTGTCAACAAGCTGATGAAGCAGGCGTACGGCGTCGACTCCATGCCCGAGACGGCTGAGAACGTTGCCACTGACTTCAATATCGATAGGGAATCGCAAGACCGCATGGCGCTGGCCAGCCAGTTGAACGCTGTGGCGGCACAAAAAGCCGGCCACTTTGCACGCGAAATCACCGCGGTCACGATCGCCCAGAAAAAGGGCGACGCGATCGTCGTCGACACAGACGAACACCCGCGTGCCACGACGATGGAAAGTCTGGCCAAACTCAAAGGCGTGGTGCGCCCAGATGGTACGGTCACAGCTGGCAATGCGAGCGGCGTGAATGACGGCGCCTGTGCCTTGTTGCTGGCCGATGAAACCAGTGCCGCCAAGAACGGCTTGACACCGCGCGCTCGTATTGTGGGCATGGCGACCGCCGGCGTGCCACCGCGCATCATGGGCATGGGTCCTGCACCGGCGACGCAAAAAGTGCTTGCGTTGACGGGTCTCAAATTAGAACAACTGGATGTCATCGAGCTCAATGAAGCCTTTGCCGCGCAAGGTCTGGCCGTGTTGCGCCAGCTCGGCCTGCAAGATGACGACGCCCGCGTGAACGCTTGGGGCGGCGCCATTGCCCTGGGCCACCCGTTGGGCGCTTCGGGTGCCAGACTGGCCACCACAGCCGTTAACCGTTTGCACGCCACCGGTGGTCGCTATGCGCTGTGCACCATGTGCATCGGTGTGGGTCAAGGTATTGCGCTGATTCTCGAGCGGGTTTAAATTTTGACATTCGCCGCCCCCAGTCGCCGACAAACCCTCATCATTACGGTGGGTGCCTTGGCCTTGTCGGCCATCAGTCTGGCAGCACGCGCCCAAGGTAAACCGATCAAGATCGTGGTGCCTTTTGCACCGGGCGGCGGCAACGATGTGTTTGGCCGTCAAATGGCCAAAAGCCTGGGCGAGATGCGCAACCAAAGCGTGGTGGTGGACAACAAGCCGGGCGCTGGCGGCAACATTGGCACCGAGCAAGTGGTGCGTAGCCCAGCCGACGGCAGCACGCTGCTGCTGGGTCACTCGGGCACGGTGTCGATCAACCCAGCGCTCTACAAGCAACTGAAATATGACACCCAGAAAGACTTGGTGCCGGTCGCCATGTTCGCGTCATCGGCGTTGGTCTTGGTGGTGCCGGCTTCGTCGACAGTCAAGTCTGTGGCCGATCTGTTGGCGTTGGCCAAGTCAGAGCCGGGCCGTGTCAACTATGCGTCGAGTGGTGGCGGTACAGGGGGTCACTTGTGCGGTGAATTGTTCGAACACAAAACAGGCGTCAAGCTCAGTCATATCCCCTACAAAGGCACCGGTCCGGCGCTCACTGACCTTGTCGGCAGCCAGGTACAGATGATGTTCAGCGTGATTCCGCCTGCCTTGGCCTTGGTCGGCAGCGGGCGTTTGCGCGCCATCGCCGTGACCAGTGCCAAACGCAATCCAGCCATGCCCGACGTGCCGACCATCACCGAGTCGGGTATCGGCGCACTCGCTGATTTTGAGAGCACTCTGACCTATGGTTTGCTGGCGCCCCGGGGCACACCCGACGCCGTGGTGAAAGAGTTGGCCGCACAGATTCTGAAGATCGCTGCCGCTGCGGAATTCCAGTCTCGCTTGGGCGTGGAGGGCGCTGTTCCGCTGCTGGGCGGGCCGACAGAGTACGCCGCACGGATTAAAAAAGAAAGCTCTCAATGGGCCGAGATTGTCCGGATCTCGGGGGCCACGCTCGATTGAGTTTGGACGGCGTGCGGTTTTTCCACTCATGGAAAAACTGATTTCCGCTGGTTTTCTTGTGACTGACTAGGCTCTGCGACACACTACGCAGAGTTAAAAGAGACAACAAGGAAACACAATGGACAAACAAATTGGATGGATCGGGTTGGGGCGCATGGGCGAGGCCATGGCTAAGCGGCTGCTCAAGGCCGGCCACAAGGTCAGTGTCTGGAATCGCACGGCATCCAAAGCTGCGCCGCTGGTGGAGTACGGGGCCACCATCGTTGCGACCAAACAAGACTTGGCAAGTTGCGATTTCGTCTTCACCATGGTGTCGACCACCAATGACCTGAAGGATGTGTTGTTTGGTGAAGGTGGTCTGGTCGCCGGTTCGGTCAAGCCCAAGGTCGTGATCGACAGCTCCTCCATTTCGCAAGAAGGTTCAGCAGACATTCGCCAGCGTCTTGAGGCCATGGGGGTGGGTTATTTGTGCAGCCCAGTGTCCGGCAACGCCAAGGTCGCCAAGGCCGGTAAATTACTGCAAGTGGCCTCAGGCCCCAAAGCGCTGTACACCGAGATCGAGCCTTGTCTGCAAGCGATGGCGCGCAAGGTCATGTGGGTCGGCGAGGGCGAGTTGGCGCGCATTTGGAAAATCGCCCACAACACCATGTTTGGCGTCGTCATTCAGAACCTGTGCGAAATCACCGTGCTGGCTGAAAAAGCCGGCATCCCGCGTCATATTTTTCTGGAGAGCATCAACGACTCGGTGCTGGGTTCGATGTACACCCGCTACAAAACGCCAACGCTGACGAATCTGACCTTTGATCAAGTCACTTTCACACCCAAGCTGTTGCTGAAAGACATGGACCTGGGTCTGGCCGCTGCCCGTGCCTACGGCGTTGCCATGCCCGCAGCAGCAGCCACGCGCGAGTCGGTGTCGCGCATGGTCGGTCGCGGTCATGACGACATTGACTTCGCCGTGCTACTGCAAGAAACCGCTGCCGATGCGGGCTTGGTGCTGAAGTCGGAAAACGTGAAGATGAGCGACGGCCTGGAGTCCTGAGCCATGGCCGCCCAGCCATCCCAGCCCAAGCGAAGTTTGATCCGTGGCGCATCTATTATCACGATGGATGCGCAGGGCGATCTGCCGCAGGGCGACATTCTCATCACTGGCGACGCGCTCACTGAGATCGCGCCGCGCATCCATATTGATGATGCGGAGGTGATCGATGGCAGCGGCTACATCATCATTCCGGGGTTGGTGAATGCGCACATGCACACTTGGCAGACGGCACTGCGTGGTTTGGCCTCGAACTGGACTTTGCTCGAATATTTCCGCAAGATGCACGCTGGTCTGGCGACGGTTTTTGAGCCGCAAGACTTGTACATCGCCACGCTGGTCGGGGCGTTGAATCAGCTCAATTGCGGTACCACCACGTTGGCTGACTGGTGTCATAACAACCCAACACCGCAGTCGAATGACGCGGCGATTGCTGGCTTGTTAGCCTCGGGTATTCGGGCAGCATTTTTTCATGGCACGCCAAAGCCTGACCCCTTGCCCGGGCAGAGACCTTTTTGGGAAGTGCCACATCCACGCGCGGAGATTGAGCGATTGCTCAAGGCGCATCACGGTCGTTCTCTGTTGAGTGTTCAGGCGGCGGTTCTTGGCCCACATTATTCGACGCTGGATGTCGCCATGCACGACTTCGCCATGGCCAAGGAACTGGGTCTGATCGCCTCGCTGCACCAAGGTGGCGGACCTGCCCGTACGCCGGATGGTTGGGAAAAACTAGAGGCCGCCGGTCTGCTCGGTGACCACATCAACATCGTTCACGGTCATGCCTTGAGCGACGAGCAACTCAAGCGATTTTGCGATCTTGGCATGAGCTTTTCTGCCGCGCCTGAAAGTGAAATGACGCAAGGTCATGGCTACCCGATCACCGGCAGGTTGCGTGCTTTTGGCCGTGCGCCATCACTGGGTGTCGACCTAGAGAGCTCCATCAGTGGCGAGATGTTGGTGCAGGCTCGCGTGGCCCTCGGCATGCAGCGCTCGCTTGACAACGCAGCCCACCGCGAGCTGCACGGCAGCATCCCCAATACGTCTACCGTGACCACGCGCGAAGCCCTGTCGTGGGTCACCATCGAAGGTGCTCGCATGCTCAAGCAGGCAGACCGTATCGGCTCGTTGGCCAGCGGCAAGCAGGCTGATTTGGTGATGATCCGCGCCACCGACCTGAACATGCAGCCGGTGCACGACGTTGTGAATTCAGTCGTCATGCAAACCTCGCTGGCAAACATCGACAGCGTCATGGTGGCGGGTCAGTGGAAAAAACGTGGCGGTCAGTTGCTTGGCGTCGACTTGCAACCGCATTTGCGCGCATTGCAGCAGTCGGGCGAGAAGATCGCCGTGGCTCTTGGTTTGGGCTCGGTACATTGAGTTCAGGCTGGCTTTAATTCAAGCGGCGCAGACCGCAGGCTTTTTAATATTCAGGAGACAAATCCATGAAACGCTTTTTAATCGCCTTTGCAGCGGCCTTATCTGTCGCCACCGTGAACGCTCAGCCAGCGGGCGCTGACTACCCGAGCAAAACCATCAAAATCGTCGTGCCTTTCACCGCCGGGAGCGCGACTGACATCATGGCGCGCGTCGTCGGTGAACGACTGAGTGCCAGCACGGGTCAATCTGTGGTGGTTGAAAACCGCCCCGGGGCCGGAGGCACGTTGGGCTCAGCGATGGTCGCCAAAAGCGAGCCGGATGGTTACACGCTACTGGTGGTGTCCACTGGCCATGTGGTCAACCCAACCTTGTATCCCGGCTTGAGTTACGACACGTTGGCCGACTTTGCAGGTGTCTCGCCACTGGCCGCATTGCCGAGCGTGCTGGTCGTGGGTGTCGGTAGCCCGTTCAAGTCGGTGAAGGAGCTGATCGCAGCAGCTAAGGGCAAGCCAGATTCCCTCAACTATGCTTCGGCTGGTGTGGGTAGTGCGACGCACGTGAATGCCGAAAAATTTCGCAGTGTCGCGGGCATTCAGGTCACCCATATTCCTTTCAAGGGCACGCCCGAGACCATTGTTGAAACCAGTTCTGGCCGGGTCGACTTTATGTTCACACCCGTGCTGGCGTCGATCCCATCGATCCGCGACAACCGCATGCGCGCTCTGGCTGTTAGCACCGCCAAGCGCTCAAGCGCCTTGCCTGAGGTACCGACCGTGGCCGAAGCCGGTCTGCCTGGTTTTGTGTTCGATTTTTGGATCGGCTTGCTGGCACCCGCCAAGACGCCGCGTACAGTGGTCAACAAGCTGAACGCCGAAATCGCCAAGATCCTTGAGCAGCCTGCAGTCAAGGAGCGCATGGCCAAGTTGGGCGCGGAATCCATGCCCATGAAACCTGAACAATTTGACGCTTACATCAAAGAAGAATTCATCACCCTGGGCGCTGTGATGAAGGCCGCACCGAAGTGAGTCAGGACCAGCTCCACACTAAAAAGTGCGTGCAGCGCCACGTTTCAATGCGGGTGGGCTGATGGCGCTACGCACTGTTAACCTGACTGTCAACGGACAAGTGACCTCCGTCGAGGCTGATGACACTACGCCGTTGGTTTACGTTCTGCGGGAAGAACTCGGACTCAAAGGGACGCGACTCGGCTGCGGACAATCTCAGTGCGGCGCTTGTCATGTGATGTTAGATGGGGTGTCGTTTCCCGCTTGTGACACACCGCTGTGGGCCGCTGAAAACAAAGCCTTGACCACCATTGAAGGGCTGGGGCAACCCGGCGCTTTACATGCGTTGCAGCAAGCTTTCATTGACGAGCAAGCCGCACAGTGTGGCTATTGCGTGTCTGGCATTCTGGTCAGTGCAGCCGCTTTGCTGGGCCAGTGCCCGCAGCCGAGCGAGGCGCAGGTTCGCGAGGCGCTTGACCCACATTTGTGCCGTTGTGGTGCGCACAACCGCATGGTGCGCGCGGTGCTCAAGGCCGCTGCGGACGGGGTTTCGACATGAGTGAAAACGACGCGAAAACTCCGGTTGTCTTGCCGGGCAGTTTGCAGACCAACCGCCGCTTGTCGCAGTGGCTGGCTTTTCATGCCGATGGCTGCGTGACCGTGCGCACTGGCAAGGTCGATCTGGGGCAAGGCATCAGCACGGTGCTTGCACAAATCGCCGCTGAAGAACTGGACGTCACCTTAGCGCGAATCCGCATGGAGCGCGCCAGCACGCTGCTGGGGCCGAACGAAGGGATGACGTCCGGCAGTATGTCGCTGCAAGACTCGGGCAGCGCTTTGCGACAAGCTTGTGCTGAAGCCCGCGCCATTTATCTCGATTTGGCTGCGAAGCAAAGCGGTTTGACGCCTAATCAGCGGGCTCAGTTGTTCGTGCTGGACGGCGATTTTTTCAGTCACGCGGATGAGCGTATCGCAAGTTATTGGACTCTCGCAGACGACGTTTTGCTAGACCTTGAAGCCAGCGGTAGCACCAAGCCAAAGTCTGTGACCGAATACACCTTGACCGGTCAGTCTGTGCCGCGTTTGGACATGCCGGGCAAGGTGCTGGGGCAGCCGGATTTCATTCATGACATGGTGCTGCCTGGCCAGTTGTATGGCCGCGTGGCGCATCCGCCGTCGCCGGGTGCGGTGTTGCTGGCGGTGGCGCTGGATGGCATCAACGCATTACCGGGCGTGGTCACCACCGTGCGCGATGGCAGCTTTATCGGCGTCATCGCTGAGACCGATTACGCAGCCGTGCAGGCTTTGAAAAAGCTCGCAGCATCGGCCCGTTGGGACGAGCCCGCGACCTTGCCTGACATGCATGCTGTGCCCGCTTTTTTACGTTCACAGCCCGTCGAGACCACGCTGGCTGGAGAGAGAAAATCCGCTGCGCCGGGCCCGAGTCTGGCTGCTTCCGAGGCTTTAAGAACGGCGGAAGGTGCGCAGTATTTCAAGGCTTCTTATGCGCGACCATTTTTGGCGCATGCATCCATCGGCCCGTCGTGTGCGCTGGCACGTTGCCAAGCCAATGGCAATGGAGAAATCACCAGTGTTGAAGTCTGGACCCATAGCCAGGGTATTTACAACCTGCGCCCTGATCTGGCTCTGGTACTGGGTTTGCCTGCTGCGCAGATTGCAGTGCAACATGTGCCGGGTGCCGGTTGCTATGGCCACAATGGCGCCGACGACGCCGCCTGCGACGCCGTGTTGTTAGCGCGTGCTGTGCCAGGCCGTCCGGTGCAGCTGCAATGGACGCGTGAAGACGAATTGACCTGTGCACCTTTCGGTGCAGCCATGGCGGTCGACTTGCAAGCTGTGGTCGATGCGGATGGCCGCATCAGCGACTGGCAGCACGACGTTTGGTCGAACGGCCACAGCATGCGGCCAGGCCGTTCCAGCACGCCCGTGTTGCATGCCGCCGCCTTGCTTGAAAAGCCATTTCCACGTCAAGTGGCCATCAATATGCCATTGGCCAGCGGTGGCGGCGCTGAGCGCAACGCGCTGCCGTCGTATGACTTCACGCAGTGGCGCACGCACGCCCACCGCGCACTGAGCATGCCGCTGCGCACGTCCGCGTTGCGCTCCTTGGGAGCGCATTGCAATGTCTTCGCCGTCGAATCTTTTCTGGATGAAATGGCTGAACAGCTGGGCGTTGATCCGCTGGCGTTTCGCCTGCGCCACCTCAGCGATGAACGAGGCCGCGCCGTGCTCAATGCGGCGGCTGCGATGGCCGATTGGTCGAACCGACATATCGGGGAGCGCCGCGAAGGCAGCGGTATGGGTATCGCCTATGCCCGCTACAAAAACACCAGTGCTTATTGCGCGGTGGTGGCGGCAGTTCACGCCGAGGCCGAGGTGCGGGTGGAGCAGTTGTGGATTGCCGCAGACGTTGGTTTGGTGGTGAATCCCGATGGTGTTCGGAATCAGATTGAAGGCGGCGCTATTCAGACCGTCAGCTGGGTTCTCAAAGAAGCGGTGCAGTTTGACCGGACGGGCGTTACCAGTCGCAGCTGGGAGGACTATCCGATCTTGCGTTTTTCTGAAGTGCCGAAAGTGGATGTGCAGCTTGTCAGCCGGCCCGGCGACAAATCATTGGGTGCTGGCGAAGCCACGCACGGGCCGGTCGCTGCCGCAATTGCCAACGCCGTGGCCGATGCGTTGGGCCTGCGCATGCGTCAAATGCCACTCAGCGCTGACGCCTTGCTGCAGGCTGCACTGGCCGATCCTCGCTGACGGCCAGCCCGGCGAATATCAAAAAGTCTGCATTTCATAAAGTTTGTAAACATGTCCGACAAACCTTCTCCGTCAGCTGAACCGACGTTGCTGCGCGTCAACATCTTCAACACCTCCAGCAATCTGCCGCTGATGGTGGCCATGAATGAAGGCTACTTTGCCCGATACCAATTGACCATTGAGGTCCAGAACACGCCGAACTCCGATGCACAACGCGCCGGGTTGGCTGCAGGTCAATTTGAGATTGCGCACGCCGCAGTCGATAACGCTGTGGCGATGGTTGAGTCGGCGGGACAAGACGTGGTGATTGTGTGTGGCGGTGATGCCGGCATGAACGACTTGATGGTGCGCGCAGAAATCAACACCATCGCTGACCTGTGCGGCAAGTTGCTGGCGGTTGATGCGCCAGGCACCGCCTACGCATTGGCCGCCAAGAAGATATTGAAGAACCACGGCTTGATCGAAAACCGTGACTACGGTGTCAAGCTGGCCGGTGGCACCGGGCCGCGTTCGGCCGCCATGGTGGCCGATCCACAACTGGCAGCCGGCATGGTCAACCCGCCATTTTCATTCACGGTACGCGAACAAGGTTTGAAAAGTCTCGGAAGTCAGTTCAGTTTGCTCGGGCCTTACCAAGCAACGGGTGCGTTTGTCCAGCGTCAATGGGCGGTTGCGAATGCCGGTGTGTTGAGACGCTATCTGGCAGCCTACATCCAAGGCCAGCGACATGTCATGAATCCGTTGCACCGGGGCGAGATGATCGCGTTATTGCAAGACAAATTCCAGTTGTCGTCCAGTGCGGCACAGGGAACGTATGACGCGCTGGTGGCACTTGGTTCCGGCCTTGCACCGGACGCCGCATTCAGTCGCCCGGGATTTCAGACAGTGCTGTCGATTCGTGCCGAGATGGAAGGCATGTGGGATGGCGTGCCACCACCGCTGGATCGTTACCTAGACCTTTCCCACTACGACGCAGCCATAAAGATGGCAGCAGCCGGAGTTCTTTAACCAGCCCAAGGAGTTTTCGATGAGCTCGTCACCACGCATCCCTTACATCGACCCCGCCGCCATCACCGACCCGGCCATGCTGGCTGAATTTCAGCGTGCGGCCCGCGACGGTGCGCCACGCCCCGAAAGTCACGCTATTCGGGCCAACGTGCCCAAGGTTTTTTGGGCCTTCACCAACGCTTGGAACGACACGTTTGTCAATGGCGTGTGTGAGCACGCCATCAAAGAATTGTGCCGCTTGTATGTGTCCCAGGCGGTGAATTGCAATTACTGCGGCAACCAGCGCTCGGTCAAAGCGCAGGCTGAAGGCTTGCTGGAAGACCACGTGAAAGACTTGCTGGACTTCGACAAGGCAACGCGTTTTTCACCCCGACAAAAGGCCGCGTTGCGCTTGGCCGAAGCCATCACTTGGGGGCTCGAACCCACAGACGACTTGTGGCAAGGGTTGTACAACCATTTCAACAAGGATGAAATCGTTGAACTGGGGTTTTTCATCGGCTTGACGATGGGGCAACAGCGTTGGAATCGCTTGCTTGGGATGGAGCACAGCCAGTTCATGGCCGGTACAGTCGGCGGGTTGGCACCGGCAGTGCAAAGCGCAGCGTGAGCACGGACATTCAACAAACCGCCCTTCATTTTCTGGGCGTCGGCAAGATGGGTTTGCCGATGGCAGGGCATCTTCAAGCTGCGGGTCACGCCGTGACGGTCAGCGACACGAGTGCTGAACGGCAGCAATTGGCCAGCGCACAGGGGCTGCATGTGGCGACCGATGTTGCCCAAGCCTTGACCGCCGCTGACGTGATTTTTTCTTCGTTGCCGAATGACGCGGCATTGCTGGTCGTCAGTGCACAGGTCGCGGCACAGGCGCGCAAGGGCTGCCTGTATATCGACACCAGCACCGTCTCGCAGCAGGCCTCTGCGCAGGTCGCCAACGTGTGTGCAGTCGCTGGCATCACTTACCTGAGGGTGACGGTGTCGGGCAACAACAAGATGGCTGAAGCGGCTCAGCTCACCGTCATGGCGTCCGGTCCGAGGGCCGCTTATGACCAAGTGCTGCCCTTGTTGCAGCAGCTGGGCCCGCATCATTTTTATCTGGGCCAAGCGGAAGAATC
>CANFSO010000069.1 GCA_947449895.1 Comamonadaceae bacterium
CCCAGCGCTGGCTGTGAAACGCCGCCACCGTCGGCCGGTGCGCGATCGACACCAGCGCGCCACCGGCTTGCTGCGTTTGCGTCAGCAGTTGGGCGTAGAGCGTTTTTTCGGCGGCTTCGTCGAGCGCGCTGGTGGCTTCGTCGGCAAAAATCCATTGCGGTTTTTTCAGCAGCACGCGGGCGATGGCGAGTCGTTGTTGTTCGCCACCAGACAGCTTTTGACTCCAGGCATCACGGTCATCGAGTCTCTCTGTGAGTTGCGGTAACAGGGCGTCACTCAGTGCTTGTTTCAACTCGACGTCGCTGTAGCTGTCAACCGGCTGCGGATAAGCCAGCGCGTCACGCAAGCTGCCGTCCGGGAAGTACGGCCGCTGCGGAATGAACATGGTGCTGTGCGGCACCACGGCACGACCGTGCGCAAACGGCCAGATGCCGGCCAGCGCGCGAAACAAGGTCGACTTGCCGCTGCCCGACGGCCCGTTCAAGAGCACGCTGTCGCCGGGCTGAGCCTGCAGCGCCAAGCCGCTGAGCAAGATCTCGCCCGTCGGCAAGCTGAGGGACAAATCGACAGTTTGCAGGTGATTCTCACCGACCCTCACAGTGGCAAGGTCTGCTTCCGATGTGCCCGCATTGACCGCCGCTCGCGCTTGGCCTTCCAGCGTGTGCGCGGCGATGTGCTCTTCAAAACTCGTCAGCCGGTCGGTGGTGGCGCGCCAAGCCGCCAGCGTGCTGTAGTTGTCGACAAACCAGCTGAGCGAGTCTTGCACGCGACCAAAAGCTGAGGCGATTTGCATCAGTTCACCGAGTTGAATGGCGCCGCTGAAAAACCGCGGGGCCGAGATGATGAACGGAAAAACCGTCGCGGCTTGACCAAAAAAGTTGGTGAACCAGACCAGGCTTTTTTGTTTTTTAATCAGCGCCAGGTAGTTGCCCAGTAGCGTCGAAAAGCGTGTGTCGAGATGACCACGCTCAACCGCTTCACCCTTGTCGAGCGCAATCGCCTCGCTGTATTCACGCACCCTCACCATGTGGTGCCGAAAGTCGGCTTCATAGCGTTGCTGTAAAAAATTAAGCTGAATCTGCGGCCGGCCAATGTAATGCGTGATCACGCTGCCAGCGACGCAATACAGCACCGCCATCCAGACCATGAAGCCCGGAATGCTGTAGGCCGTGCCGCCCAAAGTGAAGGCAAAAGCACCCGACAAACTCCACAAAATGCCGACAAAACTCAGCAGCGTCACCACCGCGTTCAGCAACCCCATGCTGAGCGACACGGTGTAGCTGGTGAACAGGTTCAGGTCTTCTTGGATGCGCTGATCTGGGTTGTCGGGCATGGGCTGCGGCACGCCCGGCTGGCCTTCTTGCGCGGTCGCCGGCTGCGTGTAGCGCGCCAACTCCAGCCGGTAAAACGCGTGATTGGACAGCCAACGCTTCAGGTAGTGGCCGGTCATCCAAGCGCGCCAACGAATCTCCAGCAACTGCGTCAAATAAAACCGGTACACCGCAATCAAGATGAAGGCAAAAGCCAGATACGTGAAGCGTCCCAGCTCACGCCAAAAAACCGCTTCGTCCTTGTTTTGCAGGGCGTCGTAAAACAGCCGGTTCCAGTCATTCAGCAAGACCAGCATGTAGACCGCCGCCAAGTTCAGCGTGACGATGGCCAGCAGCAAACCGCGCGCCTTCCATTTGTCTTCAGACTGAAAATACGGCAACGACAAGGTCCAGACTTTGCGGGCGAACACTTTGAAACTGCCAAGCTTGTCTTGAACGACGGCCAGCGGCAAAGGCAGCGATGAAGGTGTGGGCGAGGTCATGTGCGCTTATTTCAGTTGGGGTTGGAGACGCCGCTCGCCACATGTCCTGAAGGCACGTGCAGTGAAGCCGAATTCACATGGCCAGTCTGGTCGTCAAAGAAAAAATCGGGCTCAAATTCACGCAAAAATTCGCCCTTCGCCAAGCCGCCCAAAAACATCGCTTCATCAACCTGAATGTTCCAGTCCATCAGTGTGCGAATGGCGCGCTCGTGCGCCGGTGCGCTGCGGGCAGTGACCAGCGCTGTGCGAATGCGCATGCGCGAGGTACCGACCTCTTGTAGTCTGTGCAGCGCTTCCAGCAGCGGTTTGAACGGCCCCGCCAGCAGCGGCTGGGCGGCGTTGGCACGTTCGTGCGCCTGAAACGCGCTGAGCCCTTGCGACTGAAAAACGCGCTCGGCTTCGTCTGAAAAAAGCACCGCGTCACCGTCGAAGGCGATGCGCACTTCATTCGGATGTTCTTCGCTGGCGTGCGCTGACAGTGGGTAAACCTGTGCCGCCGGCACGCCGGCCAGTAGCGCGGCTCGCACATCGCTCAGGTGCGTCGACAAAAAGAGGTTGGCGTGCAGCGGTTTCAGGTAGCGCCACGGTGCTTCGCCTCGGTTAAACGTACCGCGTTCGATCTTCAAGCCGTAGTGCTGCGCTGACCTGAAAACGCGCATGCCGGAGACCGGGTCATTGCGCGACAGAATCACGACCTCGACACGCTGCGGCGGTTTGACTGGACTCGCTGCTTCGTCCTGGCTTTCCGGTGCGTCATTGAAAGCGAGGAGCTTTTTCACCAATGAAAATGCCACGCCGGGTTTTGCCGGCACATCCAGACGCTCTAGTTGCAGCTGCATGTAGGCCGCGTCGCGCTTGCTGCCGACCTGCTCCTGCTGGGCCATGCCTTCTTCAAAAACGCGGTTTTCTTCTTCAAAGTCAAACAGCGCGCGCGACGAAATTGCCACCACCAGTTGTCCGTCAAGATTGGTTGCCATGGTGTATTTTTTCCAGTTTTTGATGAAGACAGGCGGGGCATAAACAACTCGCGCTGTCGGTGTTTTCCGCCTCAACGCCCGCGGCAGGAACGGCCATCACATGCGGTAAGTCAAAGCACCAGCAAGTGGCGTCAGCGCTGACCATGCCGCAGCGGAATGCGGCGCCACAGGCGGCGCAAACGGAGTTGCTGTCGGCGGGGAGATTCTTGGAAGTCGCAGCCGACATGGTCTTCGCCCACTCAGCTCTTTAAAAACAACTTGTAAACCGGATTGTCAGTTTCTTCTACGCACGGATACCCCAGCGTCGCCAGGAAGGCCTTGAAGGCGGCGTTGTCGGCTTTCGGCACCTGCAAGCCGATCAAAATACGGCCGTAGTCGGCACCCTGATTGCGGTAATGAAACAGGCTGATGTTCCAGCCCGGCCGCATGGTCGACAAAAACTTCAGCAGCGCACCTGGACGCTCCGGGAAGACAAAGCGCAGCAGGCGTTCGTCCTTGGCCAAGACGCTGTGACCGCCGACCATGTGGCGTACATGCTCCTTGGCCAGCTCGTCGTGCGTCAGGTCCAGCGCCTTGAAACCTTGGCGTGTAAACGTGTTGACGATCTTGCCGCTTTCGCCCTTGCCCTGCGTGGTCAGACCGACAAAGACATGCGCTTCGGCTGCGTCATTGATGCGGTAATTGAACTCCGTCACACTGCGTGGGCCACCCGGCAAATCGCCAATCAATTCGCAAAAGCGCCTGAAGCTGCCGCGCTCTTCGGGGATGGTCACGGCAAACAGGGCTTCGCTTTCTTCGCCAACCCCAGCACGCTCGGCCACAAAACGCAGCCGGTCAAAGTTCATGTTGGCACCGCACAAAATCGCGGCGTAAGTCTCGCCCTTGGTCTTGTGCAAAGCGACGTATTGTTTGATGGCGGCAACCGCCAACGCACCGGCTGGTTCGACGATGCCGCGCGTGTCGACAAACACGTCTTTGATGGCCGCGCACACCGCATCGGTGTCGACCGTCATGAATTCGTCTACCAGTTCGCGGGTGATGCGGAAGGTTTCTTCGCCGACCAACTTGACCGCTGTGCCGTCTGAAAACAGCCCGACGTCTGGCAGCATCACGCGCTTGTTGGCGTTGATCGAACGGATCATGGCGTCCGAGTCGTTCATCTGCACGCCGATGACCTTGATCTCGGGCCGCACAGCCTTGATGTAATTGGCCACGCCAGAGATCAAGCCGCCGCCGCCAATGGCGACAAACACCGCGTCGAGTCGGCCATGACCAATGCGCTGAATTTGCCGCAACATTTCCATGGCAATCGTTCCTTGGCCGGCGATCACGTCCGGGTCGTCAAACGGGTGCACAAAGGTCAGGCCGTTTTTCTTCTCAAGCGCCGCGGCATGCTCGTAAGCGTCGGAATAGCTCTCGCCATGCAGCACCACTTCACCTCCGAGTGCACGAACCGCGTCTATTTTGAGCTGCGGCGTGGTCGACGGCATGACGATCACCGCGCGCGTGCCGAGCTTGTTGGCGCTCAGCGCAACGCCCTGCGCGTGGTTGCCGGCCGAGGCGCAAATCACGCCTTTTTTGAGTTGCCCCGGGCTCAAGTTCGCCATCTTGTTGTAAGCGCCGCGCAGCTTGAAGCTGAACACGGGTTGCTGGTCTTCACGCTTCAGCAGCACCGTGTTGTTCAGGCGCTTGCTGAGTGTTTTGGCCGGCTCCAGCGCTGTCTCAATCGCCACGTCATAGACGCGGGCGGTGAGAATTTTCTTCAGGTAATCGGCAGGCGTCAGCTTAGTGGCGCTGCTTTTAGGTGCGCTGGTCGGTGATGCAGATCGGGTTTTGGGGGGCAGCATGGGTTTCTCTCTCTAGGGCGCTAATCATAGTAGGGCCGTGGAAAGAGTTGGCGCCGCCTTTTGGCCCTAGGCTACATCTTAAATCCGATGGTTTTGATCAGATGGTTCCAGCGAACCACTTCTTGTTTGAAGTACTTGTCCGGGTCTGCCAAAACCAGCAGTTCACCGCCTGCTTTCCCCACATCTTGCAGAAATTCAGGATCGGAGATAACTTTGTGGCTGGCCGCCTTGAGTGTGGCAATGACCTCTTTAGGGGTACCGGCAGGAACAAAAACAGCATTAAAAACTTGAACAGTCATGTCCGGCAAACCCGATTCAATAGCCGTCGGGATGTCGGGTGCAGCCTTCAGCCGGGTCTCGTTGTTCACGCAGAGGATCCGGGCTCGGCCGGCGCGGTGCTGAGCCAACACCGCCGACGACAAGATGGGTGTGATGATGGGCACGTGGCCTGCGATCAAGTCCTGCATGGCCGGACCGCCGCCTTTATAGGGCACGTGTTGTATGTCAAGTTTGCCCGCTTGGTATTTGAACAACTCACCGGTTAAGTTGGTGATGGTCCCCGGGCCGGCTGAACCATATGCGTATTTGCCGGGGTTGGCTTTGATGAGCGCGATCAGTTCTTTGAGGGTGTTCGCGGGGAACTTCGGGTTCACCACAATGCATGTCGGGTTGGCGCTGACCATGCCGATCAACTCAAAGTCCTTGATCGGGTCGTAAGGCGAGGACGCCGATGCCGCCGGATTGATAATTTGGGTGGTGCTGGTGCCGAGCAGCAGTGTGTAACCGTCCGGCCGTGCACGTGCTACCTCAGCGGCGCCAATGACCCCGCCCGCACCGCCTTTGTTGTCCACCACGATGTTCATGCCCGTTTGCGTGGCCATGTGCTTGACCCAGGCCCGGCCCATGATGTCGCCGTCGCCACCGGGGGCAAAAGGCACCACCAAACGAATAGGACGGTCCGGGTAGCGTGCTTGCGCCAGCAGCATGCCCCACGGCGCTAAGGCGGCCGTGCCGAGGGCTAGAAAAGTGCGTTTTTTCATGGTCTTGTCTCCTTTTATTTTTTGGCTGAACGTCAGGGGCGCACCGGAATAAAGATTTCGCTCGCCCGCTTCGGTGGCAGCCCCATGTCGGCGGCAAGCTGCGCTATGGAGGCGATGACCTCTTCAGTCAAGCCCGCAGGATGCTTGTAGATTTCCATCCAAGTTTCCAAGCCTTCCGCTGACGGGTTGGGGCGCTGGGCCATTTCCATCTCGAGGGCTGGCCACTTCAACTGCAGTGCCTGTTGGAACTTGTTGACGAGCGACAAGCAGTGCGCATGCTCGGCTAGCGGCACCTTGTAATAGACAAATAAACTCAGCATGTGGGGCCTGCGTTCGGCGCGTCGGCCTTGCCCATGCCGGCCCAGCGTTTGGCCAGGTCGGTGTCAATGTCGAACAGGTCTAGGCAACGCCCCACGGTGTGGTTGATCATGTCGTCCAGCGATGTCGGTCTGGCGTACAAGGCCGGCACCGGCGGCATGATGATCGCGCCGTTTTCAGAGGCTTGCAGCAAGGCCCGCAGGTGGCCGTTGTGCAGCGGTGTTTCGCGCACCATGAGCACCAGTCTGCGCCGCTCCTTCAGCACGACATCAGCGGCGCGCGTGAGCAGGCTGCTGGTCATGCCGTAGGCCACTTCAGACAAAGACCGAACCGAACACGGCGCAATCACCATGCCCATCGTTTTGTACGAACCCGAGGAGATGCTCGCGCCGATGTTTTTGGCGTTGTGCACTTCGGTGGCCAGCGCTTCGACGTCCTTGACGCTCAAATCTGACTCGGTGGCCAGCGTCATTTTGGCGGAGTCGCTCATGACCAAATGGGTCTCTATGCCCGTGCCTTGCAGAACCTGCAAGATGCGAACCCCGTAGACAACGCCAGAGGCCCCGCTGATGCCGACGATCAAGCGTCGTGGCTGTTGATTCGGTGTGAATTCTTGGGTTGACATCGTCGCCTCAGACTTCGTCAGGCCGGAACTTGGACTCTGCTTTGACATCGTTGCGTTGCTGTTTTTCACTGATCAAACCGTTCTCAAGGTAGCGGCCTGTTGCAGCACGCAGCGCAGAAGCATCCCACTGCGGCAGCCAGTCGCCCAGCGAGTAACCAAACCAAGGCGATTGCGGACGCAGTTTAGGCAGGCCCAGCTCTTCCCAAATCACTTTGGAGCGCTCCATGTACTCTTTTGTGGGCAGGGCCAGTGGCGGCATGTCGCCCTTCATGGTGGCGTCCATCAGCAGCGTGGAGTCTTCCTCGCCTTCGGCCTCGCGTTTTGGACCGTGACCCTGACCGCGGTGGTCCAGCGTGCGCACATCGATGACGGGGTTCATGCGGTAAGCCATGGCCCACAGCAAGGCATCGGCGTTGTCGGGGTCGATGTCTTCATTGACGGCAATACAGATCTTGCCGCAGTCACCTTTGAAGAACGCCGCGCCATAGAGAGCGCGCCAAATCTCGGTCTTAGGAGTGTTCTTTTCAAAGGTGATGATGGTCACGCGCAGCAAACCGGTGAGCGGCTCGTGCAGCGAGACCTTTTTAACGCCACGAATACCCAAAGAGGTTCTCAGGTGCGCCAAAAACAAAGGCTCGTAGGCCACGCGTTTGATGACGCTGGACTCGCTGGGCGCGACCTGGCTCAGGTAAGACGGGATCACCGGCTTCAGCCGGTGCGTGATGGCCGTGACCTTCATCGGCAGGTTGAATTCTTCCAGCGCCACGTGGCCGTGGGACTCGCCAAACGGCGCTTCGGGTTCCAAGAACTCTAGGTCGATCAAGCCTTCGATCACGATTTCGGCTTGGGCCGGCACGCGCAGGTTCAGGCTGTGCGCCTTGGTGACCTCGATCGCCACGCCAGCCAGTCCGCCTGCCACATCGAATTCATCCATGCCAATCGGTAGCTTTTGCGGCCCCATGAACGCCACATACGGCGGGCAGCCGAGCACGATGGCGCAGGGCATGGTTTTGTGGCCGGCCTTTTTCCAGGCTTGGTAGTGCAGGTAGCCGCCAGCACCGCCGACACGGGTGGCCATGCGCACAACCAGACGGTCGGGTGCTTTGAGGGCGCAGCGATACGTCCCCATATTTTGCACGCCGGTGTCGGGATCCACCGTGATGACGTTGGTCGCGGTCAAGGTGGGGGCGCTGTCAAAACCGGGGGTGGACACAGGGATCGGCAGCATGTCCAAGCCCCGGCCTTCGCCGAGTAAATCAGCGCCTTCGATGATGACTTCCTGGCATTCGGCGTTGCTGACCATGCGGGGGGCAATCGGGTGTGAAATCGCGTGGTCCCAGCGTGATTGAATTTCTTCAACCGAGGAACCCATGCCGACGCTGTAAATCTCCCGATTGGCAGCCAGCGCGCCAACCACCACCGGGAAGGGGTATTTGCGGCCCTGCGCATTGACGATGTTGGTGAACAAAAAAGCCTTGCGCTCGGCTTCGTCCATGCCGCCCACAAACTGCCAACGAACCAAGGGGTGCAGCTCCGAGTCTTTGTCGATGGGACGGTCAATGACTTGCAGCAAGCCGCGGCGTTCCAGTTCAGCCAGATGGTCGTGTAAGTCTGGGTAGCCTGTTTTATTTTTGCTCATGGTGTCGGGTGATGTGAATTGAACGCTGATGATGCCTTTTATCCACGTTGATTGCACCCTTCGCTGCCCGAAAAAAACTCACAAGACTGCCTAGGCATTCAGACCATCGATCGGGCCAGTTGGTCGATCGAGCGCTCGGTGTCCTGACCTTCTTTCAACAGCCATTCACGAAAATTCTCAATCACCGGGCTGGGATTGAGGCTCGTCGCGCTGTTGGCAAAGTACTGTCTTTGGCGCGCGAAAGTGATGCCGAACGGCGCGCACAGCCGGTCTGAAATGATGTCATCGGCCACCAAAAAAAGCGGCACCAGCACCACACCCAAACCCTCTGCCGCCGCCTGCAGGGCAAAGTACATTTGCTCAAACTGCAAGGTGTTGGTGGGCGCCGGTTGGGGGGTGTCGACCAAGCGCCACCAGTCGGCCCAAGAGACCGGTTCGGTGTTGTAGCTGATCAAGGTGTGCAGGCTCAAGTCGGCCGGGGTTTTCAGGCGCCCCCCTTCGACCAGGTCGGGATGACAGATCGGCACGATGGTCTCCGTCATGAACGGCACCGACACGACGCCAGGCAGCGGCTGGTGTGCCCCACGGATGGCGATGTCGTAGCCGCTTTCTTCAAAATTGACGGGGGCGGTGGAGGTGGTGAGCTTGACTTCGACACCGGTGTGCTTGCGCTGAAAAGCAGAAATACGTGGAATCAGCCAGCGCATGGTGAACGTCGGTGGTGCGTTGATTCGCAAGCTGGTGGACTCCGATTTATCCAGCAATTGCATCGACGTGACCGAGATGCGGTCGAGCGCCGGGGTGACCGCTGCCAGGTAAGCCCGGCCAGCTTCGGTCAGAGACACTTGGGACTGCGAGCGGTTGAACAAGGGCGTGCTGAGCCACGATTCCAACACCGCGACCTGCTTGCTGATCGCGCCATGCGTGACAAAAAGCTCCTTGGCGGCTTTTGTGAAGCTGGCGTGGCGTGCTGCAGCCTCAAAGGCCCGCACCGAATTCAAGGGTGGCAGTTTTCTCATGGGGCGTGGAGGTCGGTCTGTCGGCAGGGCTGTTTTAGGGGTGTGAGAATTTCTCTTGCGGCGTGAATAATATTGGATTGCACGCGGGAGAGCAAGACCTGAAAATTCGCACCTTTGAATCAGGAAACCTGCGTGAAAAATAGTTCAGGTTCAGCCAGAAAGGTCTCTCGATGAAAGCCGCTCCCTTTGATTACAAGCGAGCCGACAGTCTGGCCGAGGCGCTCGGCGTGTTGGCCGAGCACGGTGGTGAGGCCAAACTCATTGCTGGCGGTCAGAGCTTGGTGCCGATGATGGCCATGCGCTTGGCGCGGCCCGCCGTGTTGGTCGACATCAATCGGCTGGCGTCACTCAAGACCGTGACCACCGAGTCCGGCCATGTTCACATGGGTGCGTGTGTGCGTCAGCGTGATGTCGAACACAGTGCGGCATTGTGTGCCAGTTTGCCTTTGGTGCAACAGGCCTTGCACTGGGTCGGCCACCAGCAAACGCGAAACCGTGGCACGGTTGGTGGCAGCCTCGCCTATGCCGATCCATCGGCAGAATTGCCCTTGGCTTGTCTGGTGCTGGGCGGTACGCTGCACCTAGAGAGCCAAGCCAACGGCCCCCGCACAGTGGCCGCTGCAGATTTTTTCCTCGGCCCGATGTTCACGGCGATTGCTGAGGACGAATGCTTGGTGGCGATTGACTGGCCCGTCTGGCAGGGTGGCCGCGTGGCCACCGCCTTTGAAGAAACAGCCATTCGCCACGGTGACTTCGCCATGGCCTCGGCCGCCTGCCAACTTCAATTGAACGGCCAAGGCGCTGTCAGCGCCATCAGCTTTGGTTTGGGTGGGGTTGGCGGTGCGCCTTTGACATTCCCCGCGTTGGCGGCGCAGTTGATTGGCCAACCGTTGACACCGGCCTTGGCCAAAGACGTGGCGCAGGCGGCTGCCGCGCAGTCTGAGCCAGGCAACGACATGCACGCCAGCGCGCCTTACCGGCGCCATCTTTCCGCCGTCTTGCTGGAACGCGTGTTGCGCCAGTCGGCCACTCAAGCCGCGGCTTGAACCCCAACGTGAAAAGCCACTATGTCCTCTAAACACTCTCTTCAAATTCGCGTCAATGGCGTCAATTACCAGCGCGAGGTCGAACCCCGCACCACGCTGGTCGATTTTCTGCGTGACGAACTCGCGCTCACGGGCACCCACGTGGGCTGCGAACACGGCGTCTGCGGCGCCTGCTCTGTCATGCTGAACGACGAACCCGTGCGCTCGTGCTGCATGTTTGCGGTGCAGGCCGACGGCATGCAGGTGACCACCGTCGAAGGCCTCGCGCCCGAACGCGGCAGCATGTCTAAGATTCAAGATGCTTTTTGCGAAAAGCACGCGCTGCAATGCGGCTACTGCACCCCGGGCATGCTGATCGCCTGCCACGCCTTGGTGGCCGAGACGCCACATCCCAGTGAAGCGCAGGTGCGCGAAGCCATCAGCGGCAACTTGTGCCGCTGCACCGGTTACCAACAAATTGTCGATGCCGTGATGCATGCGACCGCTGCCGAAGGATCAAATCATGGCTGAATCGCCGGTTAAATTTCGTTTTATCGGCAAACACCGCCGCGCCGTTGAGCACAAACGTTTTGTCCTTGGCCAAGGCCATTACGCGGCCGACATCCACCTGCAAGGCATGTTGCACGTCGCCTTGGTGGCCAGCCCTTATGCCAGCGCCCGGATAGTGTCGATTGACGCATCGGCCGCATTGGCCATGCCCGGCGTGCACGCGGTGCTGTCGGGTGAAGAACTGCGCCTAGCCACCGACCCGATGCTGCCAGGCGTTGATGCGCCGCAAGTGACACGGCTGCCGCTGGCAGTTGACGTGGCTCGTTACGCCGGTGAATGGGTGGTCGCCGTGGTCGCCGAATCCCGCGCTTTGGCTGAAGACGCTGCCGAACTGGTGATGGTCGACTACGAGACCTTGCCGCACATCGTGGACCCAGAAGCTGCCATGGCCGAGGGTGCGCCGCTGGTCCACCCGGCCCATGGTTCGAACGTGATTTTCAAGCGCAAGTTCGTCTGGGGCCCGGTTGATGAAGACTTCGCCCAGTGCGACCACCAACTCAGTTACCGCGTGCGCTGGGCGCGCAACTCCACGGTGCCGATTGAAACCTTTGCCGTGGCCTGCGACTGGAATGATTCGACCGGCGTTCTCGACGTTTGGGCCTCGATCCAGATGCCTAAATTTCCCGACCAGGTGGCCAAGGCTTTGCGCCTGCCGGGCAACGCGGTGCGGGTGCATTTCGACGTCGATGTCGGCGGCAGCTATGGCCTGAAGCGCGGTCTCAAACACTCGGTGCTGGTCGGCTATCTGGCGCGCAAACTCGGACGTCCCGTGCGTCTGGTGGAAGACCGATTGGAAAACATGCGCGGTGGCGACATGCAAGGGCCAGACCGCCAATTTGACGTCACGCTGGGCTTTCAACAAGACGGCACCGTGCGCAGCATGCGCATGCGAGCAGTCGACGACATCGGCGCGTATTCCGGCCGGTCGCCGCTGCAACTGGGCAAGCCCGTGGGCGCCATCGTTGGCCCTTACCGGATTCAATCCGTCGAGTACGAAGCCATTGCCGTCATGACCAACAAAACACCGCAAGAAGCAGTGCGCGGCTTTGGTCAGGCACCGACCAACTACGCGCTGGAAACCGGCATCGACAAAGTCGCGCGCTTCTTAGACATGGACCGGATTGAACTGCGCCGCCGCAACATGATTGGCAAGGACGAATTTCCGTACCTGATCCCCAGCGGCACACATTACGACTCCGGTGACTATGCCACCGTGCTCGGCAAGGCGCTGGATGCTGCGCCGTTTGTCGGCATCGTGGCAGAACGTGATCGCCTGCGCGCACAAGGCCTGCTGGCCGGCATCGGCATTTCCACCTGCCTTGAGCCGTCGGGCGGCAACTCATCGTTTGAGCCGCTTTTCAACCCCAAGAACGAGACCACCACTTGGATGGATTCGTGTTTAGTGCGGGTGGATTTGTCGGGCTCGATCACCGCGCTCATGGGCACTTCCACCTCCGGCCAAGCGCACGAAACCATGGTCTCCACCGTGGTCGCCGAAATACTGCACCGTGAGCCCGACAGCATTCGCGTCTTGCACGCCGACTCGCTGAACGCGCTGCCGTCGAACAGCCCGGTCGGCAGCCGCATGGCCATCATGCTCGGTGGTGCGGCCGCCGGCGCTGCCAAAAAGATACGTGACAAGCTGCTGCGCATCGCGGCCCACAACCTCAGCGTCGCGTTCGAAGACCTGGTGTACGAGGGCGGACACGTCGCCGTGACGCAAGACCCCGCACGCAGCATGAGCTGGGATGCACTGATTGACATTGCGCACCGCAAATTCCACAAACTGCCCGAAGGCATGGAACCCGGTCTGCAAGAAAAGTTTGTCTGGGAAGTGCCGACCGGCGGTCAGCTGCCGACCGAAGACGGCCGCGTTCAGATGTACCCCTGCCACTCGTTCGAAACCCATGTGGTGCTCACCAGTATTGATCCCGACACCTGCAAGGTCACGTTGAGGCGCTATGTCTGCGGCCACGACTGCGGCGTGATGATCAGTCCGGACGTGGTGCACGGCATGACCTACGGCGGCATTGCCCACGGCATTGGCGCTTCGCTGATGGAGAAATTTGCTTTTTCGGACGAAGGCCAGTTACTCTCCGGCACCTTCATGGACTACCTCTTACCGACCTCCTCAGAAGTCCCGGCGATCACCATCGTCGACCACTGTACGCCCTCGCCCTTGACCGAATTCGGACAAAAAGGGTCTGGCGAAGCGGGCTATCTGGGCAGCCCTGCCGCCATCGCCAGTGCGGTCAACGATGCACTGGCTCCGCTGGGCGCCGTCATCGATTATTTGCCCATGACGCCGCAAGCCATCTGGCTGGCGCTGGGCGACGCCAAAGCATCCCAATCTTCACTTTCAACAAAACCATAAGGAGCTCACCATGCACCCCCACATCCTGATCGAACAAGACGGTCGTCTGCTGCGTATCAAATTCAACCGCCCCGAAGACAACGGCGTGTCCGACAGCATGGCCGCTGCGCTGTCTGAGGCCGTGTTGAACGCCCATGAAACCTCAGACGCCGTGGTGCTCAGCAGCGTCGGCCCAGACTTCTGCACCGGCCGCATCCGTGACGCTGCCACGCCAGCGTCACCTGAGGCGTATTCCCGCCGCCCTGAATACGATTCAATTTTCAACAGCTACAAAGCGCTGCGCAGCTGCCAAGTGCCGGTCATCGGTATGCTGACCGGCCGCGTCATGGGTTTTGGCACGGCCGTCGCGGCCCTGTGCG
>CANFSO010000070.1 GCA_947449895.1 Comamonadaceae bacterium
CGTGTGACCTTTGTTCTGATCCCGCCCCTGCTGCTGATCTTCTTAGTGCTGGGCACCATTTTTCTAGGCGTGGCCACACCGACCGAAGGCGGCGCCATGGGTGCCATGGGTGCCTTGCTCATGGGCTGGGCGCGCGGACGGCTGGACATGAAGCTGCTCAAGCAGTCGCTGGCATCAACCACCCGACTCTCCAGCTTCGTGATGTTTATCTTGGTCGGTGCCACCGTTTTCAGCTTGGTATTTCAGGCCGCCGATGGACCGAAGTGGGTCGAGCACCTGCTGACAGACCTGCCCGGCGGCCAGATCGGCTTCCTGATCCTGGTCAACGTCATGATCTTCTTCCTGGCCTTCTTCCTCGACTACTTTGAGCTGTCCTTCATCGTCGTGCCATTGCTGGCGCCAGTGGCCAACACGCTGGGCATCGACCTGATCTGGTTCGGCGTGCTGCTGGCCGTGAACATGCAGACCTCCTTCATGCACCCGCCTTTTGGCTTCGCGCTGTTTTACCTGCGCTCAGTTGCCCCGGAAAAACCTTTCCTTGACCGCGTCACCAAAAAAATCATGGAACCGGTCACCACCATGCAGATTTACAAAGGTGCCATTCCCTTTGTTCTTATCCAGATCGCCATGGTCGGTCTGCTGATCGCCTTCCCACAGCTGGTAACTGGTGGCTTGGACAAAAAACCGGTCTACAACATGGAGAACATCGGCCAGCAGATGCGTGACACATTGGCCGACACAGCGAATCCCTATGAAACGGCCCCGGACACCAGCGAATTGCCCGCCAGCCCGGCAGCCCCCGAGCCGCAAAGCGCAGTGCCTGAAGACGACCCGATGAAGGCGATGCAGGATGCGCTCAAGGCACAAGGCAAGAAATAGCCGATGCGATAAGTCACAAAAAAACCGCCCCAGTTCACACTTAGGGCGGTTTTTTTGTGACTGCCCGGAAGGGCAGAACAGCTCAAACTCAGATCTTCACCGTGCTCATGTACTGATTGAACGGGTACTCAGAGAAACGATTCCACAAGATCTGGTCACGCTGGAAAGCGCGCATGTCCTGGCTGATCTTCTTGAACTCTGGCGACTTGGCTTCGTGTTCGGCGAAAACTTCCATCGACGATTTGAAACCAGCGTCCATGACGGACTTCGGGAACGCTTTGAGCTGGGTCTTCTCGGCCACCAGTTTCTTCAAAGCAATCGGGTTGTAAGCATCGTATTTCGCCGTCATGTCGCGTGCGGCCACAACCGTTGCGGCATCGAGGATCGCTTTGTTTTCATCCGACAGCTTGGCGTAGGCCTTGTTGTTGATGAAGAACTCGAGGTCGGCGCCGCCTTCCCACCAGCCAGGGTAGTAATAAAACGGTGCGACTTTGTTGAAGCCCAACTTGGCGTCGTCATAAGGACCGACGAACTCAGCAGCATCCAGCGTGCCTTTTTCAAGGGCTTGGTAGACATCACCACCGGGCATGTTTTGCGCCACCACGCCCAGCTTGGCCATCGCCTCGCCGAACAAGCCACCACCCAAGCGCATTTTCAGGCCCTTGAGGTCGTCCACAGTTTTGATTTCCTTGCGGTACCAACCACCCATTTGCGTGCCGGTGTTGCCTGCGCTGGCGGTGCGGAAGTTGTACTGGGCAAAAAAAGCGTCGAGCAGTTTGCGGCCATTGCCATACTGCTTCCAAGACTCGTTCTGGCGAGCCGTCAGGCCGAACGGCACGGCGCAACTGAAAGCAAAAATCGGGTTCTTACCGGTGAAGTAATACGACGCGGTTTGCGCCATTTCAATGGTGTCAGCCTGCAGCGCGTCGACCACGCCGAAAGCGGGCATCAGTTCACCGGCAGGGTGAACCGAAATTTCAAACTTGCCACCGGACAGTGCCTTGACGGTTTTTGACAGCATTTCAGCACTGCCAAAAATAGTGTCCAGGGACTTGGGGAAACTCGACGACAGGCGCCAGCGGACAGCGGCTTGCGCGTGAACGGCGGGTGCCATGCCTGCGGCGAGCACGCCCGCAATACCGGCATTCTTGATAAGTGAGCGACGATCCATGATGAGAGTCTCCTGAAAGTTAATTTAAAAATGCCCTGAAGCACGGCAGGTTCAGCGCTGGGATTATTGCATTTCCTGCACCTCAACCCACCCCGCCATTACCCTAGGCAGCCCATCGGAAAGCAGCCTTGGACTAAGCGCTTCTGTCGATCACGGCATGGACGTCATGCGCGTGAATCGATTCGTGGTTGACCACTTCAACACGGTAGCGGCCAATGCGCGCATCGGCGTCCACGGCGGCGGCGACATCACGAATCAGGTCTTCGACAAATTTGGGGTTGGCGTAAGCGTGCTCAGTGACCCACTTTTCGTCAGGACGTTTTAGTAATCCCCACAACTCGCTCGAAGCATTGTCTTCAGCGAAACGCACCAACTCCGTCCAGTCGATGCCGCCCTGCGGCTCACACAATTCAGCACGCAAAGTAATGTGTGAGCGCTGGTTGTGCGCACCGTCATCAGAGACTTCTTTGGAGCACGGGCACAAAGACTTGACCGGCACCACGGCCTGCATGGTCAGGCGGTTGACGCCGCCTTCGCGCTCAGCGATCCAGCTGCCGTCGTACTCCATCAGGCTTTGCAAACCGGAGACTGGTGCCGCCTTGCGGACAAAAAATGGAAAGCTCACTTCGATGCGCCCGGCGTCAGCTTCCAGCAGCAGCAGCAGTGACTGGATTTCGGTGCCCAGCGTCTCGGCCGTCAGCGCCACGCCGGACAAGTCAAACGCTTCAAGCCAAGCGATCAGACGCGACATGTGTGCGCCTTTTTGGTCCGCCGCCAAGGAAACGTCCAGTGTCCAGCTGCCGACCGTCGACTGCAGCTTGCCACCCACCATGAGGCGCAGCGGGTAACGCAGTGACTTGACGCCAACGCGTTGAATCGGCATCGCGCGAAGATCGCGTCGGCCTTGGACATCGGGTATCGCGTTCAGATCAGGTTTCATGCTGGCGCACATCGGCTTCAAGCCACCGACTTCAAAGCCACCTTGGCCGCGCGGATTTGAACCAGCGCGCTAAAGCGGGTGTTGATGGATGCTTCTATGCCGGCCGCGTCAAGCCCCTGCATAGCCAGCAGCACAGCGGGGTCGCCATGCTCGGTGAATTCATCTTTCAAGCCGAGTTGCAGCAGCGGTTTGAGCACACCGGCTTGCTGCAGCGCTTCACTGACGGCACTGCCAGCACCGCCCATCAGGCAGCCTTCTTCAACCGTGACCAGCGCTTCATGCACGGCCGCAACCTCTAACAACAGTGCCACATCCAGCGGCTTGGCCCAACGCATGTTGACCACCGTGGCACCGAGCTTCTCAGCGGCGACCAAGGCCGGGTGCAGCAGTGTGCCAAAAGCCAAGATAGCGATGCCCGAGCCCTGCCGGCGAACCTCACCACAACCAAAAGGCAGCGACGCCAGACCAGCCTCTGTGGCCACGCCAGCACCCGCGCCGCGCGGGTAACGCACGGCCACAGGATGGTCTTGTTCAAAGGCCGTCGTCAGCAACTTGCGGCACTCGTTTTCATCAGACGGACAGGCAATGCTCATATTGGGAATGCAACGCAAGAAAGCGATGTCATACGCGCCGGCGTGGGTCGCACCGTCAGCACCCACCAGACCCGCACGGTCCAGCGCAAACACCACCGGCAGATTTTGCAAAGCAACGTCGTGAATCAACTGGTCGTAGCCACGTTGCAAAAACGTCGAGTAAATCGCCACCACGGGCTTCAGGCCTTCGCAGGCCATGCCGGCGGCAAAGGTGACCGCGTGTTGTTCGGCAATGCCAACGTCGTAATAGCGCTCCGGAAAGCGCTGGTGAAACTCCAGCATGCCCGAGCCTTCGCGCATGGCCGGCGTGATGCCGACCAGCCGCTTGTCCTGCACGGCCATGTCGCAGAGCCAGCGGCCAAAGACCTGCGTGAAGGTCTGTTTGGCAGGTGCGGTGGATTTTTGCAAACCCAGCGCCGGATCGAACTTGCCCGGGCCGTGGTAGGCCACTGGGTCGGCTTCAGCCAGCTTGTAGCCTTGGCCTTTTTTGGTCACCACGTGCAGGAACTGCGGCCCTTTGAGGTGCCGAATATTCTCAAGCGTGGGGATCAGCGACTCTAAGTCATGCCCGTCAATTGGGCCGATGTAGTTGAAGCCAAAATTCTCGAACAGCGTGGCCGGCACGAGCATGCCTTTGGCATGTGTCTCCAGACGCTTGGCGAGTTCAAACAAGGGCGGTGCGCCCTTCAAGACTTGCTTACCCACGTTCTTAGCGGCGGCGTAAAACTGACCGCTCATGAGCTGCGCCAAGTAGCGGTTCAGCGCACCCACGGGCGGGCTGATGCTCATGTCGTTGTCGTTCAGGATGACCAGCAAATTGCAGTCGCAAACGCCGGCGTTGTTCATCGCCTCAAAGGCCATGCCGGCGCTCATCGCACCGTCACCAATGATCGCCACGGCGTGGCGGTCTTCGCCCTTTTGCTTGGCCGCCATGGCCATGCCGAGCGCGGCAGAAATGGAGGTCGACGAATGCGCTGTCCCGAAGGTGTCGTACTCGCTTTCGCTACGCCGCGGAAAGCCGGACAGGCCGTCCAGCTGGCGCAAGCTTTCCATGCGATCGCGCCGGCCCGTCAAAATTTTGTGCGGATAGGTTTGATGGCCAACGTCCCACACCAACCGGTCGTCGGGCGTGTTGAAAACATAGTGAAGTGCCACCGTGAGTTCGACTGTCCCCAAGTTCGAGCTCAGGTGTCCCCCGGTGCGCGCAACGCTGTCAAGTAAGTAAGCGCGCAGTTCGTCGGCGACGCGCGGGAGCTGCGTGCGCGGCAGTCGGCGCAAGTCGGCCGGACTGTTGATGGTTTCTAGCAATTGGTACATCTCTAAATCCTTTGACGGTCCTGTGGCGGCGGCTCAGAAACCGCGATTGACCAGCATGTCGGCCAGCGCCTGCAAGGCGGCCGTGTTGTTGAGGCCAACCGCGCGCAGGCTAGCCTGCGATTGCGATAGCAGCTCTTGCGCATAATTTTGGGCGGCGCGCAAGCCCATCAAAGATACAAAGGTAGGTTTGTCTTGTGCGGCATCTTTGCCAGCGGTCTTGCCCAAGGTACTCGAATCGGCGACGACATCCAGCACGTCATCGACCACCTGAAAAGCCAAGCCAATCGACGCGCCGTAGTCGCTCAAAGCCTGCTGAACCGCCGCGGTCGGGCTACCGCAAGCCGCCCCCATCAACACGCTGGCTTGCAGCAAAGCACCCGTTTTAAGTCGATGCATCTCATGCAGCTGAGCCGAAAAAATCGGCTTGCCGACACTCGCTAGATCAATCGCCTGACCACCGGCCATGCCGCGCGAACCTGCGGCTTGCGCCAACATGCGGCACAACACCGCCTGCGTGGCTGGGCTGACGCTTGAATCTTCTGCCGTCAGCAATTCAAAGGCCAGCGCCTGCAGCGCATCGCCAGCCAGCAGGGCCTGAGCTTCACCAAATTTGACGTGCACAGTCGGCTTGCCGCGCCGCAGCACATCGTTGTCCATGCAGGGCATGTCGTCATGCACCAACGAATAAGCGTGAATCAATTCAACCGCGCAGGCGGCACGCAAAGCTGCTTCTGGTTGACCGCCGACCGCCTCGCAAGCCGCCAAAACCAGCAACGGACGCAGACGCTTACCGCCGTCTAGCACGGCGTAGCGCATGGCGTCACCCAAGCCAGCGGGTGCTGGGCAGGTCTCGGGGCAGACTACCCAGCGCGTCAAAGCGGCTTCAACCGTGTGGAGTTGCGACCCCATCCATGCGGACAGTTCGAAAGTAGGCAGGTTCGATGGAGTCAACGGGGATTACTCCTGCGCCCAAGGCTTGAGCTCAGTGCCTTCCAGAACCTTGATCTGGTTTTCGACCGCTTCGAGCTTGTCGCGGCAAAATTTGAGCAGTTGCGCACCGCGCTGATAACCCGTCAACAACTGGTCCAAGGGCATTTGGCCGCCTTCAAGCTGCATCACCAGTTTTTCAAGCTCTTCAAGCGCAGACTCGTAGTTCACGGGGGCTGCAGCGGTGGAAAGCGGGCTGGTATCGGTGATTAAGGGGGTGGCAGTCTGTTTTCTCATGGGTTCTGGATTCTGGTTTTCGCCTGATTTTAGGCGTTTGCCACCCGACTGAACGCCGGCGACACTGGAACCGAAGCAACACAAGGCCAATTGCCCTCTCGAAAGGTGCGGTAGGTACAATAAAAACGATATTCACTGCGCCATTCGCGCCCCCTACCCCGGCTCCAAGCTCCCCCTCCATGTCTCCAACGCGCACGCCTGATCTAAGCCTTCGACTGCTACAGGCCACCAGCCAGCTGCCTATTTCGAGCTATTTTGACCCAGGGCTCTACGCGCGGGAGCAGCAAAAGCTGTTCGCCAAAGGGCCTCGCTACCTTGGCCATGAGTTAGCCGTCCCGAACCTAGGCGACTATTACACCTTGCCGCATGAGGGCGAAGGCCGGGCGCTGGTGCGCAACGCCTCGGGCATTGAGCTGATTTCCAACGTCTGTCGGCACCGGCAAGCCACCATGCTGCAAGGCCGGGGCAACACGGGCAGCAACATTGTTTGTCCACTGCACCGCTGGACTTACAACATCGCCGGCGAATTGATTGGTGCACCGCATTTTGAAATTGACCCGTGCCTGAACTTGAACCGCTACAAAACCACCACCTGGAACGGGCTGGTTTTTGAAGACAACGGCCGCGACATCGCCGCCGAGATGGCCGGCCTGAGCTCGATGGCCGACCTCGACTTCAGCGGCTACCAATTGGACAAAGTGCATCTGCACGTCTGCGACTACAACTGGAAAACCTTCATCGAGGTCTACCTTGAGGACTACCACGTCGGCCCTTTTCACCCAGGCTTGGGCGGCTTTGTGACCACCGACGACCTGCGCTGGGAGCTGGCCGACAATTATTCGGTGCAAACGGTGGGCGTGTCGGACAAGCTCGGTAAGCCCGGCACGGATGTGTATAAAAAATGGCATGACGTGGTGCTGCAATACCGCGGCGGCGCCGCCCCCAAGTACGGCGCGATCTGGCTGACCTGTTACCCGCATGTGATGGTCGAGTGGTACCCGCATGCGCTGGTGGTCAGCACGCTGCACCCACAAGGGCCGGGCAAAACACTCAACGTGGTGGAGTTTTTCTACCCCGAAGAAATCTGTGCTTTTGAGCGAGAGTTCATTGAGGCGCAGCAGGCCGCCTACATGGAAACCTGCGTTGAAGACGATGAAATTGCGCTGCGCATGGACGCTGGCCGACTGGCCCTGATGCAACGCGGCGACAACGAGTTTGGCCCCTACCAAAGCCCGATGGAAGACGGCATGCAACACTTTCACGAGTGGTACCGCCGCGAAATGGGCGCCAGCAAAACCACGCAGATGATTTGAACAAGCAGAAAGACATTGCTATGTACACCACCTTGATTTCTGTTTCCGAATTGCAAGCGCTGCAGAAGAACCAGCAGCGCTTTATGGTTTTTGACTGCAGCTTTGAGCTCACTCAACCAGATGCTGGGGCACAAAAATTTGCCGAGGCGCACATTCCCGGAGCGCTGTATGTCCACCTAGACAGCGCGTTGAGCGCCAAGCATGGCGTTCCCGGACAGCATGGCGTTGTCACCGCTCATGGGCCCGATGAACCCGCGTCAGGCGGACGCCATCCGCTGCCGAACCGGGAGCGCTTCGCGACTTGGCTGTCGAGCATCGGTTTTTCGAGTGACATGCAAGCGGTGGTCTATGACCGCAACGGCGCGAACTACTGCGGCCGACTGTGGTGGATGCTGAAATGGGCCGGACACGACGCCGTGGCCGTGCTCGACGGTGGTCTGCAAGCTTGGCAGGCCGCTGATGGTCCAGTTGCGTCAGGGGCAGAAGCGAAGCACTTTCAATCGAGTTTTTTGCTGAGCGAGCCGAAGTCGCGTCTGGTCGGCACCGCTACGGTAGTGCAGAGACTCGGCAGGCCCGAACAAACACTGATCGACGCGCGGGCCACGCCGCGTTTCAAGGGCGAGGTCGAACCGCTAGACCCGGTCGCCGGACACATTCCAGGCGCACTGAACCGCCCATTCGCCCAGAACCTCGGACCCGATGGCAAGTTCAAGTCCGCAGAGCAATTGCGCTCCGAATTTGTCGCCCTGCTCGGTCAACGTGACCCGGCGACGGTGGTTCACCATTGCGGTAGTGGCGTCAGCGCACTGCCGAACATGCTGGCGATGGAGATCGCCGGGCTCGGTGGCGGCGCACTGTACGCCGGCAGCTGGAGTGAGTGGTGCAGTGACCCCGCACGGCCGGTCGCAAAAGGCTGAGCACGCGCTGCGGTAAGCTCTGCCGCATGTCGCCAGAGCCTACTTCATTGCAGCCCTATCACTTGTATTTACTCGAATGCGCAGACGGCACGCTCTACACCGGCGTGGCGCTCGACGTGGTGGAGCGCTTTATCAAACATCTGTTGGGCTTGGGCGCGGCCTACACCCGCTCGCATCCGCCGCGGCGGATCCTGGCCTGCCGCTGCTACCTGAGCAAGGGCGAGGCGCTAAGCGCTGAGTACGCGCTGAAACAACTGCCGAGGCAGCACAAGCTGGGGTTTTTCACGGCGAATGAGCGGCTTGAAGATGCGGTATTGCCCGTTGTCAAGGCTGGCGGGCCTTAATGGCTGCTATGGGTGAGATGACTGGCCAGCGTCACCATGCCCATGCCGACCACCAACCAAATGATCTGTGCGGCGGTCTCGCGGGCTGACAGCTTTTTTTGCAGCTGTGGGATCAAGTCGGCCAGCGCCACATACAAAAAGCTACTGGACGCGACGGCCAGAAAGTACGGCAAATAAGCCTTCAGTTCCGCCACCAAAAAGTAACCGACCAAACCGCCCATGGCCGTCAGCGCACCAGCCAACGAGACCTTCACAAAGGCCATTCGCCGGTTGTCGCTGTTCATCCGGAGCACAGCCAAGTCGCCCATGTGGTGCGGCACTTCATGCATCAGCACGGCCAGCGCCGCCACCACGCCGAGCCGCATATCGGCCACAAAAGCCGAGGCGATCAGCACGCCGTCGCCAAAGCAATGCACGCTGTCGCCGGTCAAAATGGCCCAACTGCCACCGCTGCGTTGCTGATGACCATGATGAACTTTGTGGTCATCATGGTCGTGATGATGCGCATGGTGATGCTCGTGACCGTGGTGCCAGAGTTCGGCCTTGTCGAGCAAAAAGAAAAATATCAGACCCGCCAACAGTGTCGGAAAGAGTTGGTCGGCGCTGACTTGGCTTTCAAACGCTTCTGGCAGCAAGTGCATGAAGGCGGTGGCCAACAGCGCGCCAGCGGCCAAGCTGAGCATGTGCTGGGTGTAGCGGGCCAAAATACCGAAGCCCAGCAAAGCGGCCAGCCAGACACTGCCTACACCCGCCATCAGCGTTGCAGCGAGGATTGCCAACAAAGTCATATAAACGCCAGTCCCAAAGAGCCGCTAGGCTCTCATTCAATCTTGAAGTGCCCAGTCAACCAAGCGTGGTCGACGGAACGATGGGTATCTATTATCCAGTGTCTTTGAAGCGTTCTTCAGGCGACGCCGTGGGATTTGAACCAAGCCAGCGTTCGTTTGAAGCCATCTTGCGCCGCCTCGGCCCGGTAGCTCGGACGGTAGTCGGCATGAAAAGCGTGGCCGACGTCGGGGTAAACCACAAACTCGGAGCCCTTGGCTGCAGCGTTGCCGGCTTTCCCCGCAGAGGCCAGTGCGGTCTTCATCTGATTGACGGTTTCAAGTGGAATACCGCTGTCTTGCCCGCCGTACAGGCCGAGCACCGGTGCCTTTTGCATGGCCGCCAAATCCAGCGGATGCTTAGGTGTCAGCGCTGACGACTCACCCACCAAGCGCCCATACCAAGCCACGCCGACTTTGACCTTGTTGCTTTGCTGCGCGTACAACCAAGTGATGCGACCACCCCAGCAAAAACCAGTGATGGCGACTTTGTCAGGATTACCGCCGTGTTGGGCCGCCCAGTCCACCGCGCCATCGAGATCGGCCATGACCTCCGCGTCGGGTGTTTTGGACACCACCTCGGCGATGAGCTTGGCCATCTCACCGTACATGGCCGGGTCACCTTGGCGCGCAAACAACTCTGGCGCCACGGCCAAGTAGCCAGCCCGGGCAAAGCGACGGGCGGTGTCGGCGATGTATTGGTGCACGCCAAAAATCTCATGCAACACCAGCACCACCGGCAGATTGGTTTTGCCCGCCGGGGCGGCAAAGAAAGCCGGCACTTTGAAGCCGTTGACCTCGTACGAGATCTCGCCCGTGGTCAAACCTTCAGTTGAGGTTTTGATCGCCGTCTGCGCCATCATGGGCATCGCGGCGGCGGCATAACCCACGCCCAAAGCGGCCTTCAAAGCGGTGCGGCGGCTGGCCCCAGCTTCAGTCGAATGGCCGGGCAAAAGCGCATCAAAATCTTTTCTTTGGTCTGGGTTCAGCATGAGGAGATCCTTCAAATCATCAAAAGGGATGGCGGGATGGCCAAATTCAATTTGCCAGTTTAGTCAGTCACGCACTGACTGACCAGTCTCAATGCGTTACGGTCTAGCTTTATCGTGGGCATCTCAATGCGCCTGCTCCCAATTAGGCCCAAAGCCAATTTCAGCCAGCAGCGGGGCTTTGAGTTGCGCCACACCGGCCATCAGCCGCGGTATCTCGGTGCGCACCCATTCTTGCTCGGCCAGCGGCACTTCAAAGACCAGTTCGTCATGCACCTGCATGATCATCTTGGTGCCGCGGCCTTCGGCGTCCAGCACCTGCTGCACCTTGACCATGCTGAGTTTGATGAGGTCGGCCGCCGTGCCCTGCATGGGCGCGTTGATGGCGGCGCGCTCGGCACCGCTGCGACGCGGCCCATTGGGTGAATTGATCTCCGGCAAATACAGGCGCCGACCAAACACCGTCTCAACATAGCCCTTGCTTTTGGCCGAGAGCTTGGTTTCGTCCATGTAGGTTTTGACGCCCGGGTAACGCTGAAAATACTTGTCGATGTAGGCCGCTGCGGCCTTGGTTTCAATGCCCAGATTGCGCGCCAGACCATAGCTGCTCATGCCGTAAATCAGGCCAAAATTTATCACCTTGGCATAACGCCGCTGCTCACTGCTGACCTGCTCCACCGTCACGCCAAAAACTTCAGCGGCGGTCGCACGGTGCACGTCCAGACCGTCATTGAAGGCGCGCAGCAAGGCTTCGTCTTCGCTGATGTGGGCCATGATGCGCAGCTCGATTTGCGAGTAGTCGGCGCTGGCAATCACGCAACCTGGCGCCGCCACAAAGGCTTCGCGCACGCGCCGGCCTTCGGCGGTTTTAACCGGGATGTTTTGCAAGTTGGGGTCTGTGCTCGACAAGCGGCCGGTGACCGCCACGGCCTGCGCGTAATGCGTGTGCACCCTGCCCGTGCGCGGATGCGCCAACTGCGCCAGTTTGTCGGTGTAGGTGCCCTTGAGTTTGGACAGGCCGCGGTGCTCCAGAATCTTCGCCGGCAGCGGGTAATCTTCCGCGAGTTTTTCCAGCACTTCTTCGTCGGTGCTGGGGGCACCCGTGGCGGTTTTCTTGACCACGGGCAGGCCGAGTTTGGTGAAGAAAATTTCACCAATTTGTTTCGGTGAGCTGAGGTTAAAGGGCTGCCCGGCCAGCGCATGCGCCTCGGTCTCCAACTGCACAATACGCGCGCCCAATTCGCCACTTTGTTTCGCCAACATAGCGCCGTCAATCAACACGCCGTTGCGCTCAATCCGGTACAGGCCTTCGCTGCTCTGGATTTCCAGCTCATAGATAAACCGCAGTTTGTCGTTGGCCTCTAATTGCGGCCAGAGCACGCGGTGCACGTCTAGGGTTTGGTCCGAGTCTTCGCAAGAGTATTCAGACGCCTTGGCGATCTCGACTTGGTTGAACTTGATTTGGCTGGCGCCTTTGCCGCAGAGGTCTTCGTAATTGATGCCGCTACGACCCACATGGCGCTCAGCCAGACTCGCCAGACCGTGCGGCTTGTTCACCTCCAGCACATAGCTTTGCAGCATGGTGTCGTGCTGATACCCCTGCACTTCAATGTCGTGGTTGGCGAACACATGGCGGTCGTATTTGATGTTTTGGCCGAGCTTGGCGTGGGCCGGATTTTCAAGCCAGGGTTTCAGCCGCGCCAGCACCTCGCCCAGCGGCAACTGTTCGGCCACGGCCGGGTCGCCAGCGTAATCGTGTGCCAACGGAATGTAGGCGGCGGAGCCGGGCGCCACGCTGAAACTCAGGCCGACGATTTGTGCCCGCATCTCGTCGAGCGAATTGGTTTCGGTATCCACCGCCACCAGCTCGGCACTTTCAAGCGTCGCCAACAAAGCGTCAAACGCCGGCCAACTCAAAATGGTGTCGTAGTGCAAATTTGTCGCCCGCTCGGCCAGCGGCTTGTCCAGCAACGCAGGTTCATCAAACAGGCTTGGCCCGCCACTCGACGGCTTGGCTTTGGCCTTGGCATGCCGGCCTTCTGGCCCGCCGACCATTTCAGGCGGCGTGTTCTGGATGTCAATGCTTTTGACCAAGCCCTTGAAGCCGAAACGTTTGTAAAAATCTTGCAGGGGTTCCGTCTGCTGCGCCCCCATGGGCATGGCGTCTAGCGCTGGCAAGCCGTCGATGTAGGCAGCCAAGTCGCAGTCGGTTTTGATGGTCAGCAACTCGCGACCCCGTGGCAACCAGTCCAGCGACTGGCGCAGGTTCTCGCCGACCACGCCTTTGATGTCGGCAGCGTGCGCGACCAGCGCGTCCAGTGAACCGTATTCAAGTAGCCACTTGACGGCGGTTTTGGGGCCTACTTTGGGCACGCCCGGCACATTGTCGACGGTGTCGCCGACCAAGGTTTGGTAGTCGATCATCAGCCGGGGCGGCACGCCAAACTCAGACTCGACACCGGCCAAGTCGCGGCGTCTGTCGTTCATGGTGTCGATCACCGTCACGTGTTCGTCGACCAGCTGGCTCAGGTCTTTGTCGCCGCTGGAGATGATGACCTCAATGCCCTGCTTGGAAGCCATGCAGGACAGCGTGCCGATCACGTCGTCGGCTTCAACGCCCGGCACATTCAGCACCTTCCAGCCCATCAACGCGACCAGTTCGTGAATCGCCTCAACTTGGCTGCGCAGGTCATCGGGCATGGGTGAACGCTGGGCTTTGTACTCGGGGTACAGCGCATCGCGAAAAGTCGGGCCCTTGGCATCGAAAACGCAAGCGGCGTAATCGGCCCGCACGTCTTTGCGCAGCTTTTGCAGCATGTTGATCATGCCGCGAATCGCGCCAGTTGCCGGGCTGGTCGGGTCGCCGGCGACCACGCGCAAGTCAGGCATGGCGTGAAAGGCGCGGTACAGGTAGCTGGAGCCATCGACCAGCAACAAGGTTTTTTTATCAGTACTCATGCGGGCCAATTGTCCGGTAAATTGAAGGAGCCCGGCCGCCTACAATGAGATATGCAACACCTCTCTCGACCCCTCTTGCTGGCCGCCTTGGTGGTTTGTTTCGCC
>CANFSO010000071.1 GCA_947449895.1 Comamonadaceae bacterium
GCGAAAAGCAGTGGTCATCACCGGCCACGGCGCGGCTGAGGTTGAGACGGCGCTGAGCGCTGACGCACCCGCTTCAATAGGCCTGCAGTTTGTGCGCCAAGAGCCACAGCTGGGTACCGGCCATGCTGTGCAGCAAGCGCTGCCGCAACTGACGGACGACGGCGTCACGCTGGTTTTGTCGGGCGATGTACCTTTGACCCAAGCCAGTACCCTGCAGGCGCTGCTGGCCTTGTGCGCGGGTGAAAAATTGGCTTTGCTGACACTGGCCATGCCCGACCCCAGCGGTTACGGGCGCATCGTGCGTGAAAGTGCGGGTGGCAAGGTGCAAGCTATCGTCGAGCACAAAGACGCCAGCGAAGCGCAGCGCCAGATCAGCGAAATTTACAGCGGCATCATGGCCGTACCCACGCGCTTGCTGCGCAGTTGGCTGAGCCGACTCGACAACAACAACGCCCAAGGTGAGTACTACCTCACCGACATCGTCAAGTTCGCCGTGGCCGACGGCTTGCCGGTGCTGGCACACCAGATCACTGACGCCGCGCAGGTGGCTGGCGTCAACAGCCCCGTGCAACTGGCTGAGCTGGAGCGCATTTACCAGCGGCGCAACGCCGACGCGCTGATGGAGCAAGGCACACGTCTGGCCGACCCGGCGCGGCTGGATGTGCGCGGCCAGCTGGTCTGCGGGCGCGATGTCGAGATCGACGTCAACTGCGTTTTTGAAGGCCATGTCAGTCTCGGCGACGGCGTGCGCGTGGGCGCCAACTGCGTGATTGCCAACGCCAGCATTGCCGCCGGCGCGGTGATCCATCCTTTCACCCACATCGACGGCGAACAGCTCGGCGTCGAGGTAGGCGAAGGCGCACTCATCGGCCCGTTTGCCCGACTGCGGCCTGGCGCGAAACTGGGCGCCGAAGTTCACATCGGCAACTTTGTCGAGGTGAAAAACTCGACCTTGGCCAAAGGCGCCAAAGCCAATCATCTGGCTTACTTGGGCGACGCCACCGTGGGCGAACGCGTGAACTACGGCGCCGGCAGCATCACCGCCAACTACGACGGCGCCAACAAACACCGCACCATGATCGAGGCGGACGTGCACGTGGGCAGCAACTGCGTGTTGATCGCGCCTGTGACCATCGGTGCCGGCGGCACCATCGGTGGCGGCTCAACCATCACCAAAGACACCGCGCCGGGCGCCTTGAGTGTGGCGCGCGGCAAGCAGGTGAGTATTGCGAATTGGTCCAGGCCGGTGAAGAAAGCCCGCTAAGCGTCACTGCTACCCTTCAAAGGGTCGCAGTGACGCCGCCATCGACATACAAAATATGACCGTTGACAAAACATGAGGCGTCGCTGGCTAGAAAGACCGCCGCCCCGCCCAAGTCTTGGACATCGCCCCAGCGACGGCTCGGCGTACGCCCGACCAGCCAGCCTGTGAAGGTGGGGTCTGCCACCAGTTTTTCGGTCAACTCTGTCTTGAAGTAGCCGGGGCCCAGCCCATTGACCGTGATGCCATGAGGGCCCCAATCGATGGCCATGCCTTTGGTTAACATTTTGACGGCGCCCTTGCTCGCCGTGTAAGGCGCAATGCCCGGTCGGCCGAGTTCGCTTTGCACCGAGCAGATGTTGATGATCTTGCCGCAGCCACGCGGAATCATTTTTTGCGCGACTGCCTTGCCGACAAAGTAGACGCTGTCGAGATTCGTCTTCATCAAGGTGTGCCAGTCGGCGTCGATGAATTCGTGCAGCGGATTGCGTATCTGCATGCCCGCGTTGTTCACCAAAATGTCGATGCTGCCTTGACTGTCTTCGATCGCGTCAATGCTCTGGCGAACAGCGTCCGAATCGGTCACGTCAAAGGCCGCCGTGCTGACGGCAAGACCTTCAGCGCGCAGGCCCTTGGCTGCGACTTGCAGCTTGTCAGCGTTGCGGCCATTGAGGACCAGGGCGGCGCCGGCCTGTCCCAGCGCTCGCGCCAAGGCCAGACCGATGCCACTAGATGAGCCGGTGATGAGCGCGCGCCGACCGTGCAGGCGAAAGGAATCCAGTACGTTGGACATGGTCAGACCTTCACAAGCGAAGCATCCAGTGCAGGGGGCCCAGCACTATTTGCGGAAAAACGATCAGCAAGCCCATCACCACCACTTGCGACAAGAGGAAGGGCCAAACGCCTTTGATGACTTCGTGCATCGGAATCTTGCCAACCCCGCAAACGACGTTGAGCACCGTGCCCACCGGCGGCGTGAGCAGTCCAATGGCGTTGTTGATGATGAACAGCACGCCGAAGTAGACCGGGTCAATGCCGGCCTGACGCACCAGCGGCATCAGTACCGGCGTCAGGATCAGTACCGTCGGTGCAAAGTCCAAAGCAGTCCCGACCACCAGCACCATCAGCATGAGCATGGTCATGAGCAGCATCTGGTTGCCCATGAAGGGCTCCATCAAGGTGACGATCTGCGCAGGAATATTGGCCACCGTGATCAGCCACGCAGACACCAGAGCCGCAGCGACTAAGAACATCACCACGGATGAGGTCTTGGCGGCATTCAAGATGAGCTGAAACAAATCTTTGAATTTGATCTCGCGGTAGATGAACAAGCCCACAAACAGCGAATACACCACGGCCACCACAGCGGCCTCAGTGGGCGTGAAGATGCCCATCTTCATGCCGCCGATGATGGTGATGGCTAACAGGTAAGACCAGAATGCATTGACGGTGACCTTGATTTTTTCACCCATGGGCACGCGTGGAGAGACCTGTACGTTGTCATTTCGCGCGACGATCCACCAAGTCACGATCAGCGCCAGTCCCATCAAAATTCCAGGAAAAATGCCGGCCATGAACAGCTTGGAGATGGACACGCCGCCGATCACGCCAAACAGAATGAAGCCAATCGACGGCGGGATCACGGGCGCAATGATGCCGCCTGCAGCAATCAGACCCGCCGAGCGGTCCATGCGGTAACCAGCCTTGCGCATCATCGGCATCAGCACCGCTGCTAGGGCCGCCGTATCCGCCACGGCCGAGCCCGACAAACTCGCCATGATGATGGCAGCAAAAACCGCCACGTAACCTAGGCCGCCGCGAAAGTGGCCGACCCACACCAAGGCTGAATTGACGATGCGCCGACTCATGCCGCCAGCGTTCATCAGCTCACCGGCGAGCATAAAAAACGGGACCGCCATGAGTGGGAAATTGTCTGCGCCGTTGATCAGGTTCTGCGACACGATCTGCGTGTCAAAGGCATCCATGTGGAGCATCAAGGCAACGCCAGAGACCAGTAACGAAAATGCCAGCGGCATGCCCAGCGCCATGGCCGCCATCAAGGAAACGACAAATATGAGGATGGTCATCGCGCCGCTCCAATGACGTGTTGCTCACCACCGTCTTCTGAGTCTTGCACCTGAATCAGATCGTCGTCTGTGAAATCACCGCGCGCCAGCCGAAAGAGGTTGCCGGCAATGATGAGTCCCATGGCCACGCTGGCGACATAACCCACGCCATACACCCAGCTCATGGGAACTTCCAGTACAGCCGAGAAGGTGGTCGCATTGATTTGGTGCTGCTTGAGGGTGCCGTAGAACATCAGCGCGCAGCAACCGAGCATGAGCACGTTGGACAAGGCAAAGCAGAATTTTTTACCAACACTCGGCAGGAGCCGGATCATGGTGTCCAGACCCAGATGTGCGTTTTCGCGCATGGCCACAATGGCACCCAAAAAAGTGATCCAAATGAACAGGAAGCGCGACAACTCCTCCGAGCTGATGATGCCTGAGTTGAATCCGTAGCGAAGCACCACATTGCCGAACACCATGATGACCATCAGCGACAACATGAGCACCAGCAAAAGCTCAGCTAATCGGAAAAACAGATCGTTGATTTTTTTCATAGTTACCTTCACACCCCACCAAGCGGTGGGGTATTCACGGTGAAAGATTACTTGGTGTCCTCGATGGCCTTGAGCAGGGTCATGCCATTTTTCTCTCCAAAGGTCTTGGCGATTTCGCCGGAGACAATTTTCTGGAACGGTGCCATGTCGACGGTTTCAATGACCTGCATGCCGGACTTCTTGAGTTCAGCGACCACCTTGCCAGCGTTGCTGGCATTCAGCTGGCGTTGGTACTTGGCGGCTTCGCGGGCCGCTTCCACAATGATGGCTTGGTAATTCGCTGGCAGGCTGTCAAACTTGGCCTTGTTCATGGCCAAGATGATCGGTGAGTAGATGTGATTGCTGACGGTGAGGTACTTTTGCACTTCATAAAATTTCGACGACAAGGTCACATTGATCGGGTGTTCTTGCGCGTCAAAGGTGCCCGTTTCAAGTGCGGTGTAGAGCTCGGCGATAGGCATCGGTGAGGGGTTCATGCCCAGCAGCTTGAAGGCCTGAATGTGATACGGGTTGGGTGTTGAGCGGATCTTCAGACCTTTGAGATCTTCTGGGGTACGCACCGGGCGCTTGTTGTTGGTGAAGGCCCGCCAGCCGTTTTCCCAGTAGGCCAGACCTTTCATCCCGTGGGGTGACAACTCGTTCAGAATGCCCGTGCCGATCGTGCCATCTAGCACGCTGTAGGCATGCTGAGCGCTGCGAAATACGAATGGCAATTCCATCGCGGCCGTGTTGGAGACGATCCCGTTAAAACTCGATGCGCCGCTGGACACGATGTCGATGGTGCCCCCGCGCACACCGTTGATCATGGCCGCGTCATTGCCCAACTGATTCGCTGGAAAGATGGTGATTTCGACGTCACCCTTGGTGCGTTCTTTGACCAGTTCGGCCATCTTGAGCGCTGCTGCGTGTTGGCCGTCAGTGGTGGTCACCGCGTGACCGAGCTTGAGGTTGTACTTGGCCGCGAATGCCACTGAGCCGATCGTGGCGATCATGCAGGCAATTAGGATTTTTGAAATTTTCATGATGTTGTCTCCTGGTTTTTAAAACGCTACCTAAATAGCGCTCTCCGTCACGTCGCCGGATGAGCGCAGCTTCTTTTCAGTCCGTCGGCATACCGTATTCGTCGGCGCTGAAAATGGTGTGAAATACCGTGCCATCAAACATGTTGATGAGTGCTTTCGACACTTCCCGGCTCTGCAACCGAACTTCGGATGCCAGCGCAATGTCGATCGACTCGCGGCTGGGATAACGCACCGACAAGACCATTTCCAGCCGAGGATCATTGACGTCGCTTTCGACCTGCCGCAGCACTCGGACTTCCTGGGCGCCCGGGAAGCGAGTCCACAAAGGCACCAGCTCTTTGCGGATGTAGTTGTTGAAAGCAGCCTCAAAGCCTGGTTTGACTTGGCCACGGAAAAATGCACAACGGATAAACATGTCTGTCCTTGAAGGGATGGGTGAAGAGATCGGATTTAAATTCGGACTGTGGCTCGCTTGGCCTGCAAGGCGGCGACAGCCTGGGCCACCAGCACCTCGACGGGCTGCTGTATGTCGAGCGTGATGATGTCCGGCTCATCGGCTGTCGGTTTTTCAAGCGTGCTGAACTGGCTGGCCAGCAACTCGGGATGCATGTAGTGGCCCGTGCGCAAGGCCAGGCGTTTTTCTATGAGTTCCGCACTGCCCTCGAGAAAGATAAATTGCACCGTCGTAGCCAGCCGCCGAATGCGGTCACGGTACGCACGCTTCAGCGCTGAGCAGGCCACCACATGGCCGGCGTCGTGTCTGGCTAAAGCGTGGCTGATGCGGTCTAGCCAGAGCCAGCGGTCAGCGTCGACTAAGGGAACGCCTGCGCGCATCTTGGCCACGCTTTCAGGCAAGTGCAGGTCGTCACCATCGAGCATGGTCAAGCCCAGTTCGCGGGCGATGCCATTGGCGACGGTTGATTTTCCGCAACCGGAAACACCCATGACGACGATCTGAAACATCCTTCAGCGTCCAAGGCCCGCCATGCATTCGGGCACCGGCGTGAGCAGCGGTTGGCCGGACAGACCGGCCTGCATATTGGCAAACGCCAGGTCGGCCATGGCCTGCCGGGTCTGGTGCGTGGCACTGGCCATGTGGGGCGTTAACACCACGTTGGGCATGGCCCACAGCGCCTCGGGAACATGTGGCTCATTCATGAACACGTCGAGCCCAGCGCCGGCAATCACGCCTGTCGACAAGGCCTTGACCAAGGCGACTTCATCGACCACGCTGCCGCGCGCGACGTTCACCAGATAACCCTTGGGCCCGAGCGCTTTGAGGACCTCTGCGTTGATGAGGTGGTGCGTGCCGGCGCCGCCAGGTGTGATGGCGACCAGGAAATCGACCTCTGCGGCCAACGCCGTGGCGTTGGGGTAATACGTGAAGCCCGACTCAGGCTTTTCGGTGCGCGTGGTGTAGGCGATTGACATGTCAAAAGCAGCGGCCCGCTTGGCAATTGCCATACCGATACGGCCCAGACCGACGATGCCCATGCGTGCGCCTGAGACCTTGCGGCCTAGCGGCATCAGGCCTAGCGGCCAGCGGCCCATGCGCACATGCTGGTCGGCTTGCGGCAGCAGCCGAGCCACAGACAACACCAACGCCATCGCCAAGTCAGCCACGTCATCGGTCAGCACGCCGGGAGTGTGCGTGACGGGCACGCCCTGCTTGAGCGCGGCCTGGACGTCAATGCCGTCATAGCCCACGCCAAAGACCGAGAGCATTTTCAGTTGCGGCAACTGCGCCAGCAAAGCACCGGAAACCACCGACTCGCCGCCAGTGGCCAGTCCCACAATGCGCGGCGCCAGCGCTGCCAGTGCCTGGGCGTCGTCGGGCGCATAGGTGTGGACGTTGTAGACCCCCCGCAAGGCTTCTAGGTACAGCGGGTGGACCCTGGGCATGGCCAGAATATCTAACTTGGACAAACAATCACTCCTTGATCACAATTTAAAAAAGCCGGCTGCAAGCGTCGGCTTCGGATAGCGCTATCCCGAATGCATGAAAAAAATGCCTCAACTGTCAATAAGCCAATTTTTCACAGATAAAAAGGGAAACTATCAGTGCACGTCACGCCATAGTGTGGCTAAACTGAACAGATATCGGGACAGCGCTAGCCTAACGGGATGCGCACCTATTTTTGACCGGTGTTTACCCTCATCCTTCATGCCAACTCCTGCTAAACGACATCGCTCTACCGGTCGTGTCACGCTCAATGACGTTGCCTTGGCCGCAGGCGTCAGCCCGATCACCGTGTCGCGGGCCTTGCGGGGTGAAAGATCGGTTGACCCGGCCTTGGTCGAGCGCGTGTTGGCGGCCTCAAACAAGCTCGGCTACGTGCCCGACCCGGCAGCGCGCGCACTGGCCACTCAGCGCAGCAACCATGTGGCGATCCTGATCCCGAAACTTTCCAACACCTTGTTCGTAGACTTGCTTGACGCGGCCCAGCAAACGCTGCGCGCAGGTGGCTTTCAGACCCTGATTGGCGTGACGCATTACGACGAAGGGCAAGAAGAGCAGCTGCTCCGCGAGCAGTTGCTGCACCGGCCTGCCGGCTTGCTGATCACCGGCTTGAACCATAACGCGGCAACCCAGGCGCTGATTGCCCGCAGTCAGGTGCCTTGTGTGCACCTGATGGACTTACCGGATGCCAACGATGTCAATTCGCCTTTTTGTGTGGGCTTTCGGCAAAACGATGCCGGCGCAGCCTTGACGCGGCGGCTGCTGGCAACCGGTCGGCGGCGCATTGCTTTTGCCGGCGCGCAACTTGACCCGCGCGTGATGCAGCGGCTCTACGGCTGGCGGACTGCGCTGCAAGAGGCGGGTCGCTATGAGCCCACGCTGGAATGGCTCAACCCCGCTTCATCTTCGCTGGCCTTGGGCGGCATCATGTTCGAGCAGATCATGGGGCAGTCGCCTGCGGTTGATGCGATCTTTTTTTGCAACGACGACTTGGCGCAGGGTGCTTTACTGGCCGCACTGCGGCTGAAAATAGAGGTGCCGGCACGGGTTGCGATTGCCGGATTCAATGACCTCACCGGCAGCGACCAAATGCTGCCGCCGCTGACCACCGTGCGCACGCCACGTGCACGCATCGGCGAGGCAGCTGCCACCATGTTGCTGTCGCTCATGCGCGGTGAAGCCCAGGCGAAGAGTTTTGTCGACCTCGGTTTTCAGATCGTCGAGCGCGGCAGTACCTGATGGCGAACTCGCTTCAGGGTGTGGCGGCCTTGAGGACATTCAGCAGCGGCTGATTCGCCAGCAAACGAGCGATGTTGTCCGCGATGGTTTGCTGGCGACGGCGAACGGTGCCTGCTGTCCAGCCCGACATGTGCGGCGTCATCACCAGGTTGTCCAGCGCCGCAAAGTCAAAACGTGAAGGCGAACACTCCGGCTGGTCTGCGCTCGGGTATTGGTACCACGTGTCGATGATCGCGCCACCAATCTGCCGCTTCGACAAGGCCTGATACAAGGCCCGCTCCTCAATCACCGGGCCGCGACCCACATTGAGCAACACAGCATCCGGTTTCATAGCCGACAACGCGTCTGCATTGACCAGGCCCTGCGTCGCTTCGGTCAGCGGTAAGCTCACCACCACTGCGTCGGCCGAACTCATGAAGGCGTTCAGTTCTGTCAAGCTAAAGGCTTGGTCGACCAAAGGACTCACAACGGGGCTGCGGTTGGCCACATGCACGCGCATGCCAAAGGCCTTGGCCCGCGCCGCAATGGCTTTTGAAATATGCCCAAAACCCAGCAGACCCAAGGTCTGCGCGCCGAGCTCCGTGCGCAGCGCCGTCGGCCGGCCAGCCCAGTAAGTCCAGCGCTGCTGACGCAAGTCGGCATCGGCTTGTGCCAATGGCACATGGCGCATCAACAACGCGGTCATCACATATTCGGCAATCGCGCTTTCGTGACCAAAGCAGTTGCACAGTGCACTTTGCGCTGGCAGCAGGGATGCATCGATCGCGTCCGTGCCCGCACCCGGCGCGTGGTACAGGCGCACACCTTTTGGGCGCGGCATGGCCGCATCAAGCTTGATGCCAACGATCACGTCGGCTGTTTCGTAGTGTTCGCGCTCGCCCGGCAGTGCCAGAGAGTCGCTGAGGTCGATAATTTGGTGCTCAGGCCCCATCAGCGCGGCAAAGTCTTGACGAAAATTGGTGGCGTTCTGTCCGTGAAAGGCAATTTTCAAGCTGGCTGTCATCATGCAAGATCCCAAAGTTGGTGGCCCGATGGCCTGAAATTCTTGCCGTGGACTATGCCATAGGGACTGCGTTGCAGCCTCAAAGCAACACCTGCGGTTTGAACTTCGCCCGGTGCAGGCTGAAAAAAGCTTTCACATTGCGCACGTTGGCGTCGCTGGTAAATAAGCGCTGCGCCAGCGCCAAGTACGCCGGCATGTCGGCCACATGGACCACCAGCATGAAGTCCGGGCCGGGCGAGACGCGGTAGCACTGCTGCACCGCAGGGTCTTGAACCACCCGTGCTTCAAACGCTTCGGCTTCTTCGTTGCCTTGCCGGTCCAGCGTGACCTCGGTGATGGCGGTCAGGCCACGGCCTAGCGTGGCGGCCAGTTTGTCGGTGTTGAGCAAGGCAATTTGGTGTTCGATCAGGCCGGCGTCACGCAGGCGTTTGATGCGCCGCAAGCAGGTCGGCGGTGAGACGTGGGCGCGCTCGGCCAGCGCTTGGTTGCTTAACGAGGCATCTTCTTGGAGTTCGTCGAGCAGACGGATGTCGATCGCATCAATCGTGATTTGTTCCATAAAAAATACTTTTTAGAAATTTATAGAAAATATTTTGAATTGATGAAATTTTATTCCGTATTTAATAATATTTTCACTAAATAAAAAAACGATCAACCCGTACCATCGGCGAATCAAATTGATTTCAGGAGTTGGCTTATGTGCGGTATCGTCGCCGCGGTTTCGAACCGCAACATCGTTCCCATCCTCGTGCAGGGTTTGCAACGCCTTGAATACCGCGGCTACGACTCCTGCGGCGTGGCGGTGTATGTGGACGGGCTGAAGCGGGCACGCAGCACCTCGCGCGTGGCCGAACTGCAAGCGCAGGTCAGCGCCGAACACCTTGAAGGCGGCACCGGCATTGCGCACACGCGCTGGGCCACACACGGCGCGCCGGCGGTGCACAACGCGCACCCGCATTTCAGCCACGGCAGCGGCGCAGACGCGGCGCAGCGTCCCGGCAAGGTGGCCTTGGTGCACAACGGCATCATTGAAAACCACGACGAATTGCGCGCTGCTTTGCAGGCCAGGGGCTATGTGTTTCAGAGCCAGACCGACACTGAAGTCATCGTTCATTTGGTCGACAGCCTGTACGACGGCGACTTGTTCGAAGCGTTGAAAGCCGCCGTCACGCAGCTGCACGGTGCCTACGCCATTGCCGCTTTTTGCAAAGACGAGCCGCACCGGGTGGTCGGCGCACGCGCTGGCTCTCCCTTGATTTTGGGCGTGGGCAAAGACGGCGCTGAGCACTTTTTGGCCAGCGACGCGATGGCGCTGGCCGGCGTGACCGACCAGATCGTCTACCTCGAAGAAGGCGATTTGATCGACATCCAGCTGGGCAAATACTGGGTCTTTGACCGCCAACACAAGGCCGTCAAGCGCGAGGTCAAAACCGTGCAGGCGCACAGCGGCGCGGCTGAACTCGGGCCGTACCGCCACTACATGCAAAAAGAAATATTTGAGCAGCCGCGCGCCATTGCCGACACACTGGAAGGCGTCAACGCTATCGTGCCCGAACTGTTTGGCGACGCGGCTTACCGCACCTTCAAGGACATTGATTCGGTGTTGATCCTGGCCTGCGGCACCAGTTACTACAGCGGCTGCACCGCCAAATATTGGCTCGAAGCCATTGCCGGCATTCCAACGCAGGTGGAAGTCGCCAGCGAATACCGCTACCGCACCAGCGTGCCGAACCCGCGCACCTTGGTCGTCACCATCACGCAAAGCGGTGAAACCGCCGACACGTTGGCCGCGCTTCGCCACGCACAAAGCTTGGGCATGACGCAAACCCTGACCATCTGCAACGTCGCCACCTCAGCGATGGTGCGCGAATGCAAGTTGGCTTACATCACCCGCGCTGGCGTCGAGATTGGTGTGGCCTCGACCAAGGCCTTCACGGCGCAACTGGCGGGTTTGTTTTTACTCACCTTGGCCTTGGCGCAAAGCAAAGGCCGCCTGACTGAAGAAGACGAAGCCGCGCATTTGAAAGCCATGCGCCACTTGCCGGCGGCGCTGCAAGCCGTGCTGGCGCTGGAGCCGCAAATCATCAGCTGGTCGGAAGACTTTGCAAAGATGGAAAACGCGTTGTTTTTAGGCCGCGGCCTGCACTACCCGATCGCCATGGAAGGCGCGCTCAAGCTGAAAGAAATCAGCTACATCCACGCCGAAGCTTACCCGGCCGGTGAACTCAAACACGGCCCGCTGGCGCTGGTGACCAGCGCCATGCCGGTGGTGACAGTGGCACCCAACGACAGCTTGCTTGAAAAACTCAAAAGCAATTTGCAAGAAGTGCGCGCCCGTGGCGGCGTGCTCTACGTGCTGGCCGACGCCGACACGCGCATTGAAAGCGGTGAAGGCATTCACGTCATCCGCATGCCCGAGCACTACGGCCCGCTGAGCCCGATGCTGCACGTGGTGCCATTGCAATTGCTGGCGTACCACACCGCCTGCGCACGGGGGACGGACGTGGACAAACCGAGGAATCTGGCGAAGAGTGTCACCGTTGAGTAAGGTGGCTGGGGGGTAATTTACTTTCCCCTGCCGTCCCTCTTTTCCACCCGTACAGAGGTCGTTTTTGACCCTTTTAAGACCTTGTAGCCCAAGGTCTTTTTCTTTGGGTCGTTCCACTTGATTCCGTCGCCGACGATGGGGTGCTGGAAGTGGATTTTGAGTTCGTGGGCACGGGTCTTTGAATTGAACTTCGCTTCGATCTTTTCAATCAAGCCCTTCAAGTAAAGCTGGCGCTTTTCGTCGTTCAGCCTCTTCTTTTCATCAATTTCAACCCCGAAGTTGTCCATCCAATCGACCCACTGCTTCTTCTCGGCTTCACCTCTGAGTTTGAGGCGTAGGTTTGTGATTTCAGTTTTCAGACGGTCGGCTTCGTCGTTCATCCGAGCCACGGCGGTCTTGTATGCCTTGTCGTCCATCCGTTTCAAAACTCGGTTGGCTTCAAGGTTGCCGATGGACTCTTGAATGTTTTGGAAGAGCGATTCGAACTTGCGTAGCTGGCGCTCAAAACCTTTCATTTCCTCCGCTGAGGCGACGGTGCTTTTTATGCCGTGTTCAGCATAGACACGCTTCTTCACTTCCTCCTTGAGGATGCTTGAATTTTTGTGAAGCTGAACTACTGTGTCGAAGACTACTTTGTCAGTGAGTTGGATGTTCATTGCTCTCTCGAACCCACAACCAGTACCACGTTGATAGCAGTTGCTTCATCTTCAAAGGTTCCGACAATTGGTGAAAGCAATAAGACTCGCCCGACATAAGGTGGTAGTTGAGGCAAGGCATTTAGGAGCAAGTAGGCTCCGAACGAGTTCGCAATAACCTTAGATTCAGGTTTCCAAAAGTAGTTTTGTAAATCGTTGGCAACAAGCTGGGCTTGCTCCAAGAAAGGTAAATCTCTGAACTGCTCACGGGTTTCACGACCAGAAACATCAAAGCCTCTGTCCATCAAGCCTTGACCAAGTCCTGTATTCAGTCGTCCACCCCATCCAGGTAAGTAATAAACAATTTCAGACATTGCGCTTTAAGAAGTTATCTGCGGTCACTTTACTCTCGTTCATTTCTCGTGAACCTTGCTTGGACTTGTGGAGCAATGACCTGTTGAAGTGGAGCCGCACCAAACGCACTTGTTGCCCCCGTGACCGTGGCGGTGCTTACCAAAGGGGCTGGTTGAACAATGCCCATAGCTACTAGAGCCGCAGAACTCGCACTTCTTGTCGTCTTCGATGTGTTCGTGCTTCTTAGTCGGACTGGTGGAGCAATGCCCATACGAGGATGAATTACAGAATCGGCATTTAGACATCTTGACTCCTCGATACAGGCGGATAGTGTTCGCATCCGCTAATTGCGACCCGAACACTTATCAGTTTAGTCGCCTTCAATCTCCACGCCCACAATCTCCACCCTCATCGAATGATTCATCCGAGCGTCACGGATGTTCCGCTTTTTATAGATTGAAAAGACGCTTTCAGGTCCAAGGTCGAAGCCACGAGGGGAGCGATAGCCTTCTAAAATGAGCTTTTCGGCTATCGCATTGAACGTCAGCTTCTCCCGATCTCTAAGGTCTAAAACCTTGTCGGATAGTTCCTTTTGGTAGTCTGAATATGACCACAAAAGGAGTCCTTTATGGCTAATTTTTACGATGTATTTCACGATGGGTACTGCTTTTTCAGAATTACCCCCCAGCCAAAACACCCCGTTACCGTGGAGTAAGGCCGCTCAAAAAAGCACAAGGCCACCAACTTTGCTGTCCTGCGACGATCGCACTAAGTCCTCGAAATCAGCTCTCTGTTGAGAGAGGCCATATCTGACAAGCCACAAAGAGTCATGACCCTGACCAGTTCA
>CANFSO010000072.1 GCA_947449895.1 Comamonadaceae bacterium
AGTGCTGCTCAGCCAAGGTCCTATCGGCTACGACAAGTGGGCCGGCATCTTCGCTTCACAACCCATGAAAATGCTGACCTTCGTGGTCATCTTGTGCCTGCTGTGGCACGTCTGGGTCGGCATGCGGGACATCTACATGGACTACATCAAGCCCGTGGCGCTGCGCTTGTCGCTTCAAGTATTTACCATCGTCTGGCTCGTGGCATGTTCCGGTTGGGCCATTCAAGTCTTGTGGAGACTCTAAGAAATCATGACACTCACTTCGAAACTCCCTAAGCGCAAATTTGACGTCGTTATCGTCGGTGCCGGTGGCTCCGGCATGCGCGCCTCACTGCAACTGGCCAAAGCAGGCCTGAACGTCGCCGTTCTGTCCAAAGTATTCCCGACGCGCTCGCACACCGTGGCAGCCCAAGGCGGCATTGGCGCCTCGCTCGGCAACATGTCGGAAGACAACTGGCACTACCATTTCTACGACACCGTCAAGGGATCCGACTGGCTCGGCGACCAAGACGCGATTGAATACATGTGCCGTGAAGCGCCCAAGGTCGTCTATGACCTGGAGCACATGGGCATGCCGTTCGACCGCAACCCAGACGGCACGATTTACCAGCGTCCATTTGGTGGCCACACCGCCAACTACGGCGAAAAAGCCGTGCAGCGCGCTTGCGCCGCAGCCGACCGCACGGGCCACGCCATGCTGCACACGCTGTACCAACAAAACGTCAAAGAAAAAACCAGTTTCTTCGTTGAATGGCTGGCGATGGACTTGATCCGTGACGAAGCCGGTGACGTCGTTGGCGTCACCGCCATCGAGATGGAAACCGGTGACGTGCACATTTTCGAAGCCAAAACCACGCTGCTCGCCACTGGCGGTGCAGGCCGTATTTTTGCCGCCTCGACGAACGCTTTCATCAACACCGGCGACGGTTTGGGCATGGCGGCTCGCGCCGGCATCCCACTTGAAGACATGGAATTCTGGCAGTTCCACCCGACTGGCGTGCATGGCGCTGGCGTGTTGTTGACAGAAGGCTGCCGCGGCGAAGGCGCCATTTTGCGCAACAGCAATGGCGAACGCTTCATGGAGCGTTATGCACCCGCTTACAAAGATCTGGCACCACGTGACTACGTGTCGCGCTGCATGGACCAAGAGATCAAAGAAGGTCGCGGCTGCGGTCCTAACAAGGACTACATCAACCTCGACATGACCCACCTTGGCGCCGACACCATCCTCAAGCGCCTGCCTTCAGTGCTGGAGATTGGCCACAACTTTGCCAACGTCGACATCACCAAAGAACCGATCCCTGTGGTACCAACCATCCACTATCAGATGGGCGGTATTCCGACCAACATCCACGGTCAAGTGGTCACACAGAATGCCGACAACCAAAGCGAAGTGGTCAACGGCCTGTACGCCGTGGGCGAATGCTCTTGCGTCAGCGTGCACGGCGCGAACCGCTTGGGCACCAACTCTTTGCTCGACTTGCTGGTCTTTGGCCGCGCTGCTGGCAACCACATTGTTGAATTCAACAAGAGCACCACTCACAAAGCGCTGCCAGCCGATGCGGCTGACGCCACGCTGGCGCGTATCGCGCGCCTCGACAACGCCACCGAAGGCGAGTACGCGCAAGACGTTGCCAACGACATCCGCGCTGCTATGCAGCAGCATGCCGGCGTCTTCCGCACGCAAGCCATCATGGACGAAGGCGTGACTAAGATTGCCGCACTGCGCGAACGTGTGAAGAAAATCGGCTTGAAAGACAAGTCGAAGATTTTCAACACCGCCCGCATCGAAGCACTTGAAGTCGAAAACCTGATCGAAGCCGCTGAAGCCACCATCGTATCTGCCGCTGCGCGGCACGAAAGCCGTGGCGCACACTCGGTTGATGACTACGGCGACACGCCCGAAAATCCAAACGGACGCAACGACAGCGAGTGGCACAAGCACACCCTCTGGCACAGTGAAGGCAACCGCCTGTCTTACAAGCCGGTGCAAATGAAACCGCTGACGGTGGATTCAATTCCCCTGACCGTTCGTAGTTTCTAACACCTTGTGGGACAGATCTTTAGCTCTGTCCCCAACTGATCAACTTTTGCGAGTACACCATGGCCAAACGCACTTTTCAGATTTACCGCTACGACCCCGATCAAGACGCCAAGCCGTACATGCAGACCATCGAAGTTGAACTCGATGGCAGTGAACGCATGCTGCTCGACGCCCTGATGAAGCTCAAGGCGCAAGACCCGAGCATCACCTTTCGCCGCTCCTGCCGCGAAGGCGTTTGCGGCTCGGATGCGATGAACATCAACGGCAAAAACGGCCTCGCCTGCCTGACCAACATGCTCACGCTGAAGGGCACCATCGTCCTCAAGCCGCTACCAGGTCTGCCAGTCGTGCGAGACCTGATCGTCGACATGACGCAGTTCTTCAAGCAGTACAACTCGATCAAACCGTATTTGGTCAATGACAATGTGCCGCCTGAAAAAGAACGACTGCAAAGCCCAGAAGAGCGCGACGAGCTGAACGGCTTGTATGAATGCATCTTGTGCGCCAGCTGTTCGACCAGCTGCCCGAGCTTCTGGTGGAATCCAGACAAGTTCGTCGGTCCGGCTGGCCTGTTGCAGGCTTACCGCTTCATCGCCGACAGCCGCGACGAAGACACCGCTGCACGCCTCGACAACCTCGAAGACCCATACCGCTTGTTCCGCTGCCACACCATCATGAACTGCGTAGATGTCTGCCCTAAGGGTTTGAACCCGACCAAGGCGATTGGCAAGATCAAGGAAATGATGGTTCTGCGCGCAGTCTGAGACAGCCACCGTGACATCTGCCTTACCTGAGACTTCAGCAAGTGCGTCATCCCCACTATTGGACGAGCGCTCGCTCAGTCGGCTGCGCTGGGGTTGTCGTCGTGGCCTGCTTGAAAACGACTTGTTCATAGAGCGTTTTTTTGCCAAGCATGAAGCCACCTTGACCGTCAGGCAAGCCAAAGGCTTGAATGATTTAATGGACTTGTCAGACAATGATCTGCTGGATCTGTTTTTACAGCGAAAGCAGCCTGGTGAGCTCGAAGCCGTCAGCGCCTCGACCGACGAAGCCCGCGAAGTGCTGGCCCTGTTGATCGTTCCTGCAGCGCCTAGTCCAACACCAGCCTGACCCTATAACCTTTGGGACCGGTGCCCTCAAGACATCGCCCATATCCCTCATGAAAAGGAAAGAGAAATGAAACTAGCCGACAACAAAGCCACCCTCTCATTCAGCAACGGCACGCCTAGCATTGACTTGCCTGTTTACGAAGGCTCCGTAGGGCCTGACGTGGTAGACATCCGCAAGCTGTATGCACAGACCGGTATGTTCACTTACGACCCCGGCTTCATGTCGACGGCGGCGACCCAATCCGCCATCACCTACATCGACGGCGACAAGGGCGAGTTGCTGTACCGCGGCTACCCGATTGAGCAACTCGCCACCAACTGCGACTACCTCGAAACCTGCCACCTTTTGCTTTACGGTGAGCTGCCTGACGCCAACCAGAAAAAAGATTTTGTCGGCCGTGTAACCAACCACACGATGGTCCACGAGCAGATGCAATATTTCATGCGCGGTTTCCGTCGTGATGCACACCCGATGGCCATCATGACCGGCCTGGTCGGCGCCCTCTCGGCCTTCTACCATGACAGCACCGACATCAACAATCCGGAGCATCGCGAAATTGCGGCTATCCGGCTGATTGCCAAGATGCCGACGTTGGTGTCCATGGCTTATAAATACACAGTCGGTCAGCCTTACGTGTACCCGCGTAACGACCTGAGCTATTCCGGCAATTTCCTGCACACGATGTTCTCGACACCGTGCGAAGAATACAAGGTCAATCCGGTGCTCGAACGAGCCCTCGACCGCATCTTTATCTTGCATGCTGACCACGAACAAAACGCATCAACATCGACCGTGCGCCTGTGCGGTTCGTCCGGCACCAACCCGTTTGCAGCCATCGCTGCCGGTGTGGCCTGTCTTTGGGGTCCAGCCCACGGCGGCGCCAACGAAGCCGCACTGAACATGCTGACGGACATCCAACAAAATGGCGGTGTCGAAAACATCGGTGAGTTCATCAAGCAGGTCAAAGACAAGAACTCAACCGTCAAGCTGATGGGTTTTGGTCACCGCGTTTACAAGAACTACGACCCACGCGCCAAACTCATGCAGGAAACCTGCAAAGAAGTATTGCAAGAGATGGGCCTCGAAAACGACCCGCTGTTCAAGCTGGCCATGACGCTCGAAAAAATTGCCCTCGAAGACGATTATTTTGTCTCTCGCAAGCTCTACCCTAACGTCGACTTTTACTCTGGCATTGTCCAGCGCGCTATCGGTATTCCGGTGCCGCTGTTCACCGCCGTCTTCGCCTTAGCGCGCACGGTCGGCTGGATCGCGCAGCTGAATGAAATGATCGGCGATCCTGAGTACAAGATTGGCCGCCCACGCCAGTTGTTCTCCGGTTCAACACCGCGTGATGTCAAGCCTATCGGCCAACGCTGATAAGCTGTCGGCTTCTTGAGAAGCTGGTTCTGAAAAGCCTGCCTGCCTCGTGTCGGCGGGCTTTTTTACATCTAGGCTCCTAAATCCTCAACGCCCCAAAATCTCGATTGACCTTCTCATCGTGAAACACATCGCCAACTCTGCCGAACTGCGATTAGCATTGACCTACGCCGCAGCGGCGCAGGCTTGCCGCTGCGCCCTCGGTGCCTGCCCCGCTTGGGAAAGCCTCGCTGAATACCGCTGGGAAGCAACGCAAATGACAGCGATCGGAACCCTGCGCGACCCCACTATCGAGGAACCGACGCTCGAAGAATGCCACCCGCAGGGCACGCGCTACGACTCACCAAACGCCCCCGTCGCGCCCGCTTTTTTTCCGTACAACCAGTGCGACGTATGGCACTGCAAGCGCTGTGAGCGTCACTTGCTGCGTTACACAGAATTTGGCGGCTACAACGTCGACCCACGTGTACGGGTGCTCGATGCAGACAACATCATCGACTGATGACACGAATGACAACAAACCCTGCCGCCAACGCAATCCCACAGCCCCTGAGTGTGGCGGCTGTGCTGCTGGCAGCTGGTGCAGGTGCACGCATGGGCTACAAGGCCAAGTCACTGCTGGAGCTCGACGGTGCGCCACTGATACGCCGTCAGATCATGGCCTTGCAGAGCGCCGGCGTGACTGAACTGGTGGTCGTGTTGGGCCACCATGCGAGCGAGATAGCGCCGCTGTTGCAAGACTTTGCGGTCGCGCTGGTGACAAACCCCAACACGGAGGCCAGCCCGGTCGCGTCGCAACGCTTGGGGCTGCAAAGCCTGAGTGGCCAAACCGACGCCGTTCTAATGGCATTGGCCGACCAGCCCCTGATCAATGAGAAAGATGTACGACAGCTGATGGACGCTTTCAAACAGCGGCCCGAAGGCACAGCCCTGCTGTTTCCACGCGTACAAGGTCAGCCTGGCAATCCGGTGATCTTCACGGAGGCGGTTCGCAGCGCCATTCTGGCCTGCCAGCCCGAGGTCGGCTGCAAACAATGGCGGCAGCAACATAGCTCGCAAGTCCACGTCTTCGACTGCGAGAATCCGCATTTTGTGCAGGACGTGGATACGCCCGAAGACATTGAAAAATTACGCCAAAGCCACGGCCATCAGTTGCAATGGCCCACGCAAACTCTTCCATAGCGTCTCCCATAGCTTTAAAATAAAAAATTCCGAAGGAAACAAATGCGAACCCTCTACGACAAAATTTGGGACGAACACGTCGTCCACACCGAAGAAGATGGCACGGCCATCATTTACATCGACCGCCATTTGGTCCATGAAGTAACCAGCCCACAAGCCTTTGAAGGCCTTCGCGAAGCCGGCCGCAAGGTCTGGCGCATCAGCTCCATCGTCGCCACCGCCGATCACAACACGCCGACCACCGGCTGGGAGTTAGGCTACGACGGTCTGACCGACGCTGTCGGCAAAGAACAAGTCCTCGCGCTGGACAGCAACATCGCGGAGTTCGGTGCAGCCGCCTACTTCCCGTTTCTCTCCAAGCGGCAAGGCATCGTCCACGTGATGGGGCCTGAAAGTGGCGCCACGCTGCCCGGTATGACCGTCGTCTGCGGCGACTCGCACACCTCCACCCACGGGGCCTTTGGCGCATTGGCACACGGCATTGGCACCAGTGAAGTCGAACACGTCATGGCGACGCAAACGCTGCTGGCCAAAAAAGCCAAAAATCTGTTGATCAAAGTCGAAGGCACACTGGCGCCCGGCCTGACCGGCAAAGACATCGTGCTGGCCATCATTGGCAAGATTGGCACGGCGGGCGGCACCGGCTACACCATCGAGTTTGGCGGCGCGGCGATCCGTGCCTTGAGCATGGAAGGCCGCATGACGGTTTGCAACATGGCGATCGAAGCCGGCGCGCGCGCCGGCTTGGTGGCGGTCGACCAAAAAACCATCGACTACGTCAAGGGTCGTTTGCTCGCGCCTGGCACTGACCCGAAGACAGGCCAATTTGTCGGCGGTCCCGAATGGGACATGGCGGTTCAGTACTGGAACACCCTGCACTCTGATGCCGGCGCCAAATTTGACGCCGTGGTTGAACTCGACGCTGGCAGCATCCGTCCACAGGTCACCTGGGGCACCTCGCCTGAAATGGTGCTGTCGATCGAAGACATCCTGCCCGATCCAGACAAAGAAAAAGACACCAACAAACGCGATGCCATTGAACGTGCCTTGACCTACATGGGCCTGGCCCCCGGCAAGGCCATCAACGACATCATGATCGACAAAGTCTTCATCGGCTCCTGCACCAATAGCCGCATCGAAGACATCCGCGAAGCTGCCGCCATCGTCAAAAAGATCGGTCAGAAAGTCGCTAAAAACGTCAAGCTCGCCATGGTTGTGCCGGGCTCTGGCTTGGTCAAGGAACAAGCCGAGCGCGAAGGTCTCGACAAGATTTTTGTGGCCGCCGGTTTTGAATGGCGCGAACCCGGTTGCTCCATGTGCTTAGCCATGAACGCAGACCGGCTCGAGCCAGGAGAGCGCTGCGCCTCGACCAGCAACCGTAACTTCGAAGGACGTCAAGGCGCCGGTGGACGAACCCATCTGGTCAGCCCGGCGATGGCGGCTGCCGCCGCAGTTCACGGCCATTTCGTTGACATCCGTAAATTTGCTTAAGTCCAAGGCCCACCATGAACCACAAAACCATCGCTCTCGTCTGCGTCACTCTGTCTGTACTTCTGACAGGCTGCAACACCTTTCGCGGCTTTGGGCAAGACGTGCAAAGAGCCGGCGCTGCGGTTGAAAACGCGGCCAAAAAATAACCTGATATTGCCATGCAAAAATTCACCGTACACCAAGGCCTGGTGGCCCCTATGGACCGCGAAAACGTGGACACGGACGCCATCATTCCGAAACAATTCCTCAAGTCGATCAGGAAAACCGGCTTCGGCCCCAACCTGTTTGACGCTTGGCGCTACCTCGACGCCGGCTTTCCCGGACAAGACCCAGCCTCGCGCAAGCCGAACCCTGACTTCGTGCTGAACCAGTCACGCTATAAAGGCGCATCGGTCTTGCTGGCTCGTAAAAACTTTGGTTGTGGCTCCTCGCGCGAACACGCACCTTGGGCCCTCGATCAATATGGTTTTCGGGCCATCATTGCACCCAGCTACGCCGACATCTTTTTCAACAACAGCTTCAAAAACGGCTTGCTGCCGATCGTCTTACCGGACGCCCAGGTGAGCCAGCTGTTTGCTGATGCACTGGCATTTCCGGGTTACCAGCTGACCATCGACCTCGAGCGCCAAGTGGTTATCAAGCCGCAAGGGGAAGAACTCCCGTTTGAGGTTCAACCTTTCCGGAAGTTTTGCCTGCTGGGTGGTCTTGACGACATAGGCCTGACCCTGCAAAAAGCCGACAAAATCAAGGCTTTTGAGGCTGAACGTCTGGCCACAAAACCTTGGCTAGCTCACACGCACAAAGCTTGATTTTTCGCGAGTTCCGCGCGCCCATTAATTCGCGGCTCAGCCCGCAACGCATGAATGACTAAATAATGAAAATTGCAGTACTCCCGGGCGATGGCATTGGCACCGAAATCGTGGCTGAGGCCGTCAAGGTCCTAAAGGTTCTGGACTTGGACATGACGCTGGAAACCGCGCTGGTCGGCGGTGCCGCTTTTGACGCCCACGGCCACCCGCTGCCGGAAGCCACGCTGGCTCTGGCCAAAGCCTCAGATGCGATTTTGTTTGGCGCTGTCGGCGACTGGAAATACGACACGCTGGACCGCCCGCTGCGGCCTGAGCAAGCCATTTTAGGTTTGCGCAAACACCTTGCCCTGTTTGCCAACTTTCGCCCCGCCATTTGCTACCCGCAACTGGTCGACGCCTCCAGCCTGAAACGTGAACTGGTGTCGGGCCTCGACATCCTCATCATTCGTGAGCTGACGGGTGACATTTACTTTGGCCAACCCCGCGGTCGCCGCGTCGCCACCGACGGACACTTCCCTGGCAGCGAAGAAGCCTTCGACACCATGCGCTATTCGCGCCCGGAAATCGAACGTATTGCGCACGTGGCTTTTCAAGCTGCACGCAAACGCAGCAAACGTGTCACCAGCGTCGACAAGGCCAACGTGCTTGAAACCTTCCAGTTCTGGAAAGACGTCGTGACAGAAGTCGGCCTGCAATATCCCGACGTCGCGCTGGACCACATGTATGTCGACAACGCCGCCATGCAACTGGTGAAAGCACCGAAAAAATTTGACGTGGTGGTGACCGGCAACATGTTCGGCGACATCTTGAGCGACGCTGCGGCCATGCTTACTGGCAGCATTGGCATGTTGCCATCGGCCAGCCTGAACGCCCAAAACCAAGGCCTGTACGAACCGAGCCACGGCAGCGCGCCCGACATCGCTGGCAAAGGTGTCGCAAACCCGCTGGCCACCATTTTGAGCGCCGCCATGATGCTGCGCTTCAGCTTGAACCAGCCCGAAGCTGCCGCACGCATTGAAAAAGCCGTAGACGCAGTGTTGACCCAAGGCCTGCGCACGCCGGACATCTACAGCGAAGGCACGACCCGCGTTGGCACCGTCGAGATGGGCAACGCCGTGGTCAAAGCGCTCGGCTGAACGCTGGCCGCTGCATCTCAGAATTAATTGAAGGATCTCAAGTGAAATTGACAGGTAATTTAGTAGGTTTGGTCGGCTGGCGCGGCATGGTCGGCTCGGTGTTGATTGACCGCATGCAAGCCGAGGGCGACTTTGCCCTGATTGAGCCAATGTTTTTCTCAACGTCCAATGCCGGTGGCAAAGCTCCGGCGCAGGCGAAAAACGAAACCACGCTCAAAGACGCTTTTGACATCGATGCGCTGAAAAAATGCGACATCATTTTGACCGCCCAAGGTGGCGACTACACCGCTGAAGTTTTCCCAAAACTCCGCGCCGCTGGCTGGACTGGTCACTGGATTGACGCCGCATCGACGCTGCGCATGAACGATGACGCAGTCATCGTGCTTGACCCGGTCAATCTGCCAGTGATCAAAAACGCCTTGCAACGCGGCGGCAAAAACTGGGTGGGCGGCAACTGCACCGTGAGCTGCATGTTGATGGGCGTGGGCGCGCTGTACAAAGCCGGCCTCGTCGAGTGGATGAGCACCCAGACCTACCAAGCAGCCTCGGGCGGCGGTGCCCAGCACATGCGCGAGTTGCTGACGCAATACGGCACGCTGAACGCAGAAGTCAAAGACCTGCTGGACGACCCAAAAAGTGCGATCTTGGAAATCGACCGCAAGGTCATTGCCAAACAGCGCAGCTTGACGGCCGCAGAGACCGCCAACTTCGGCGTCCCGCTGGGTGGCTCGCTGATACCTTGGATCGACAAAGATCTGGGCGACGGCATGTCCAAAGAAGAATGGAAGGGCATGGCTGAGACCAACAAGATCCTCGCCCAAGGCCCAGGTTTTGGCAGTCCTGCTGTGCCGGTCGATGGCTTTTGCGTCCGTGTCGGCGCCATGCGCTGCCACAGCCAGGCATTGACCTTCAAGCTGAAGAAAAATGTGCCAGTGGCCGACATCGAAGCCATGATCGCCGCCGACAACGAGTGGGTCCAATTGGTTCCCAATACGCGGGAAGCCAGCATCCGCGACCTGACCCCTGTGGCGGTCACCGGCACCATGCGGATTCCGGTCGGACGCGTGCGCAAGTTGGCCATGGGCGATGACTATGTCGGCGCCTTCACCGTCGGCGACCAACTCTTGTGGGGTGCTGCCGAGCCGCTGCGTCGCATGCTGCGCATCCTGCTAGAAGCTTGACAATGCCGCGCCGCAGCGCAACGACCCGAACCAAGTCTTGAGAGTCGCGTTAGGCATCAGCTACAACGGCAGCGCTTACCAGGGCTGGCAGAGCCAACTCTCGGGCAACACTATCCAGGACAAACTCGAAAGCGCCTTGGCCAAATTTGCCATGCAACCGCTGCGGGTAATGTGTGCCGGCCGCACCGATGCCGGCGTTCACGGCCTGATGCAGGTGGTGCATTTCGACACCCCACTGGTGCGCGACATGGCCTCTTGGGTGCGCGGCACCAACGCATTTTTGCCACGCGACATCGCCGTACAGTGGGCGCAGCAGATGCCGGATGGTCATGATGGGTTTCACTCGCGCGCCTCGGCGATCGCCCGACGCTACGCCTACGTGCTGCTCGAGTCACCGGTGCGGCCGAGCGTTGAAGCCGGCAGGGTCGGCTGGGTCTACCGGTCTATGAACAGCGTTGCCATAGAGCGTGCCGCCGCCTACTTGCTGGGCGAGCATGACTTTTCTTCTTTCCGGGCGGCTCAGTGCCAGGCCAAAAGCCCGGTCAAAACCATCACCCGCATCCAAGTGTTGCAGCGCGGCCCTTATTGGCGCTTTGAATTCGAGGCCAACGCCTTTTTGCACCACATGATCCGCAACATCATGGGTTGCCTGGTCAGCGTCGGTCAGGGCGGCCACAACCCAGAATGGATCTTGGACGTGCTGGCGGCGCGCAGCCGCGATGCTGCGGCCCCGACTTTTTCGCCCGACGGCCTGTACTTCGTCGGCCCGGTGTATGAAGACCATTTTGGTTTGCCAAGCAGCGCCCCCGCCTATGATTGGTTGCCATGAACCAGCGAACCCGAATCAAAATTTGCGGCCTGACCCGTGAAGAAGACGTCGACGCAGCCGTTGCCGCCGGCGCCGATGCTGTCGGCTTTGTGCTGTACGAGCCCAGCGCCCGCTACGTCAGCGCCGAACGTGCGGCCGAGCTGGCAGCGCGGCTGCCCGCCTACATCACCCCCGTGCTGTTGTTCGTCAATGCGTCCGCGAACCAAGTGGCTGAGGCCTGCGCGCTGCTGCCCACCGCCCTGCTGCAGTTCCACGGCGACGAAAGCCCGGCCGACTGCCTGCGCCACGGCAGGCCCTTTGTACGCGCGGCCCGCATCCCGCTGGATGCCCCGGAAAACGGTGATGACAGCTTTAATCTCGTAAAATACGCCCACGACTTCAACGCAGCCCAAGCCATATTGCTCGACGCCCATGTCGACGGTTTTGGTGGTGGCGGAAAAACATTCAATTGGTCACTGCTTCCTCCAAACGTCAACGCTCACCTCGTTTTGTCTGGTGGATTGACGCCTGCAAATGTGACCGATGGCATTTTGCAGGTCAGGCCGCGCTGCAAAACGCTGGCCGTTGATGTGAGCTCCGGCGTGGAGGTGTCCAAGGGCGTCAAAAGCGCCGACAAAATCAAGCAATTCGTGGCAGCCGTGCGTGCTGCTGACGAGAAAACGTGAAACCTTGTGGGACAGACCAAACTACATGAGCGCAGCGAATGAGTTGCTCTGTCCCCAACTGATTAAAAGACCATGTACCCCTACCAACAACCTGATGCCAGCGGCCATTTCGGCATCTACGGCGGCAGTTTCGTCTCCGAAACACTGACCCATGCGATCAATGAGCTGAAAGCGGCTTATGCACGCTACCAGCACGACCCGGCTTTTTTGGCCGAGTTTCACTACGAACTGAAGCATTTTGTCGGCCGGCCGTCGCCGATTTACCATGCGGCCCGGATGAGCCGCGAGCAAGGCGGCGCGCAGATTTACCTCAAGCGTGAAGACCTGAACCACACCGGCGCGCACAAGATCAACAACACCATCGGCCAAGCCATGCTGGCGCGTCGCATGGGCAAGCCCCGCATCATTGCTGAAACCGGCGCCGGCCAACACGGCGTGGCCACCGCCACCATTTGCGCGCGCTACGGCCTCGAATGCGTGGTCTACATGGGCAGCGAAGACATCAAACGGCAAAGCCCCAACGTCTACCGCATGAAGCTGCTCGGCGCCACTGTGGTGCCGGTCGAGTCCGGCAGCAAAACGCTGAAAGACGCGCTCAACGAAGCCATGCGCGACTGGGTCGCCAACGTCGACAACACTTTTTACATCATCGGCACCGTGGCTGGCCCGCACCCTTACCCGATGATGGTGCGCGATTTTCAGAGCGTCATCGGCGAAGAGTGCCTGACGCAAATGCCCGAGATGACCGGCGGCAAACAGCCCGATGCGGTGCTCGCCTGCGTTGGCGGCGGCAGCAATGCCATGGGTATTTTTCATCCCTACATCGGCCACGAAAACACCCGTTTGATCGGCGTTGAAGCCGCTGGCGAAGGCATGGACAGCGGCAAGCATTCGGCCTCCTTGCAGCGCGGCTCACCCGGCGTGTTGCACGGCAACCGCACCTATGTGCTGCAAAACGAAGACGGCCAAGTGACCGAAACGCACAGCATCAGCGCTGGCCTCGATTACCCGGGCGTCGGCCCCGAGCACGCCTTTTTGAAGGACATTGGCCGCGCTGAATACGTCGGCATCACCGACGTTGAAGCGCTGTCGGCTTTTCACTACCTGTGCCGCACCGAAGGCATCATCCCGGCGCTCGAATCAGCCCATGCCGTGGCCTACGCCATGAAGCTGGCCAAGACCATGCGTGCTGACCAGTCGATTTTGGTCAACCTGTCAGGCCGTGGCGACAAGGACATCGGCACTGTGGCCGATTTGTCGAACGCCAGCTTTTACTGCCGACCCTCCTGTCAAGGCCAAGGTATCAAAGGCGGCCCTGCCGGTGAACAAGTGATTGGGTTTAAATCATGAGCCGCATTCAAGCTGTCATGAGCGCCTTGCTGGCGCAAAACCGAAAAGCCCTGATTCCTTACGTCACAGCCGGCTTCCCCTTCGCTGACATCACGCCCGCGCTGATGCACGGCATGGTGGCCGGCGGTGCCGATGTGATCGAGCTCGGTGTGCCGTTTTCAGACCCCAGCGCCGACGGCCCGGTGATCCAGAAAGCCGGCGACCGCGCCTTGGCTTTTGGCGTGGGCTTGCTTCA
>CANFSO010000073.1 GCA_947449895.1 Comamonadaceae bacterium
GAAAAAGACTTGGCCCTCATGCGCATGATGGCGGGCTGGGTCGAAAGCCTGTCGGCCGATGGCAAGCGCCTGAAGCCGCGCGAAGTGGTGGCTGAATTCGACACCCACTTGCACGATGAACTGGACTTGCTGCGTGAAGCCGCCAACGCGGCCCAATTGCGCCGCAACATGCAGGGCCTGAACCTGGTGATGATCCCTGAGATGGTATGGGACTTTTGCATGCCCAATGTGATGGTCATGCAGCGCATGAAGGGTGTGCCGATCAGTCAAGTGCAGCGTCTGCGGGATGCGGGCGTCGACATTCGCAAGCTGGCCCGTGATGGTGTGACGATCTTTTTCACGCAGGTCTTTCGCGACGGGTTTTTCCACGCCGACATGCACCCTGGCAACATCCAGGTGAGTCTCGAACCCGCCACTTTCGGACGCTACATTTCGCTTGATTTCGGCATTGTCGGGACCCTGACCGAGGTCGACAAAGAATACTTGGCGCAAAACTTCACAGCTTTTTTCCAGCGTGACTACAAACGCGTGGCCGAACTGCACATTGAGTCGGGCTGGGTGCCCGCGCGCACCCGTGTGGATCAACTTGAATCGGCTATTCGCGCTTGCTGCGAGCCTTACTTTGACCGACCGTTGAAGGAAATTTCGCTCGGAATGGTCTTGATGCGGTTGTTCCAAACATCACGGCGCTTTCAAGTCGAAATTCAGCCGCAGTTGGTGCTGCTTCAAAAGACGCTGCTCAACATCGAGGGCTTGGGCCGAGAGCTCGATCCTGAACTCGATTTGTGGAGCACGGCCAAGCCGTTCCTAGAAAAATGGATGATGGAGCAAGTCGGCCCGGAAAAATTGCTGGCTGAACTCAAGGCCGAAGCGCCGACATACGCCAAGCTGTTGCCTGCATTGCCGCGTCTTTTCCATCAGTTCCTAAAGACGCAATCGTCGGGTAACCGGCGCGAATTGGTCGAACTGCTGGCCGAGCAAAAACGCACCAATAAGCTGCTGCAGGGGCTTGTTTACGGCGGGCTGGGCTTCGCGCTGGGCTTGCTGGCCATGCAGGTGATGCTGCGCATACGGCTGTTTTGAGGTGTCGGGTGTCAAAGTGCAGCGCCTATAATTGAAGGTTTGCATCCTGACCCCCATTTGCAGGCTGCCCAACTCATCCGAAACCATCTAGTGCTATGCCAATTTACGCCTACAAATGCGAGTCCTGCGGGCATGCCAAGGACGTTTTACAAAAACTCTCGGACCCCCTGCTGACCGACTGTCCGCAGTGCGGTGCTCCAAGTTTCAAGAAGCAGCTCACCGCCGCTGGCTTTCAGCTCAAGGGCTCCGGCTGGTATGTGACAGACTTTCGAGGTGGCGACTCAGGCGCCCCTAAGGCCAAGGACGGCGTAGCGCCTGCGGCATCGACTTCTGACGCACCAGCAGCCGCTTCGGCGCCGGCGCCTAAAGCTGACAGCCCTGCTGCTGCGCCAGCGCCAAGCGCACCCGCTGCCCCTGCTCCTTCATCTGGCAAAGCCGACTGATGGCTGCCGTGCGCCGCTGGCTGCTGGCCGGCTTGTTGGTGTTGGTGCCACTGGCGATCACGCTGGGTGTACTCGACTGGATTGTCGGTACGCTCGACCAGACTTTGCAAATATTGCCTCACGCTTGGCATCCTGACCATTTGCTGGGCTTTCATCTTCCCGGCTTTGGTGTTTTGCTTGCGCTGGCGATTGTCTTGTTGATAGGGGCTGTGGCCAGTAATTTTTTTGGCCGGAAACTGGTTGGCTGGTGGGACGCCCTGCTAGGCCGGATTCCAATCGTGAGGTCGATTTATTCCAGCGTCAAACAGGTCTCTGACACTTTGTTTTCAGAGAATGGCAATGCCTTTCGCAAGGCCTTGCTGATCCAGTGGCCGCGTGAAGGTGTCTGGACCATCGGGTTTCAGACCGGCACGCCCGGCGGTGATGTCGTCAATCATCTGGTTGGCGAGTATCTCAGCGTTTATGTGCCGACCACGCCGAACCCAACCGGTGGTTACTTTGTCATGTTGAAAAAGTCAGACTGCATTGAACTGAAAATGAGTGTCGACGAAGCGCTGACCTATGTGATCTCCATGGGCGTTGTGGCTCCCGGCAGTCCTGCCAGCCACAAACCACTCTAGCCAATTTAATGCTTGTGCGGCAGCTTTTCTTGGAAGCTGCGCCCTTTTCCCCTTCGCGAAATCCGTTAACCGTTAACCGTAAAGCAATCTCCGTATGTCCAACGCTTCCAAAATGCGCTCCCACTATTGCGGTCTGGTGACCGATGCCCTGCTGGGCGAAACCGTCACCCTGTGCGGTTGGGTCAATCGCCGACGTGACCACGGCGGCGTGATCTTCATTGACCTGCGCGACCGCGAAGGTTATGTGCAGGTGGTTTGCGACCCAGATCGCGCTGACATGTTCAAAGTCGCGGAAGTCGTGCGCAACGAGTTCTGCGTTCAGATCAAAGGTTGGGTTCGCGCGCGTCCTGAAGGCACGGTCAACGACAGTCTGAAAAGCGGCAAGATCGAAATTTTGTGCCATGAACTGACGGTGCTGAACGCCAGCGTCACGCCACCGTTCCAGTTGGATGACGACAACCTGTCGGAGACCACGCGTCTGACGCATCGCGTGCTAGACCTGCGCCGTCCTTACATGCAGAACAACCTGATGCTGCGTTACCGCGTGGCGATGGAGACCCGCAAGTTCCTCGACGCCAATGGTTTCATCGACATCGAAACACCGATGCTGACGAAAAGCACGCCTGAAGGTGCGCGTGATTACTTGGTGCCGAGCCGGGTCAATGAAGGTCATTTTTTCGCCTTGCCGCAAAGTCCGCAGTTGTTCAAGCAGTTGTTGATGGTGGCCGGTTTTGACCGCTACTACCAGATCACCAAATGCTTTCGCGACGAAGACTTGCGCGCTGATCGGCAGCCTGAATTCACGCAGATCGATATTGAAACCTCGTTCATGGACGAGCAAGAAATTCGCGACATGTTCCAGGGCATGATCAGCAACATTTTCAAGACCGTGTTGGCCACCGACTTGGGTGAATTCCCGGTCATGGCCTATGCCGACGCGATGCACCGCTTCGGCTCGGACAAGCCCGACTTGCGCATCAGTCTTGAGTTCACCGAGCTGACTGACGTCATGGCCGACGTCGATTTCAAAGTCTTCAGCACACCAGCCACCACGCCGGGCGGCCGAGTTGTCGCGCTGCGTGTGCCGGGTGGTTCTGAGATGAGCCGCAGCGAGATTGACGGCTACACTGAATTTGTCAAGATCTACGGTGCCAAGGGCTTGGCTTGGGTCAAGGTCAACGACGTCAGCAAGGGCCGTGAGGGCTTGCAAAGCCCGATCGTGAAAAATATTCACGATGCTGCTTTGACCGAAATCTTGAAGCGCTGCGGTGCTCAAAACGGCGACATTATTTTCTTTGGCGCCGACAAGTCCAAGGTGGTCAACGACAGCATCGGTGCCTTGCGTCTGAAGATTGGCCTGAGCCCGCTGGGTAAAAAAGTAGGTGTCTTCACGGCGGGCTGGAAGCCGCTCTGGGTGGTCGACTTTCCGATGTTTGAACACGACGAAGCCAACAACCGTTGGAGCGCTGTGCACCATCCCTTCACGGCGCCGAAAGACGGCCATGAAGACTGGATGGACACGGACCCAGGCCGCTGCATCGCCAAAGCCTACGACATGGTGCTGAACGGCTGGGAACTCGGTGGCGGTTCCGTGCGGATTCACCGTGCAGATGTGCAAAGCAAGGTGTTCGACGCCCTGAAAATCGGCCCGGAAGAAGCGCAAGAGAAGTTTGGCTTCCTGCTGGACGCGCTACAGTACGGCGCGCCACCGCACGGTGGTCTGGCTTTTGGCTTGGACCGCATCGTCACCATGATGACCGGTGCCGAGTCGATCCGCGACGTGATCGCCTTCCCGAAAACCCAGCGCGCACAGTGCTTGCTCACGCATGCGCCCAGCTCGGTTGACGAAAAGCAATTGCGTGAACTGCACATCCGTCTGCGCAATCCGCTGCCGGCCTGAACCCAGCATCCAGCTTGCGCCATCAGCAGTGCGGATGCGGTACCCTGACACTTGAATGAAAACGTTCAAGCTCCCGGTCTCCGTGCTGGTGGTGATTCACACGCCAGCCTTAGAGGTGTTGCTGATCCGGCGCGCCGACCACGCTGAATTTTGGCAAAGCGTGACGGGTTCGGTCGATGCCGAAGACGCTGATCTGCGCCACACCGCCGCGCGTGAGGTGCAGGAAGAAACCGGTTTGGCAGTCCAGCCCGCCGATCTGCTGGACTGGGGTATGACCAATGTGTACGAGATTTACCCGGCCTGGCGTCACCGTTATGCGCCCGGCGTGACGCGCAACACCGAGCACCTGTTCAGCTTGTGTGTCCCTGAAGCCATTCCGGTGCGTTTGAGTTCTCGTGAACACAGCGATTGGCAGTGGCTGGATTGGCGCGCTGCCGCCGAACTCTGCTATTCGTCCTCGAATGCCGAGGCTATCTTGCTTTTGCCGAAGTTTGTGCAAACCCGCACTTGAAGACATTCGGTGCTGCTTGGCGCAGACCAATTTTTGTGTCACTCTTGACGCATGACTGAAGCCCTTATATCTTTGCCCAAACTGCCGCCGCAGTTGTTGCAAGGCGGCGTGGCTTTTTTCCCGGCACTGATCACGGCAATCGATGACGCGACTTATTGGGTGCAACTCGAAACCTATATTTTTGACTTTCATGGCGTGGGTGCGGATGTTGCTGAGGCCTTGATGCGCGCGGCCGAACGAGGCTTGACGGTGCAGGTGCTGGTCGATGGCATTGGCACGGCAGCGCTGGAGCTTGAGTGGCAGGAAAAACTCAAAACCGCGGGTGTGCACTGGCAGGTGTATTTCCCGCTGACCGGCAACTGGCCCGGCTTGGGCTTGGTGCGGCCCGACCTTTGGCGGCGGCTGCACCGCAAACTCTGCGTGGTGGATCAAGACATGGTCTTTTGTGGCGGCATCAATGTGCTGGACGATTATTACGATCCAACACATGGCGTGCTCGACTCACCGCGTTTTGACTTCACCGTGGCACTGCATGGACCCGTGGCTGGAGCCGCTTCCGAGGCTATGGCCTTGCTGTGGTGGCGCGTGCAGGCCGGTTACAGCGCACGCCGTCACCACTTAGCGGAAGCTTGGGAGGCCTTCAAAGCAGCGGGTTACGGTGGTCGCATCAGTGCTGCGCATCTGGCACGCCGGCGCGCGTTGGCGCTGTCGTCCCGGCCAGCAGGAGCCAAAACGTCGCATGCCTTACCGGCGGCCCGGGCGGCGCTGTTGCTCCGCGACAATTTACTCAACCGCAACATCATTGAACGCGCTTACCGCAAGGCCATTGGCCAAGCGCGTCAAGAGATCTTGATCGCCAATGCGTATTTTGTGCCGGGCGGCCGCTTGCGTCGTGCGCTGATCAAGGCTGCCAGGCGCGGCGTCAAGGTCACCTTGCTGTTGCAAGGCAAGTATGAGTATTTCATGCAGTACCACGCCACCCGTCCGGTCTATGGCGCGCTGCTCGATGCGGGGGTTGAAATCCACGAGTACGAAGCCAGCTTTTTGCACGCCAAGGTGGCGGTGGTCGACGGCCACTGGGCCACGGTCGGCTCATCCAACCTCGACCCTTTGAGCCTGTTGCTGGCACGCGAAGCCAACGTGGTGCTGGATGACCGCGTGTTTGCAAAAGATTTGCAGGAGCGACTGCTGGTTGCCATCGCCGGTCATGGTCGGCGCGTGGAGCCCGTTGAGTACAACGGACGCCCTTGGCGTCAGCGCCTGCTCGACCTCGCGGCCTATGCGTTGATGCGGCTGGCTTTGTTGCTGGCCGGCCAACGTTATTGAGTTTTAATATTTTTGCGAGTAAAAATTCAGCAAAGATAATTTGGCAGAGACTCAAAAGGTGGGAATATCTGTATGTCAATAGATCTGCTGGTTTTTTTTAGGACTGTTACCATTCTGCATGCTTATGAAATCAACCACGCCCTCAGCGCCCGAATCAGCGCCCGCCGACGACGAAGGCACCCCGATGTCGGTCAAGATCAGGGAGCGTATTGCGCACGCCCGCAAGCGCTTCAACGCCAACGACAACATCGCCGAATTCATTGAACCTGGTGACTTGGAAAAACTGCTGGATGAAGTCGAGGGCAAGATGCAGGGCGTCCTTGATAGTCTGGTCATTGACACAGAAAACGACCACAACACGAACAACACGGCCCGTCGTGTGGCCAAGATGTATCTCAATGAGGTGTTCAAAGGCCGCTACCTAGAAGCCCCAACCATCACGGAGTTTCCCAACGCGGAGCACCTGAATGAACTCATGATCGTCGGGCCCATCACAGTGCGCAGCGCTTGCTCGCATCATTTCTGCCCCATCGTTGGGCAAGTCTGGATCGGCGTCTTGCCGAACGAGCATACCAATGTGATTGGACTGTCAAAGTACGCGCGCTTGGCCGAGTGGGTCATGGGCCGGCCACAGATTCAGGAAGAAGCCGTGGTCCAGTTGGCCGACCTGATCCAGGAAAAAACACAGCCTGACGGCCTCGCCATCGTGATGGAAGCCTCACATTTCTGCATGGGTTGGCGCGGTGTCAAAGACCTTGACAGCAAGATGATCAACTCAGTGATGCGCGGCGTCTTTTTGAAAGACCCCAACTTGCGTCGTGAATTCCTGTCACTCATTCCAAAGAAAACCAACAACTGAACAATTTTATTTTTTAAAATTGAAGTCACCTGTTTTCCTCCTGTATCTTCTCGCGCGTATCAAACGCTCAAAGGATCTCTCATCATGTTGGTACGCCTTCTTTACGCCAGCCGCGCGGCTGATCCCCAGAGCTCTGAAGTCACAGACGCCATTCTGGCCAAGTCGCGCAGCCACAACCCGACTTGCGGCATCACCGGCATACTTTGCTACGGTGGCGGGATTTTTTTACAGGCTATAGAAGGTGGGCGCATGGCGGTCAATGAGCTCTATAAGCACATCCTCAACGATCCCCGCCACAAAGATGTCATTTTGTTGAGTTATGAAGAGATCAGCGAACGCAAGTTTGGCGGCTGGACCATGGGGCAGGTCAACGCAGCCAAGCTCAACACCTCTATCTTGCTCAAATACTCAGAGCGGCCAGAGCTCGACCCTTACGGCATGTCTGGTGCCGTGTCCATGGCTTTGTTGCAGGAGCTGATGGCGACAGCGTCCATCGTCGGCCGTTCCTGACGCCTTGGACATGCTTCTTGTTGGCTGCGATTTTTCCAGCAGCCCTAGCCGCCGCAAACCCATCGTTTTTGCCACGGGCCAGATGCACAGCGGTCGTGTCCAATTGGTTCAACTTGAACGGGTTGAAACGCTGGAGGGTTTTTCGCTTTGGTTGACGCAAGACCGGGCTTGGGTCGGTGCTTTTGATTTGCCCTTTGGCCTGCCGCGTGAACTGGTGACCACACTGGGTTGGCCTCAGCAGTGGTTGGCTTGTATGCAGCACTACGCCAAGCTAACACGACCCGAGATTCGCAACACCTTCGCGGCCTTTTGCCATGCCCGGCCGGTGGGTCAAAAGTTCGCTCACCGCGTCACCGACATCCCTGCGGGCTCCAGCAGTTCGATGAAATGGGTCAACCCGCCCGTCGCCTACATGTTGCATGCGGGTGTGCCGCGTCTGATTGCCGCCGGCGTGCAAATTCCCGCCTTGGGCGCGCCATCACTTGCAACGACCGCGTCGGTGCGGATTGCTCTCGAGGGCTACCCCGGCTTGTTGGCGCGTGAGCTGCTTCAGCAGGCGGGTCAGTCGGCCGGTCTGAACGCCAAAACCCGTAGCTACAAGAACGACGCCAAGGCCTTGCAAACGCCTGAACGGTTGATCGCCCGCAAGGACATGCTCACCGCGCTGGAGCATGGTCAGACGCGGCTGGGTCTGCGCCTCAAGCTGACGCATGCCCAGCGCGACCGTCTGGTTGACGATGCTACTGGAGATTCGCTGGATGCTGTGTTGTGCCTGATGCAGGCGGCTTGGGCGCAGCAACAGCACGAAGACGGTAAGCCTTGCTACGGTCTGCCTGATGATGTGGATCCGCTCGAAGGCTGGATCATCACGTCTTGAGTCAGACATGCGATTTAAGGAGGTGCGATGACATGGCGACCATGGGTGGGGTTGGTTTTGCTGATACTGGCTTTGCCAGCGCAGACTCAGATAGCAACGACGCCGGCGACGTGGGCCGGTGTCGTCACTTACGTGGTGGATGGCGATACCGTGCATGTACGTCCATCGATTGGCGGTGCCGTACACAAGATACGGATCATTGGCATAGATGCGCCTGAAATATGCCAGACCGGTGGCGTGGCGGCCCGGCAAGCGTTGCAAGCCCGAGTGCTCAGGCGTTCAGTGACGGTCCGCATGCAGGGCTTTGATGACTATGGCCGTGATCTGGCGACCCTCTACCTGAGCCGAGAAGATGTGGGTCAGTGGATGGTGCAGCGAGGCCATGCTTGGTCATATCGCTACTTGCGAGATCCTGGGCCGTATGTCCAAGATGAAGCGCACGCCAAGTTGCTAGGTCGCGGACTCTTCGGCGAAATGTCTCAAGAGTACCCGCGTGATTTCAGGCGCCGCCACGGACACTGCTTACACCAGCCTTGATTCTGCAGGTCATTGACGCACAACGATATCATTGCGAACTGACCGAACATTGCGCGTGTTACGTGCAATCTGCTCGGCTTGTGTTTTTTCCGCGGCGTTCTTGGCAAATCCCGACAACTGTACGGTGCCATTCAAGGTTTCAACGCTGATGGAAGACGCTGAAACAATTTTGTCATCGATGAATTTGGCTTTGATGCTGGTCGTGATGCCAGTGTCATCAACGTAAGAACCGGCCGTTTCTTGACCCCTCACTACCGCACAACCTGCACTGATGAGCGTGATGCTGGTCAAGGCGACGAAGGCAATGGAGCGAGCGTATTTCATTGACGTTTCCTTGAGTGATGTGGGCAGGAGCAGAGTTAACGGTCTCGCGACCGCTCAGGCGGTGATGTCAAAAAGGATGCGACGAGGCTCGACATCTGTGTTGATCGCATGGCCGCGATCAACACAGATGTGACCGAAATAAGCCGCCACGGCTTGGCGATCACCACGGCGGCACCGATGACTGCCGCTGCGCTGACCAGTTTGAGCGGATGGTCCTGTGCATATTTCTCAAACATAGGGTGTACGACATCCACCGCCAGATGGGCTGGATGTGATCGCCACCAAGCTGATGTGGCTCGTCGCACCGTCCGCCAGAGTCCATTCAAACCAGAGGAGTGTTGGCGTGCTGAACGTGTCGTATTCGTTGCACCCTCGAAGTTTTCATGCTCGCCAAAGGCCGCACTTGCATGGGAACCCTCAGGCAAGTCATCGCCCATTTGTTCTTGACGGTCTCGATTCATGCTCTGCACGATGGAGCGACGACTGGCAGTCAAACGCTGCTGCGGCGTCATGTTCATTCTGCAGCTTCACGCAAGGCGCGCAAGTCACTGTTCATTTGTGCCTTGAGCTCAGTGAAGCGGTCACTGTCGATCGGTGTCCTGGCTTTTAAAAAAGCCAGCAACGTTAGCAGCAACATGACGCCAGGAACGGCTACCAAGGCCCAATGAAACTGATTCAGTGACCACAGCATGAGTGCGATGCCTGAAAAAATAATAAATACCAAAGCCCCTGATGCGACAAGCGCCCAAGCCAGCCCCCGCTTGAGCCAGTCTATGCCCAGCCCCGAGCTCTCTTGGCCGACCAGTTCAACGTACGCCGCGAGGTGATCTGCGATGAGGTCAGGGCGTTTAATCAGGGTCGCAAAAAGAGGATGGAGCATAAATGGCGTGTTACTGGCAGAAAGAACCTGGGCGATCAGTAGCGTTTGTTGTTCCGAGCGGCAGCCACCAGCAGCGCGACAGCAGCGCCTACAGCGGCTGCAATCAGAACTGAGCGCATCGGTTGCTCGCTGACGTATTTGGTGGTGACATCGGTATAGCGGGCCAAGGATTCTTGCGCTTTGTGTTTGGCTTCCGCGGCCATGTCCATGCTTTGGCGTGCCAGTTTTTGGGCGGTGTCGGCCAGTTTGTCGACCATGGGGTCAACACTTCCGCGCAATTCGCGGATTTTGCCTTCAGCTTGGTCGAGTGCTTCTTTGGCGTAGCTACGCGTGAGTTCAGTTGCTTGTACTGTTGCTTGCAAGGCTTCTTCACGGGTATTACGAGCTGCTTGTGTTCCAGAATTGTTGGCTGTCATGACGGATCCTTTGTGTGGAGTGACGAAGCAAATCGGCTTCAGCGTTTGTGTCGTCAAAGACTTCCAGACCAGTGGCTAATGGGATGGCTCGATCTGGGTAGTGTCTTCATTCGACGTCTGAATTCCAGTTTAAGGAGCTCTTGTGATGAGCTTCATCGGCTAGCTCCGGGTCGCCTTGTCGGAGAACAGTTCAAGGTCGTGTAGGACAAAGGCTTGTGGCCAAGCCTGCCAAGGTGTTCAAGCGCGGGAAAGGAAAGTGACTTAGCTCGGCTTCGGCAAGTTTGCGTGTATGTGAGTGCCTTTGCCTGGGCTGGATTCGATCAACAATTGCCCGCCTGCAGCTTCGACGCGGTGCCGCATGCCTGCAAGCCCATGGCTGGTTGTTGCAACCTTGTCGGTATCAAATCCCTGGCCGTTGTCAATGACATCGATGATGACGTGGTCATCGTTGTTGCTCAGGGTGATGTCTGCATGGGTGGCTTTTGCATATTTACTCATGTTGGTGAGTGATTCTTGAACCAGCCGATAAACCGTGAGTTGCGCCGAGCCGCTGAGCTCGACTGAGGCCAGCTTAGTTCCAATCTCAATGCCAGAGCGTTCGGCAAACTCACGCGTCAGAATTTCCAGTGACGCGACCAGCCCCAAGTGGGACAGCGAAGACGGTCGCAAGTCTTCCACAATCCGCCGTTTTAATGCAATTCCGCTATTCAGTGTGCTGATCAGGTGCTCAAGTCGCTCGGTGGCTTCAGGCACGCTATTGCCCAAGCGGGATCTGATACGTGCAACATCTAGCTTGGCTGCCGTCAACAGGGCGCCGAGTTCATCATGTAATTCGCGTGCGAGGTGACCGCGCTCGTCTTCTCGAACTTCCTGGAGGTAGGTGGCAAGTTTTGCCAGTTTGGCTGTGCGGTCTCGAACTTGCGCTTCTAGTCGTTCGCGCTCATTCTGTAGTGATTTTCGCTCTCTCGTTCCCGCAGTGATCAATGCCTCGGTTTGCATCAAGTACATGTAAAAAGCCAACAACCCGGCAAGGGTGATCGCGGCAATACCGATGCGCGAAAGCATCAAAGAGTGGTTGATCTGGCTGTGTGCGGTCTCCATCTTTGAAAGGCTGGAGGTCATGAGCTTTTCAGACTGAACCCGGATCGCATCCATGTGCTGTTTGCCTACGTCAGTGGTCAGCATGAACTTCCATGCGTCGTCATTGCCAATTTTTCGCATGCGAACACTTAAATCGTTTTCGCTTTGTTTTCGGCTAATGTGGAGTGCCATTAATTCGAACTCGATCAAGTCATCTGGTTGGTCGAGCAACTCTTGGCGCAGCTGTGCTAAATCTTGATCGAGTTGAGCGCGAGCACTGTTGTAAGGCTGAAGGTATTTGTCGTCGCCGGTGAGTAAAAAACCACGCGTACCGGTCTCTCCGTCCAGCACGGTTTGCATGAGTTGGCCTACCGAATGGCGCGTAAATTCGGCTTTTTCAATCTTTTGTGTCGCTTGTGTGGACGCATGAAAACTAGCTTCGTTGATCGAGATCAATATGGCCGCTCCAAGGATGGCGAGTGGCAAGCTGATCATCAGCTTTGGTATTGATAACTGCTTCAACGTGAGCTCCCATTAAATATCGGTGAATTATTCGTCAACAATCGATCGTTGCGAAAAATTAAAATTTTTTGCCAATGAACAGCTTTAAAAAGCAGCATTAGCGCACACAATAGATTATCTAGAAAGACAATAAAATGATAAAAATTGGTATTGTTGATGACCATGCAATTGTTCGTTCTGGGCTGAAACAGTTCTTTTCCGACCATGTCGACTTGAGGGTTGTGGGCGAAGCTGCCAGTGGCCGTGAAGCGATAGACTTGGTGCGCAACGTCGAACTTGATATTTTGGTGATGGACTTGTCCATGCCCGGACAAAGTGGCATTGATGCATTGGCCATGATTCGCGCCAAGGCGCCTGATGTTGGCATCCTGATTTTGAGTGGCTATCCGGAAGAACATTACGCTGTGAACCTGATTCGCCAAGGTGCCAGTGGCTACCTGAATAAAGAGTGCGACCCGACTGAAATAGTCAACGCGATTCGAGTGATTTCCCTCGGGAAGCGTTACATCACACCCGGCGTGGCTGAATTGTTGGCGCAACAACTCAATCGTCCCCACGACATCGCCGCACATGAACAATTGTCGGAGCGTGAGTTTCAGGTTTTCTTGAAACTTGCCAAGGGCGAAACTGCTGGCGACATTGCCAAGGCGCTTTCTTTGAGTGTCAAAACTGTGAGCACTTACCGCACGCGTGTGATGGAAAAAATGAGTCTGTCTTCAAACAGTGACCTGACCTATTACGCGCTCAAAAACAAGCTGATCGACTGACCCTGCTAATCTTTGGTGGGCTGGCAGAGTTCGATGCAGTAGCTCACCAAGGCATCAATTTCATTGGACTTGTCAAAGACAGCGTCCACACCCAACTGAGCACAGCGCTGACGAATGTCTTCAGTGGCGTAGTTGCTTAGCACAATCACTTTTTGGTTTTGCTTGCGTCCTTGGCACGCAGTGAGCACACCGAGTCCGGTGCCTTGCCTAAGAAACAGATCAACAATGGCCAGATTCCACTCATCCTTATTTTGGGTGAGCCACTCGCGTCCCTCCAGTTCTGTTTCTGCAGTTCCAACCGCCTGAACGCAGGTCAGTTCTTCGAGCGTGCCAATCAGATTTTCTCTGATGGTGGCGTTATCCTCGACGATAAAAGTCTTCAATCTCACTTAAGGTCCATTGGGCGTGGCGGCTGGGTTTTAGAGCTCTTCTGTGAACGGAGGAGCTCCTGCTAGAGCCTTGGGGTAATTCGTGTTTCGTAATGTATCGTTAAAGAATTTTGACAGCGACTCAGCGATGCATGTGTAGGGCAACTCCTACAGTTTTAAATATATTACTTAAATAAGCAAAAATTTGCTCTTCCGTAACGTAGGTATTGAAAAAA
>CANFSO010000074.1 GCA_947449895.1 Comamonadaceae bacterium
CCAAAATAATTCATAAGCAAGGCAACTGGCGTGGCTGTTCATTTGGCAACGGGGGCCTTTTTCCGCTGTGCTTTGTTCAGTTCTTGTAGCTGACGCTTGCGTTTAGCTTTGTTCTTGGATTCGGGCTCAGGAGGGCAATTCTGCTTTTCTTGGGCTTGCCGCTCAAGGGATTGGCGTTTGCGTTTGACATTCCGGAAATGAACGATGACTCGCCCCAGCGCAAAGCTAATAGATGCACTGACGAGCAGCAAAATGATGCTGGAGGTTTCCATAATGAGTATTTTTATAAACGTTAAAGTTGATCAGTCTGTCAAAAAGAGTGCCTGCAGATCATTTAAAAAGTCGAATCCGCGCACAGTTGGCTTGATGCGCACTAAATCGCGCTCGATCAATCCGCGCCGTTCCGCTTCATCAAGCCCCGGTTGCAGCGCGGTGATGGGCAAACCGGTTTTTTCAGCAAAGTCTTGCAGCTTGAAACCGTCTCTGAGCCGCAGCGCGTTGAGCATGAATTCAAACGGCAAATCCGCACGGCTGACTTCCGTTTCTTGGGTCACGGCCTCGCCCGCCAAGGCCTTGTCCATGTACAGCTTGGGATCGCGCCAACGCACTTGCCGCACAACGCGGTGCGCAAAGCTGAGCTTGCTGTGGGCTCCGGCGCCAATGCCCAAGTAATCCCCGAACTGCCAGTAATTCAGGTTATGAAAGCAGCGGTGGCCAGGCTTGGCATAGGCCGACACTTCGTAGCGCCCCATACCCGCTTGACCTGTCATTTCCGTGATGCGGTCGAGCATGGCGTAGGCCAAGTCTTCTTCAGGGATGACGGGCGGAAATTTAGCGAAATACGTGTTTGGCTCGATCGTCAGGTGGTAGATCGAAATATGCGGCGGCTGCAAATCCAGCGCCTGCCGCATGTCTTTTTCTAAGCCCGCCAAGGTCTGCCCAGGCAGCGCATACATGATGTCGAGGTTGAAAGTGTCAAAGCTCGCTGCTGCTTCTTTCACCGCGGCAATCGCTTGCGCGCGGTCATGCACGCGGCCGAGCGCTTTCAGGTGTTGGTCATCAAAGCTTTGCACCCCCACCGACAGGCGCGTCACGCCAGCGCCTCGAAAAGCCTTGAAACGGTCTTTTTCAAAGGTGCCGGGATTGGCTTCTAAGGTGATTTCACAATCGGCTTCAAGTCGCAGTCGAGCCCGAATGTCGCCCAGCAACCGGTCAATGGCAGCCGGTGAAAACAAGCTCGGCGTGCCTCCGCCAATGAAGATGCTGTGCACCGTCCGGCCCCAAATCAGCGGCAAGGCGGCTTCAAGGTCGGCCACCAGCGCGTCGATGTAGCGCTGCTCGGGCATGGCGCCGCTGGTCACTTCATGCGAGTTGAAGTCGCAGTACGGACACTTCTTCAAACACCAGGGCAGGTGCACATACAAAGACAGCGGCGGCAAAGCGGCCAGCCGCAGTGTGCCGTCACGCATGTAGTGCTGAATGTCTTTCAACGCGTTCATGACAGCCAGCGCTCGTGCATCAATTGCATCATTTGCCGCGCGGCCTGACCGCGGTGGCTGTTGGCGTTCTTGACCTCGACCGGCAGTTCGGCAAAGGTTTTGCCAAAGCTGGGGATGAACATCACCGGATCGAACCCAAAGCCGTTGCTGCCCACCGGCGTGCGGGCAATCTCGCCGCTGACACGACCTACAGCAATCAAAGGTTCAGGGTCGTCTGCCGTGCGAACCGCCACCAAGGTGCTGACCAATGCAGCGCGCCGATCCGTCACATCGGCCATTTGTTCAAGCAAGGCCCGCACATTGTTGTCGTCGCCTTTGGTATAGCCAAACTGCGTGGCGTAGTAAGCCGTGTCAACGCCGGGCAAACCGCCAAAGGCCTGAACGCACAGACCGGCGTCGTCGGCCAATGCGGGCAAGCCGCTCAAGCTCGCCGCGTGACGCGCTTTGGTCAAAGCGTTTTCAACAAAAGTGCGATACGGCTCTTCGGCCTCGCCAATGCCGAGGTCCGACTGGCGCACCAGTTCCATGCCGAGTGGCAGCAACATGGCTTGCAGTTCAGCCAACTTGCCAGAGTTGTTGGAGGCCAGAACAATTTTCATCAATGTGGAATCCGTTCAGGCGGCAGTTGCCAGCGCACTTTTTTGCAGCAACACCAAGTCACGAATACCCTGCTCGGCGAGCTCCAGCAAGGCGTTCATCTCGCTGCGGGTGAAAGCTGCGCCTTCTGCCGTGCCCTGCACTTCCACAAAATGACCGGCGCCGGTCATCACCACATTCATGTCGGTGTCGCAGCCCGCGTCTTCGATGTATTCGAGGTCTAGCAGCGGCGTGCCTTTGACGATGCCGACCGAGATGGCGGCGATGTGGTCAGTGATCGGGGACTCGGTGAGTTTGCCGCTGGCGATGAGTTTGTTGATGGCGTCTTGCGCGGCCACAAAAGCACCGGTGATAGCCGCCGTGCGCGTGCCGCCGTCAGCCTGCAGCACGTCGCAATCGAGGTGAATGGTGCGTTCACCGAGTTTTTTCAGGTCAAAAACGGCCCGCATCGAGCGGCCAATCAAGCGCTGGATTTCTTGGGTCCGGCCGCTTTGTTTGCCGCGAGCGGCCTCGCGGTCGCTGCGGGTGTGGGTGGCGCGCGGCAACATGCCGTATTCGGCGGTAACCCAGCCTTCGCCGCTGCCTTTTTTATGGCCGGGCACTTTTTCTTCGACCGATGCGGTGCACAAGACCTTGGTCGCGCCGAACTCGATCAACACCGAACCCTCTGCGTACACGGTGTAGTTGCGCGTCATGCGCACAGGCCGGAGTTGGTGGGCAAGGCGGTCTGCAGATCGGATAAAAAGGGGCTGGGTCATGGTGTTCTAAATGGAATTGGGGAGGTAGACGCGTGATCAGGGCCAAGGGCTCATGACGCAACGCGCACGGCGCTCATCATTATCAGTCGACTAAGACGTGACGCTGCCCTAGTAAACTACGCCCCAAGCTTTCAGATGGCCATTCCAGCCAGCCGCGGTCGTTCCAGCTCTCATGAGGAAGTTGGAATTGCTTTTTGCCCATATTTTGCAGACGTGCATTTGGATCAGGTCCAGCGTCCAGACTCCTTTAGAAAAAGCACTTCCATGTCAGTTTTCAGCATGACGGGTTACGCGACCGCCCAATCCAGCGCGCCCCGAGCCTCCGTACCCACGGAGGTATCGGCCGAAGCTAACGCGCGGCTAGGCATCGAAATCCGCTCTGTCAATAGCCGATTTTTAGACCTGTCTTTTCGCTTGCCGGACGAGCTTCGCCAAGCCGAACCAGCCCTGCGCGAAATTCTGACCAGCCAGCTCAAACGCGGCAAGGTCGAACTCCGCGTCTGGTTAGAGAGCAGTTCGGCCAGCAGCCTGCGTGCGCCCACAGCCCAAACGCTGCAGCGGCTCGGTTCTTTTGAAGACACCATCAAGTCATGGCTGCCGCAGGCCGCAGGCTTGAGCGTTGCCGATGTCTTGCGCATCGCCGTCAACGAAGACCAAAAACCGCACGACTACGGCGACGAGCTCCTCAAGCTCGCCCAAAAGGCTGTCAAGGAACTTCTGCAAGCGCGGGAACGTGAAGGTGCCCGGCTGTCAGCCATGCTGAGCGACCGTACCGCCCAGCTGCGCACGCTGGCGGCCCAAGCCGGCCCGCTGGTGCCGAAACTGGTCGAGCAGCAAAAAGCCCGTTTCTTGGAGCGCTGGAAAGAAGCCATGGCACTGGCCGGCAGCGCAGCCTTGCCAGAGGCAGCACAAGACCGCGCCTTGACCGAGGCCACCGCCTTTGCCATTCGCATTGATGTGGCCGAAGAGATCACCCGCCTAGCATCGCACTTGGACGAAATCGACCGCCTGCTGGCCAAAGGCGGCGAGGTTGGCAAGCGTCTTGATTTTCTGATTCAGGAACTGCACCGCGAAGCCAACACCATGGGTTCCAAATCAGCTGCCTTAGAGCTCACGCGCATATCAGTCGACATGAAAGTGCTGATCGAGCAGATCCGCGAACAAGTACAAAACATCGAATAATCAGGCTTTTTATGGACTACCCCGGAAATCTGTTTGTTGTTGCAGCGCCCAGCGGCGCTGGAAAATCCAGCCTCGTGAAGGCACTGCTGGAACTGGACTCAAGGGTGCAACCCGCTGTGTCGCACACCACGCGGCCACCGCGCGGGCAAGAAAAACACGGCAGGGAATATTTCTTTTTATCGAACGACGAGTTCGACGGCATGGTCGAGCGCAATGCATTCTTAGAGTGGGCCCATGTGCATGGCCAACGCTACGGCACCTCGCGCCACACCATCGAAGAGCGTATGCAACACGGCGCCGATGTGATTCTGGAAATCGACTTCCAAGGTGCCATCAACATCAAAAAGATCTTTGCCAATGCCGTGTTGGTATTTATCTTGCCGCCTAGCTGGGAAGAACTTCGTTCGCGCTTGCAGCGTCGCGGTGAAGACAGCGCAGAGGTGATTGAATTGCGCCTGAAAAACGCAGCTTTGGAGATGGAACAAGCCCAAGAATTTGACTTCGTTATAATCAATGAGTTGTTCGAGCGTGCGGTTTTCGACCTGAAAACCATTGTTCATGCCCAACGGCTCAAGTTTTCGGCTCAGCGGCGTGCCCGTGCCGACATCTTTCAAGCCCTGAACATTCCCTGAAATCCTCGCTCACCCAGCGCTTACTGCTTACCCGGAGAACATCATGGCCCGCATCACTGTTGAAGACTGCTTGGAACAAATTCCCAACCGCTTTGAGTTGGTTTTGGCCGCCACTTACCGCGCCCGCATGTTGAGCCAAGGTCACGTACCCAAAATCGAGAGCAAAAACAAGCCGGGCGTGACCGCCCTGCGCGAAATTGCAGCGGGCAAGGTTGGTCTCGAAATGCTGAAAAAAGTACCTCTCTAAACTTTTTTTCACCAGTTCAAAAGCACCGCGTGACGGTGCTTTTTTATTTTTCAGATCACGAAAATATCGTTGCGCGGCGAAGGTTTTCGCTCTCAAGATACATTTAAGGCTATGAGCTCGCTTCTTTCGCCTGTCATGGCCAAGCCAACCCCTGCCGCAGTCAACGCTGCTGCGGCAAGCTTCGCCACGCTCACGACCAAGCTCGACTACATGAGTGCCGCCGACGTGGACAACGTCCGCCGCGCCTATCGGTTCGCGGACGAAGCGCACCTCGGACAGCTTCGCAACAGCGGCCAACCCTACATCACCCATCCGATCGCCGTGGCGCAGCAATGCGCCGAATGGAAGCTCGACGCGCAGGCGCTCATGGCCGCGCTGCTGCACGACGCGATTGAAGACTGCGGTGTCACCAAGCCAGACTTGATCGAGCGTTTTGGCGCACCGGTGGCCGAACTGGTCGACGGACTGACCAAGTTGGAAAAGCTGGAGTTCAACACCCGCGAAGAAAATCAAGCGGAGTCTTTCCGCAAGATGTTGCTGGCCATGGCCCGCGATGTTCGCGTGATTTTGATCAAGCTGGCCGACCGCACACACAACATGCGCACGCTGAGCGACGCCCCGCGTGCCAAGTGGGCGCGTATCGCCCGCGAAACGCTGGACATCTATGCGCCGATTGCGCACCGACTCGGCCTGAACTCGACTTACCGCGAGTTGCAGGACCTGTCGTTTCAACATTTGCATCCTTGGCGTTACGCCACACTTTCCAAAGCACTGTCGCGCTCACGCGGACGACGACGTGATGTCATCACGCGCGTTAAAACTGAAGTCGAAGCCGCTTTTGCAGCCGCCAACATGTCCGTGCAAATTGATGGACGTGAAAAAACGCTGTATTCGATCTACAGCAAGATGGATGGAAAGCATCTGTCTTTTGCGCAAGTGACCGATATTTACGGTTTTCGCGTCATCGTTGATGGGTTGGTGTCTTGCTATACCGCCATGGGCGTGCTGCATCAGCTTTACAAGCCACTGCCAGGCCGCTTCAAGGATTACATCGCGATCCCGAAGGTCAATGGCTACCAATCTTTGCACACCACCTTGGTCGGCCCGTTCGGCACCAGCATCGAGTTTCAGATGCGCACCGAAGCCATGCATGTGGTGGCCGAATCTGGCGTTGCCGCGCACTGGCTTTACAAAGCGACGGCCACTGAAACCGATGCCTCGCAAAATCTCGGTACGCAATGGCTGCAGTCGCTTCTCGACATCCAGCAAGAGACCGGCGATGCTGCAGAGTTTTGGGACCATGTCAAAATTGATCTTTTCCCGGATGCCGTCTATGTGTTCACGCCGAAAAGTCAGATCATGTCGATGCCTCGCGGTGCAACCATCGTCGACTTCGCCTACGCTATTCACAGCGACATCGGCCACCGTGCGGTAGCCGCAAAAGTCAACGGTGAGCAAGTTCCGCTGCGCACCGAGCTGCACAACGGCGATGTGATCGAGATTGTCACCACCCCCGTCTCCAGCCCCAATCCAGCTTGGCTGGGTTTTGTCCGGACCGGCAAAGCACGGTCAAAAATTCGCCACTACCTCAAGACTATGGCACTCACCGAGTCGCAAGACTTGGGTGAAAAAATGCTGGCGCAAGCTCTGCGCGCAGAAGGCATTGACAAACTGCCTGATGACGACGAAATCAACCGACCGCTGTGGGAAAAAATTCTGCGCTTCAGCGGCAACCGCTCTCGTGCCGACTTGCTGACAGACGTCGGCCTGGGCAAACGCATCGCCACCATTCTGGCCAAGCGCATCGTTGGGCTGTTGGGTGAAATCGGCGAAAAACCGAATGTCTTGCTGATGAGCCGAGAACGCTTCACTGAGCATGAATCCGTGTCTCAGGGTGCGCTGCTACTGGACGGCAGCGAAGGCGCCTCAATCCATTTCGCCAAGTGCTGCAAACCGATCCCTGGTGACAACGTCATAGGCTATCTGGGACGCGGTGAAGGGCTGTTGGTTCACACCGAAGATTGCTCGGTAGCCAAGCGGCTGGTGAATCGCGACAGTGAGCGCTTCATTGCAGTGGACTGGTCAGACGAGCCCGTTCGTGCGTTTGAGACTGATTTGCTGGTGACCGTTTCAAACGGCAAAGGCGTCTTAGCCCGCGTTGCTGCGGCCATGGCGTCAGCCGAGGCAGACATCACTCAAGTCGAAATTGAGCAGGACTCAGGGCAAGGTGCGACTGATCTGCGATTCAGCGTCGACGTGCGTGACCGTGTTCATCTGGCGGCTGTTATGCGCAATGTCAAGCGCGCCAACTCGGTGCATCGTGTTCAACGGGTCAAGTCTGCGGTTTAGCCCTTAGGCTGCGGCGCTGGATAGCTCACCTCCAGCACCTCCACCACTTGCACACCGCTGGGTGTGACCAAGTTCACCTCGTCCCCGACGCGCGCTTTGAGCAAGGTGCGCGCCGCCGGCGACACCCAACTGATTTCACCAGCGGACGTGTCCGCCTCATCAATCCCCATGATGGTCACGCGTTGCTCGGTCTTGCCATCCACCAAGTAAAGCACCGTAGCGCCAAAAAAAATCTGGTCTCCGTCATGATGAACCGAAGGGTCGGTGATCTCGGCAATCTCCATTCGCTGCGTCAAAAACCGGATGCGGCGGTCAATCTCCCGCAGGCGTTTTTTGCCGTAAATGTAGTCGCCGTTTTCTGACCGGTCACCATTGCTGGCGGCCCAGTGAACAATGTCAACGACCTTCGGTCGCTCGTTGTCGATCAAATCAAGTAACTCGGCTTTGAGGCGGGCATAACCTGACGGTGTGATGTAGTTTTTGCCACCCGCAGGGAGCGGTGGCAGCGCCAACTCTTCATCGTCAGAATCGGTTTCTTTGGTGAAGGCTTTGCTCATGATGTTGGGTGGGACCTGGAGACAGTGTGACACCAGAAACGAAAAAGCCTGCAACTTTCGTTGCAGGCTTTACGTTTGGTGCGGCTGGCAGGAATTGAACCCACGACCCCTTGGTTCGTAGCCAAGTACTCTATCCAACTGAGCTACAGCCGCTAAGCCTCGTATTCTAGCCTAAATAAATGCGCTATCCAAGAGACTTGAACAAATCATGCAACTAAAAGCCTGTCGAAACGACTATCAGCCGCTTACCAATCGGACAATCAATGCCAAGCGGTCGCCTGCTGACAAGTCAGCTCATCGCTGTCCCTATAATTCGAGCGAAATCAATCAGTACCCAAGACACTGAATAACGGCTGTTCCTGCAACTCAGAACTTTTCAGATGAAAAAACTGGTCATTTGTGCTGACGATTTTGCACTGCATCGCGCAGCCTCTAAGGGTATTGCGTCGCTTGCGAAGCAAGGCTGCATCACGGCGACCAGTGCCATGGTGTTGTCGCCGCACTGGCCCACAGATGTCAAATTGCTGGAGCCCCTAAGAGGTCAGATTGACATGGGTCTGCACTTAGACTGGACCAGCGAGTTCGCGATCAATGCCGGCCACGGTATGGCACTCACACGCACCATGCTGTCGACTTGGTTGCGGAAAATCAAACCGGCACAAGCCAGGCCCGTGATCGATCGTCAGCTCAATGACTTTGAAAAAGTCTGGCAAGCGCCACCCGACTTCGTCGATGGACACCAGCATGTGCAGCAATTTCCGGGCATACGGGAGGCGTTGGTACAAGCACTTGCTGAGCGCTATGGCAGCGCCAGCGCACGGCCCTATCTGCGAGTCTCCAAGTTACCGCCTTTGCAAGCCGACTTCAAGGCCCGAGTCATTGCAGCCATGGGCGCCGAGCCACTGCGCCGCTTGGCAGGCATGAGCGGTGTGCCTTGTGCGCCAGCTCTGTCGGGTGTCTATGACTTTACTGACAGTCCTCTCAGCTACGGGCAGCGCATGAGCGACTGGCTGCGATCCAGCCCAGAAGGCACTATTTTGATGTGCCACCCCGCGCAAGGCGTCGAAGCCAATGATGTGATTGGCAGGGCCCGGCTGAACGAATACCTCTACCTGAGCGGAGCCGAATTTCAGAAACAACTCAAAGCCCGCGGCATTCAACTTGTTCGCGGCTCGCGCCTGTACGAAGAATAAATCACGTGGAAAAGCCAAACAGCCCTTCGCCCTCTTTTGCCTCCGCACACTCCTCTTCCTCCTCTTGGTTGCTACTCGCCGTGCTGTGGGGCGTTTTGCTGCTGCTGGCAGCTTGGCGGCCCTTAGCAATCCCGGACGAAGGGCGCTACGGCGAGATTGGCCGCTGGATGATGGTCTCAGGCGATTGGCTCACGCCGCGCCTGAACGGCATTCCCTTTTTTCACAAGCCGCCACTTCTCTACTGGCTTGAAGCCATCTTCATGGGCATCTTTGGCGTTCATGCTTGGGCCGCACGATGGGTACCGGCTCTGCACGCCGGCCTGATGTTGACGGCCTTGTATCTCGCAGCGCGGCATATCGGTGGCGAGCGCGTGGCACAACGCGCAACGCTCATGCTCGGCAGCAGCTTGGCGTTTTTGATCGGTGGGCAATACATCAACCACGATATGCTGGTGGCCTGCTGGATCGGCGTTGCCATCTGGTCTTTTGCCGCTTCGTTAATGCACGGCGAACGGCCCGATGTGCGCTTGGCGCTGATCGGCTTTGCGGCCTGTGCCTTGGGGGTTCTGACCAAGGGACTGATTGGCATTGCCCTGCCCGGGCTGGTACTGTTGCTTTGGCTGATCTGGACACGTCAATTGCCCAAAATCATCCGCTTGCCTTGGTTGCGCGGGTTGTCACTATTTGCTGTGTTGGCGTTACCTTGGTTTGTGCTGGTGCAACAGCAGTTCCCGAGCATGCTGTCGTACATGTTCGGCACACAGCAGTTCAGTCGTTTCACAGGCACAACGTTCAACAACGCCAGAGCCTGGTGGTTCTATCTGCTGTGCTTGGTTCTACTGCTGTTTCCATGGGCCTTGTTCGTGCGCCCAACACCTTACGCAACGCTAGACACCCGACAAAAAGCCTGGCTGTCTTTGCTGTGGATTTGGGTCATCGCCATCATTGGCTTTTTCTCGATACCAACGTCCAAGATCATTGGGTATGCGTTGCCAGTCATGCCGGCTTGGGCACTGCTGGCGGCTATCGGCTACGGCGAATGGCTGAAAAACAAAGCGCAGCTGAGCCGCTGGTTGTTGCCCAGCTTAGCGCTGCTGGCCTTATTGAGTGCGGTGGTCACAACGATGGCTGCAGGACGCTTTAGTTTGAGCCAATCCAGCATCGACGTGTCGCAAACCTTGGCCTGCGAAGCCTTGCCGGACGACAAGGTTTTTGTACTGAGCGGCTTTCCGTACGACTTGCCTTTTTACACCGGTGCGACCCAGCCAATGGTCGTCATTCAAGACTGGGCCGACTTACGCCGCAGCGCGGGCGACAGTTGGCAACGCGAACTCTTCGAAGGCGCTGAATTTGATCCGCTGGCAGGACGCGCCTTGCAAGGGCTAGAGGCGCTGACCACAGCGCAACAGCGACCTGGCAACTGGTTGCTGCTGCCGAGTTCTGTACCGAACCAAGATCGCCCGACCGGTTGGACGCTCGTACAGGAAGGCGCTAACTGGACGCTGCTGCGCTCAGCGGGCGAAAGCCCAGAATCGACTCAACAAAAAGGTTTGGCCGGCTGCAAGCACTAAAGCCAACAGCAGCGCCGGCATGTCTGCCCAGCCAAAGCCGCGCAGCATCAGCATGAAGACCAGCTCGTTGCAGATAAAACCCGCCATGGCCGTGACGGCAAAGCGCCTCAGGCTCTGTAGCAAAGTGATCGTCGTGTCCTGAAAACTCAGCCGACGATGACCAAAAAAACTGACGAAAAAAGCCACGCCAAAACCAAGCGCGTTCGCCAACTCAGGCAGCATCAGGGCTTTGGTAAGTGCGAACACCAGCACATGCGTCAACGCCGCCGATGCGCCCACCGCCAAGAACCAAACACCAACCCAGCGCGACGACATGCAGCGACCTTACCGCAATGACGACGTGTCAGTAGGCTGAATGCTTTTCGCTGGCAGTCCTAGCCCGTCGCGTTGACGCACCAGAAATGTCGGTCGCTGCTTCACTTCTTCATAAATACGCCCGACATATTCAGCCACTACGCCAATACCCAGCATTTGAACTCCACTTAAAAACAAGGTACTGACCATGACGGTGGCGTAACCCGGTACATCGATGCCCCAGACCAAATAGTCGATCGTGATCCACACCCCATAAGCGACGGACAAGGCTGCCATCAGGACTCCGAGCAATGACAACAAGCGCAGTGGTGCAATGGAGAATGCGGTGAAGCCGGTCAAGGCCAATTTGATGGACCCCATCAGCCCAAAATTGCTCTTTCCTGCCTGACGCAGCAGCGGCTCATAGTCAAGCGCGATGCTTGGGAAACCGACCCATGCGTACAGGCCCTTCATAAAACGATTGCGTTCAGGCAAGGCATTCAGCGCATTCACCACTGCACTGTCCATCAACCGAAAATCGCCGGCATGAGCAGGAATCTTCACGCGGTTGCCAAAGTTCACTAACTCATAAAACAAACCCGTGAGATGCCTTTGCGTAGGCGACTGATCAAGGCGCGAGCGGCGCACGGCGTAGACCACATCCATGCCCTTTTGCCATTGCACTAGCATCTCTGGCAGCAGTGACACCGGGTGCTGCCCATCTGCATCCATCAAGACTACGACGTCGCCACGAGTAGCCTGCAAACCAGCCGTCAATGCACACTCCTTGCCGAAATTACGGGTCAGCTCCAGCACCACAACTTCAGGGTGAATTTCGCTCAAGCGGCGCGCAACTTTCAGCGTCTCGTCTCGGCTACCATCGTCAATGATGATGATCTCGACCGCCGAGAAAAGCCCGCGCAAGGCCTGCAATATGTCAGGAACCACATTAGGAAGATTGCCGGCCTCATTGAAAGCGGGCAACACGCAAGAAACAGTGGGTGTTCGATGTTGTCGAGAAGTCATAGGTCGACATCATGCCAAATAAATTTGCCGTCAATCAAGAAAATTCTGGCCCAGTCGCATTCTCCAGCGTTCAACCCGCATCTTTGGCTGGGTACAGGGCATGCCATACTTTGCAGTCTGCAGTTGGATTTCCTATCCGTTTAATTTGGAGCGAATCATGATTCGCGTAGCTGTTTTCCTTGTGGGCACGCTATTGTTTGGCGCATCCCAGGCTCAGCCTATTTAAATAGTTGCCTTTGGTGGCGGCAACACCTACGGCAAACATTTGAGCAGATCAGACGTATAAACCGCTCAACTCGAGGCAATGCTCAGAACTGCTGGATACGACGTAGTCATCAAGAATGAAGGGACTAATGGTCAGTCTACCTCTGAGGAACTCAGTAAGTTAAATTCAGTTATTCCAGATGGGACGCGAATTGTCATTTTTCATCCAGGTGGAAATGATCGCTCAAGGAAAAAGTCCAGCCAATTTAACGGCACCAAGGAAAATATTGAGACGATCGTACAAACATTGCTCGATAGGAAAATACTTGTGTTGCTCACCGGTAATGCCGAGAGCCGCCGTTATGTCAAGAAATTCCAGCAGATGCCCATTGCCTCAGTGCCGTGTCGCATCCCTGTCAGCAGTAGCATCTCCACATAGTCACGCAGTAAAGGGCGCATTTCGCGCTCAACAAATTTCTGCCCTTCGTCTTGCCATGTGGTCATAAACGCCAACAACTGCGTCATCTCGTCTTCGCTGAAGCCAGGCCGTGCTTTGCCTTTGACACCCTTTGCCGTCAGTTTGGGCACAGGCACACGCTCACTGATAAAGCCGCGCTCTACAGCAGTGGCAATCACACGGTTCCAAGCACTGGTGAAGTTGTTGAGCGTGCTGGTTTTTGGTTTGCGTGCCATCTGCCTGTCGCGCCACAACTC
>CANFSO010000075.1 GCA_947449895.1 Comamonadaceae bacterium
AACCTGCACCAGCGTCTTTGACGCCGACGCCGGCATTGCGCTGGACAGCACCTTCGTCAAAGTCGTCGCTTGGTACGACAACGAATGGGGCTACTCGAACAAGTGCCTAGAAATGGTGCGAGTGGTCGCTAAATAAGCGGCCGCTCTTCACGGCCGTCTGGATGCCGCGCAAAGCGCTCCGGCGAACGACCATGCACCGGGGCGCTGTCGTCCCAAGGCCAACCGCCAAACTGGGTGCGCTGGTAGTCGGCTAGCGTTTGCCGAATCTCGGCCTGCGTGTTCATCACAAACGGGCCGTACTGCACCACCGGCTCGGCGATGGGTTTGCCTTGCAGTAACAAGAATTCGGCCACGCTGCTGCCGGTGTTGACCAGCGCCACAGCGCAGTCGCCGCGCAACTCCAGTGCGGCGTGGCTGTCGATGTCTTCGCCATCCAGGCTCACGCTGTGGCCCTTAAAAAAGTACAAGCTGCGCTGCGTGTCGGCGCCAGCGGCGGCCGGCAAAGTCCAGCGGGCGCCGGGGTCCATGCGCAGCGTCCAGATGGACACATCGGCGTCAGCCTGTGCGGCCCATGAATCGGGTGGCGGCGGCAGCGGTGCGCCGGCGTCAGCCAGTCGACCCGCGATGACCGCGACCTCGGTGCTGCGGCCAGACGCGTCTTGCGTGATCTGGTGCGGAATATCGTGAGACCAGAACATGGTGAAGTGCGGCGCCACCATCTTGTTGCGCGCGGGCAGATTCAACCAAATCTGAAACAACTCCAGCGGGTTGTCGGAGTCGGTGGCCAACAGGGGGAACATCTCGGCATGGACGATGCCTTGGCCCGCGGTGAGCCACTGCACGTCGCCGCGGCCAAAGCGCGCCACCGCACCGAGCGAATCAGAGTGGTCAATCAAACCCTTGCGGACGATGGTGACGGTCTCAAAGCCGCGGTGCGGATGCGACGGAAAGCCCGGCACCGTTTGCCCGTGGTACATGCTCCAGCCGTCTTGTCGGCTGAAGTCTTGGCCCAAGGTGCGGCCGTTCAATGGCGCCGACGGGCCCATCTCTGCGTTGGCGGCGGGATAGGCGTCGTCATGGTATGCACAGAACAAAAAGGGATCGATGGTGACCCAAGGAAAGCCAAGCGTTGTGGCCTTGATGATGGCGCTACCCGCAGGTGCTTGGACTTGGTGACTGGATGATTCTGTTGTCATGTCTTGATGATCGAAAAATGGAGGTTAACAGCTAAATTACAGATGGTTTCAGCCGGTTGTGGCGGCGACTTTAACAAACAAGTGTTCCCTCAAAGTACCCTTAAAAAAGAACCCGACTGCGGATGGTGCCTTGCACCTGGCCGAGCTTACTCAGCGCCTTGTCAGAGTCGATAGCATCGATGTCGATAACGACGTAGCCGATGTCGTCATGCGTTTGCAGATACTGCGCCGCGATGTTGATGTGGTTGTCCGAAAAGATCTGGTTGATCTGCGACAGCACGCCGGGTACATTGCGGTGCACGTGCAGCAGCCGGTGTTTGTCGGGATGCGCTGGCAGCGCCACCTCGGGGAAGTTGACCGAAGAGGTCGAGGTGCCGTTGTCGCTGTACTTGACCAGCTTTTCAGCGACTTCGACGCCGATGTTGGCTTGCGCCTCCATGGTCGAGCCGCCGACGTGCGGCGTGAGAATGACGTTGTCGAGGCCACGTAAGGGTGACTCGAAAACGTCGGCATTGCTGCGCGGCTCTACCGGGAACACGTCAATCGCCGCACCCAGTAGCTTGCGTGAAGCCAGCGCCGCGGCCAGCACATCAATGTCCACCACGCTACCGCGGGACGCATTGATCAATACGCTGCCTTGCTTCATCACAGCTATTTCATTGGCACCGATCATCCACTGCGTAGCGCGGGTTTCAGGCACGTGCAGGCTGACCACATCGCTGACAGCGAGCAGCTCATGCAGGCTGAGCATTTGCCGGGCGTTGCCCAGCGACAACTTGGTCACGACATCAAAAAACACCACCTTCATGCCCAACGCTTCTGCCAGCACCGACAGCTGTGTGCCGATCGAGCCATAGCCGATGATGCCGAGCGTTTTGCCGCGTATTTCGTAGGCGTTCTCGGCCGACTTGAGCCAGACGCCGCGGTGCGCCACTGCGCTTTTTTCAGGCACGCCACGCAGCAGCAAAATCGCCTCGGCGAGCACCAGTTCGGCGACCGAGCGGGTGTTGGAGTAAGGCGCGTTGAAGACCGCGATGCCGCGTTGGCGTGCCGCCGCCAAGTCAACTTGGTTGGTGCCGATGCAAAAGCAGCCGACGGCACTCAGTTTGGGCGCATGCGCAAAGAGATCTTCGGTGAGTTGCGTGCGTGACCGAATACCGAGGAAGTGCACGTCGGCCAAGCGCGCCTTGAGTTCTGCTTCGGGCAGCGAACCGGTGACGCTGTCGATGTTCGTGTAGCCGGCCGCACGGATCAATTCTTCCGCGCAAGGGTGAACCCCTTCAAGCAGTAAAAAATGAATTTTCTTTTTGTCGATGGATGTCTTGCGCACAAATTCTCCCAAGAGTTGCTTGCCGCCGAATCACTGGTGGCTTTGTCAATCCAGTATGTCGCAAAGCCATCTCTGGATGGCACTTAGGCTGGGAACAAGCCGTGAAAGAAAAGGACATGCCACCGCAAACAAAGACAAACAGCGTCACTGTGGTTTAGAGACGTAGGCTGCCTGGGGGTGGGTCTGCACCTAGTACATCGATAGTAAAAGTACTGGTGAGAAATACAAGAACGAGTGCATACTTAAGTATCGATATGGTCAACGCCTGTGTGAATGAACGGCGTCATGTCGTATGGATCAACAAAAAGACAGGAGACACGCATGCTGCATACTTTTCCCCAATCTAAATCCGCTCTCGTTTTCGCCGCGCTGCTGAGCTGCGCGGCTGGCGTGCAGGCGCAGCAAATTAAGCTGATGACGGGTCCTCAAGGCGGCTCATGGTATCCGCTGGGTGGCGCTATTTCTAATATTGCCGACCGGGCCGGCATCAAGGTCCAGGTACTTCCTGGCGCCGGCATTGCCAATGTGTTGGCGGTCGACCGCAGCAGGGCCGACTTGGGATTTGGCAACTCGATTTCCACGGTCGACGGTGTGGCGGGTCGTGCCCCCTTTAAGCAAGCAGCAAAGAATGTCTGCAACGTCGCGACGCTTTATCCGCAGTATTTCCAGGTGGTTGCCAATGCCGATGCCAACATCAACTCCCTGGCCGACTTGAAGGGAAAGCCCATCGCCGTTCAGCCCAGAGGCAACACCGCCGAGTTCATCACCCAGCAAACGCTGCAGGTCTACGGCATGAGCTACAAGGACATGTCGCGCATCAGCCATGTGTCCTATTCGGACGCGGTGTCGCTGATGAAGGACAACAACGCGCAGGCCTTCACGCTGGGCACCACCGTGCCGGCCTCATCGATCATGGATCTGGCCTCGGCGCGCGACATCAAAATTGTGAGTATTCCCGAGGACAAGTACCAGGCCATGCGCAAGCTCAACCCGGGCTACACCAAATTGATCATCCCCGCCAACAGCTATCCCAAACAAACCGCAGCGGTGTCGACCATCGGTTATGCGACCCACCTGATTGCGCGCTGTGACCTGGATGCCGAGGTGGTCTACAAGGTGCTCAAGGGCATGGTTGAGAACCAGGCCGACCTCGTGGCAATTGCCAATGCGATGACTGGCCTGACGCCTAAGTTGATGGCGGAAGACATTGGCGTGCCACTGCACAAAGGCGCGCAGCGTTACTACAAGGAAGTCGGCGCCCTTTAAAGGCGCAGGAGTGCTTCCATGTTTTTCCTTCCCCAGGCCTTCACCCGGCACCTGATCACGGCGATCGCCGTGTTGATGTCGGTGTTCCATCTTTATGTGGCCTTCGTCGGCCCGCCCGACGCCTATGTGATGCGCGGCTGGCATCTGGCTTTCGCTTTGGTGCTGGGCTTTCTGGTGATGCCCGGCCTCGATGGAAAAGCTGGGCGTGTTGGCTGGGTTGATCTGCTGCTGGTGTTGGCTGCCATCGCGGCGGCGCTGTACCCGAGTGCCAGCTTGGACTACATTCAAAACCGCTTTTACTACGTCGACGACCCACGGCTGGCCGACTATATCTTTGGTGGTGCGCTGGTCGCGTTGGTCCTTGAGGCCACCCGCCGCGCCACCGGTTGGGCGCTGCCGATCACCGCCATGGTTTTTTTGGCGTATGGCTTGACCCTCGGCAACCAGTCGGTCGGCATCATGCTGGACCAACTCTATCTGACCACCGAAGGCATCTTTGGCATTCCGCTGTATGTGTCGGCCACCTACGTGATGCTGTTCATTCTCTTCGGCGCCTTCGTCGAGCGCAGCGGCGCAGGTCAACTCTTCATGGATTTTGCGCTGGCGCTCGCCGGCCACACCTCGGGTGGCCCGGCCAAGGTGGCGGTGATCACCAGCAGTCTGTTTGGCACGGTGTCGGGTAGCGCAGTGGCCAACGTCATGACCACCGGTACCTTCACGATTCCGCTAATGATGCGCACGGGCTACAGACCTGCCTTTTCAGGCGCAGTCGAGGCGGTCGCTTCCACCGGCGGTCAGTTGATGCCGCCCATCATGGGCGCCGCAGCCTTTGTGATGGCTGAGTTTCTGGGCGTGTCTTATCTGACCGTCGCAGCCTTTGCGCTGTTGCCGGCGCTGCTCTATTACGTGGCCGTTTTCATGGCCGTGCACTTTGAGGCCAAGCGGACTGGCTTGGTCGGCGTGCCCAAGGCCGACTTGCCGCGTCTGCGGCAGGTGATGTCTGAGCGCGGCCACCTTTTCTTACCGCTGATCGTGATCATCGCGGTCTTGCTGACCGGACGCAGTGCTGCGTTCTCGGCGCTGTGCGGCATTGCCTCCGTGATCCCGACTACCTGGCTGCGCGCCAGTACCCGCTCAACCTTCACGGTGCGCGCCGTCGTCGAGGCGCTGGAGGCCGGCGCCCGGAACACCTTGGTGGTGGCGCTGGCCTGCGCTTGCGCTGGTATTGTGATTGGCACCATAACCTTGACCGGCTTGGGCCTGGCTTTCACCGGTATCGTGCTCGAACTCTCGCAGGACTCGCTGCTGCTGGCGCTGGTGCTGACCATGTTGGCGGGCATTTTGCTGGGCATGGGTTTGCCCACCACACCGGCTTACATCGTGCAGGTGGCGCTGTTGGTGCCGGCGCTGGTCAAGCTCGGCATCCAAGTCGAGGCTGCTCACTTGTTCGTGCTGTATTTCGCAGTCTTGTCGGCGATCACGCCGCCGGTGGCGATGGCGGTGTATGCGGCCAATGGCATCTCTCGGGCCAAGCTGATGGAAAGCAGCTGGGCGGCGATGAAGCTCGGCCTGACGGGTTACATCATCCCCTTCATGTTTGTGTTCTCACCGGCGTTGTTACTGATGGGCGACTTTGTCACCGTCAGCACGGCGGCCATCACGGCCACGATCGGGGTCACCTGTCTGGCCGGTGGTTTGCACTCATATTTTTTCTTTGGCCCGGCCCGCTGGTGGGAACGGCTGATGCTGATCGCCGCCGCACTGGTGCTGATCAAGCCAGGTTTGACGACCGACTTGATCGGCCTGGGCTTGGTCGCACTGATTGTCGCCAGCCAACTCTGGCTCCGCTCGGCATCGCCAGTGTCAAATAAAGAGGCTGCATGAGTCTTCAGGACGGTTGGAAGCGTTCCCGAAAGGCCATGCAAAAGCCGGACGTGCCGGTGAGGGACAAGCTCACGGTGTGTCGTGCGGCACCGGCGACTTGCGGCTGAACGCTGAGCTCGCCGTTGTTGTCATCAAATTCCAAGACGTCTCCGGCGCTGAATTCGCGCCAGCCTTGCAAGTCGTAGTCCCATTCGCCGCCTTCGTTGAGCGGTGCGCGCTGGGCCTCGAAAGCATGATGCGCCCAGGCCAGAACGGTGGCGACCTCGGCCAGCACCGCTGCGTTGTGTGCAGACGCGGTGGCGGCTAGCGCGTCAAAAGTACCGACGCCGTCTGCGTCTTCGCTGTAGTCAAACTCGAGGTAGTTCAGGCTCATGTGAGCTCAGTTCGCTGGCGCACTCGCGCTTCCCGCTGGTGCGGGCGCGGCCGATAGCATCGGTGTTGTTGGCGCAGAAGTCGCCGGTGTCACCAGCAACAGCTCAGGATGAACCTGTTGCTGCAATCGCTCTGGTTCACTTTGATGTGCGGGAGCGAGCCCGAGTTGAGTCAGCACGCCCTGAGTCCACGCGAAGTAGGCGGCATTGGCCAATAGCAGCAACAAAATCAGCATTTTCAACATGGGGCGTCCTCTGCCTTCAAGGGCGAAGCATCGGTAATTTCACCGAAGGGTTCATTGAACAGGGTCAGTTGGGCGCACGCTGACTTCCAAGCTGCTGATGGCTTGCAGCCCGTCCTGAGTCTCCACCGACAAGGCGCCGTGCGCACCAACCCCACAAGCGGTGCCCTTGGTGCCATCGGACAGCTTAACCAAGCGTCCAGCCAGTGCATCGCGGGCGGTGAAGCGTGCGCGAAAAGGCGCGAAGCCCTCGCGTTCAAAGTCCAGCACGGCTTGCACCAGAGGTGCCGCCACGGCTTGCAACGCCCAAGCGGCGTCCACGCCCGGCCACAAGGCCTGCAACGACGCAGGGGGCATGGACGGAGGCATTTGTGCGTCGATAAAAGTTGATGAAACAGCTGCCGAGAAGTCTTCATCGGGCTGCGTCACATTCAGGCCGACGCCGATCACGACGTAGCGTTGATCTCCCCAGCTGGCGGTTTCCACCAAAATGCCGCCGAGCTTGCGCTGCCCCAGCCATAAATCATTCGGCCATTTGAGTTGCAGTGCGGGCGGTTTGCCGTTGGCCGGCTCTAAGCTTTCGGCCAGACTCACGCCAACGGCCAAAGACAAGCCAGACCAGTTGGCCGGTTGCAGCGGCAGGCCGAGTGAGAAGGTCAGGCTGGCACCGGCCTGGCTTTGCCATTGGCGGCCCAAACGGCCACGGCCGGCGTTTTGGTGCTCGGCCACCAGCAAGATGGCTTCAGGTGGTTCGGGGCTGCCTAACGATGAGTTGGAGAAGGCCGCCAACGAAGCGGCCCGGCAGCGCCGCATCAGCTCGCTGTTGGTGGAGTCGACCTGTGGCAACACCTCGACCGTGAAGCCGGGCAAGAGGGGTTCTACGGCTTGCCAGATGGCTTCAGCAGGCCAGCGCACTGGCGCACGCAAGGGGTTGGTGGCGGTCGTCACAAAGTCGTCTCAGTCCTTTTTGGCTTTCGACTTTCTCTTCTCTGTCTTGGCTTTGCTTTCTTTCTTGTCTTTCTTCTCAGCCTTCACTTTTTTGTCTTTGGGCGCAAGCAAGGTGCCGCGGCAATTCGGCGCACCGCACCAGCACGGGTATTCGGCTTTCAGTTTTTTGGTGTATGGCGCGTCAATGATCAGCCCGTAGTCGTAAAAAAGCTCTTTGCCTGCGGGAATGTTCTGCAGGGCTTTGATGAAAATTCGACCCTTTTGTTCATCGGCTTCACAGTTGGGCGCGCAGCTGTGGTTGATCCAGCGTGAGGAATTGCCGCCGTGCTTGGCGTCAATCACATGCTTTTCATCAACATGAAAGTAAAAGGTGTGATTCGGGTCTGTCGGGTCGTGTGGATGGCGCCGCAGCGCTTCTTTCCAGCTGATGATCTCACCGATGTACTCAATCAGTGTCTCGCCCTCAGCCAAGTCTTGCACGGCAAACATGCCCTTGCCATGCACGCCGGAGAGGCGCGTCTGGATCCGCTTGCCCGAGGGCAAGGGCGCCAGCTTGGCGAGACTCTTAGGTGTGGCCTTGGCGCTGACTTTGGTGCTGATTTTGGACACGTTGAAATTTTTTGGTATGGTTAATTCATGCATGTGCGTGCACATGCGTGCCCGCGTGCGTACGCGAGAGATGCTTATTGTAAGGAGCAAGTGATGGCCAATCGCCGCGAGTTGATGCAGTCTGCTGCGGCATTGGCCGTGCTGCCTTGGGGTGCTGGTGCCCTAGCGGCTGAGCCGGCCGGTGCCCCTTTGCCGGCGCTCGGCAGTGCGCTAGCCGTGCCGTCCTTGACGCTGCTTGATGGCAGCCCTTGGGGGCCGGCACAAGCTGAGGGCAAGGTGCTTGTGGTTTACTGGTGGGCGAGTTGGTGTCCGTTCTGTGCTGTGCAGTCGCCTCATATGGAGGCGCTGTGGCAAGCCGGGCGCAGCGAAGGACTGGTGGTGTTAGGGCTTTCGATTGACCGTCTGGCCAGCACGGCCAGTGCGCATTTGAAGGCCAAGGGTTACAGTTTTCCGGCGGCCATGGCGACGCCCGAGGTGGCCAAGGTCTGGCCCAAGCCACGCGGTCTGCCGGTGGTGGTGGTGCGGGGCCGACAGGGTCGAGTCGTGTTTGCAGAGGCCCGGGAAATGGTCCCGGAAGACATAGAAAATTTGAAGAAGTACTTATGAAAACATTGGTGATTGCAGAAAAGCCTTCAGTGGCACAAGACATCGTGCGCGCCATCACGCCGACGGCGGGCAAGTTCGAAAAACACGATGAGTACTTCGAGAGCGATGACTGGATCGTGACATCGGCGGTTGGCCATTTGGTCGAGATTCAGGCGCCTGAAGAGTTTGACGTCAAGCGCGGCAAGTGGAGTTTCGCCAACCTGCCGGTGATCCCGCCTTACTTCGACCTGAAACCCATCGACAAGACCAAGACGCGGCTCAACGCCATCGTCAAGCTGGCCAAGCGCAAAGACATCGGCGCCATGGTCAACGCCTGTGACGCGGGCCGTGAGGGCGAGCTAATTTTTCGGTTGATTCAGCAATATTCCAAGGCTAAGCACCCGGTCAAACGCCTGTGGTTGCAGTCGATGACACCTGCCGCGATTCGCGACGGCTTTGCCAGCCTGCGCAGTGACGAGCAAATGATGCCGCTGGCCGATGCCGCCCGTTGCCGCTCGGAGGCTGACTGGATGGTCGGCATCAATGGCACACGGGCCATGACCGCTTTCAATTCACGCGACGGCGGTTTCTTTCTGACCACCGTCGGTCGCGTGCAGACGCCGACACTGTCGGTGGTGGTTGAACGCGAAGAAAAAATCCGCAAGTTCGTGAGCCGCAATTACTGGGAAGTGCACGCCAGTTTTGCCGCCGAAGCAGGCGAGTACCCGGGCAAGTGGTTTGACCCACAGTGGAAAAAATCCACCGCCAATGCCAACCTTGCAGAAGGCGCTGAGCCTGACGCCGAACTCAAAGCCGATCGCGTCTGGTCCGAAGCCGAAGCCCGCAGCATCGCTGACGCCGTGCGCGGCCAAAAAGCCAGCGTCACGGAAGAGTCGAGGCCGACCACACAAGCCGCTGGCATGCTGTTCGATTTGACCTCGCTGCAACGCGAAGCCAACGGCAAGTTTGGCTTTTCTGCGAAGACCACGCTGTCGATTGCGCAGAGTTTGTACGAGCGCCACAAGGCGCTGACTTACCCACGGACTGATTCGCGGGCACTGCCTGAAGACTACGTGCCGGTCGTCAAGCAAACTTTTGAAATGATCGCCGGCAGCGAGATGAAGCACTTGGCGCCGCATGCGCTGGTGGCCCTGAATGGCAATTACATCAAGCCCAGCAAAAGGATCTTTGACAACGCCAAAGTCAGCGATCACTTCGCCATCATCCCAACACTGCAAGCGCCCAGCGGCTTGAGCGACGCCGAACAAAAACTCTACGACCTGGTGGTGCGCCGTTTCATGTCGGTGTTTTTCCCGAGTGCTGAATACATGGTGACCACGCGCATCACCAAGGCCGCCCAGCACAGCTTCAAGACCGAAGGCAAGGTGCTGGTCAAGCCGGGTTGGCTGGCCATTTACGGCAAAGAAGCGGCTGCTGAAGTGGCCGAACCCAAAGACGGCGACAAGGGTCAAAACTTGGTGCCGGTGAAACCCGGCGAGCTGGTCGCCGTTGAAACGGTCGACCCGAAAGGTTTGAAAACTCGGCCGCCCGCGCGTTACTCAGAAGCGACTTTGCTGGGTGCCATGGAAGGCGCCGGCAAAACCATCGAAGACGACGAGCTGCGCGAAGCCATGCAGGAAAAAGGCCTCGGCACACCGGCCACCCGTGCCGCGACCATCGAAGGTTTGATCGCCGAGAAATACATGCTCCGTGAAGGCCGGGAACTGATCCCCACGGCCAAGGCCTTTCAGCTCATGACATTGCTGCGTGGCCTCGGCGTCGAAGAGCTGTCGCGTGCCGACCTGACCGGCGAGTGGGAACACAAACTGAAGCAGATGGAGCAGGGCCAGCTCAGCCGCGAAAGCTTCATGGCCGACATTGCCCTCATGACCGAGCGCTTGGTGAACAAGGCCAAGGGTTACGACAAAGACACCATTCCGGGCGACTACGCCACGCTCACCGCGCCCTGCCCTAATTGCGGCGGCATCATCAAGGAAAACTACCGGCGCTACACCTGCGTTGGCGCAGCCGGTGCGGCTGAAGGTTGCGGCTTTTCATTCGGCAAAACGCCAGCCGGACGGACTTTTGAAGTGGCTGAAGTCGAACAATTTTTGCGTGACAGAAAGATCGGCCCCTTGGACGGTTTCCGCTCCAAAGCCGGTTGGCCGTTCACGGCTGAAATGGTCATCAAGTTCGACGAGGAAACCAAGAATTACAAGCTCGAGTTTGACTTTGGCGATGACAAAAACGGCGAGACCGGCGAGATTGTCGACTTCGGTGCCACGCCTTCTATGGGGCCTTGCCCCAAGTGCGGCAGCCCGGTGCATGAGCACGGTAAAAACTATGTTTGCGTCAAGTCCGTGCCGACGCTGGAGCAGCCGACACCGAGTTGCGACTTCAAGACCGGCACCATGATTCTTCAGCAGCCGGTCGACCATGAGCAGATGCAAAAACTGCTGGGCACCGGCAAGACCGACTTGCTCGACAAGTTTGTCTCGATGCGCACGCGCCGGCCCTTCAAAGCCATGTTGGCTTGGGACGGAGAAGCCGGCAAGGTCAACTTTGAATTCGCACCCTCCAAGTTCCCGCCGCGCAAGACAGCGGGTCCTCCGCGTACCGGCACCGTGAAAACGCCGTTTGGCAAAACCGTCGCCGCCAAAGGCGCTGCGCCTGCTGCCAAGAAGGTGGCGGCTAAAAAGGTTGCGGCCAAAAAAGTGGCCGTCAAGAAACCCCCCGCTTCGGACAAACCCAAGGTACCGCGCAAGACCACGCCCGGCACGGGGCTCAAGCCCAGTGATGCACTCGCCGCCGTGATTGGCGCCGAGCCGGTGGCCCGCACGCAGGTCATCAAAAAGCTCTGGGATTACATCAAAGCCGAAGGCTTGCAAGACGCGGCTAATAAGCGCGCCATCAACGCCGACAGCAAGCTGTTGGCGGTGTTCGGCAAGCCGCAGGTGACGATGTTTGAGCTGGCCGGGATTGTCGGCAAGCACCTGAGCTGAGGCACCAGCCGTTCAGGTCTGGAGCATGCCGACAAAGCGCACAGTGACGCGTGTGCCGGGCAGGCTCGGGTGACCGGGTCGGTCGGCATCCTCGATGCTGATCGTCGCGCCATGTTGTTGCGCGATCTCTTGCACAATCGCCAGTCCCAAGCCGGTGCCGTCGACGTTGGTGCCGAGGGCGCGGTAAAAGGGCTGCAACACCAGCTCGCGTTCTGCTGCTGGAATGCCGGGACCGGTGTCTTCCACCAGCAGCACGACGACGCCGCTGAAGCGATCGGTCAGCAAGCGCACGGTGACCTGTCCTTTGGCTGGCGTGTAGTTGATGGCGTTGTCCAGCAGGTTGCGCACCAGTTCTTTCAGCAGTGTGGCATTGCCTTGCACGCGGCTCGCCGCTTCGCCTTGTTCCGGACCTTCGTAGCCCAGGTCGATCTGTTTTTCAGAGGCATGCGGCAGCGTCTCTTGAATCGCCTCTGAAACGATGTACGCCAGATCGATCGGGTGCTGCGCCAGGCTGCGACCGGTGGTTTCTGCGCGTGCCATGGCCAGCAACTGGTTCACAGTGTGCGTGGCGCGAATGCTAGCGCGGCCGATTTGTTTCAAGGACTTTTTCAACTCGTCCGCATCGGTTTCACGTTGCGCCAGATCGGCCTGCATGCGCAAGCCGGCCAGTGGCGTTTTGAGCTGGTGCGCGGCATCGGCTAAAAAGCGTTTTTGTGTCGTCAGTGAAGCCTTCAGCCGGCTCAGCAAGTCGTTGATGGACGAGACCAGCGGTGCCACTTCTTCCGGCACCGCGCTTTCATCTAGCGGGCTCATGTCGTCGGGTTTGCGCGCACGGATGCGTTTTTCGAGTTGCGCCAGCGGCTTGATGCCGCGCACCAGCGCCAACCAGACCAGCAACACCGCCAGTGGCAGCGTGACAAACTGCGGCACCATCACGCCCTTGACAATTTCAGTCGCCAGCGTTTTGCGTTTTTCGAGGGTTTCGGCGACCTGCACCAACAGCGGATGGGCGCCAGGCACATCGATGTCGACCCAGGTGTAGGCCACGCGAACGTCTTCGCCGCGCATCACATCTTCACGCAGCCGCACTTCGCCATTGACGGGTTTGTTTTCGGAGGGCGGCAGCGGCAGATCGGCCTCGCCACTCAGAAATTCGCCGCGAGTGCCCAGCACTTGGTAGTAGACCAAGTCGCTGTCATCGGCACGCAGCATTTCACGCGCTGGCGCGGGCATGGAGAAAATCACTTGCTGCTGCCGCAC
>CANFSO010000076.1 GCA_947449895.1 Comamonadaceae bacterium
ATGGTGGCGCTTGGCTTCACCGGTGTCGATGATGTTTTCTCTGGTGAGCGCTGTTTTTACGATGCTTACGGTGAGTCGCCAGATCGGACCGCGCTAGGGCGCGAACTCGGCACGCGCTATGAACTCTTGGGCACCAGCATCAAACGTTGGACGGTGGGTTCACCCATACAGGCACCCGTCGATGCACTTGACTTGCTGATTCGCAAACACGGTTTGCACGCGGCAGACGTGCGAGCCATGCATGTGCGTATTCCGCACGAATCGCTGACCATCGTCAACAACCGCGACATGCCGGAAATTTGCCTGCAACATCTGCTGGCCGTGTTGCTGTTGGATGGGGCCATGAGCTTTGCTTCTGCGCACGACCGTCCTCGCATGGAAGACCCGGAAGTGTTGGCCATTCGAAATGCCATCACACTGCAGGGCGACGACGATTTGTCGCGCGCCATGCCGAGTCGTCAGGGTATCGTTGAAGTGGTGCGGGCCAACGGCGAGACCTTGCGTGAACACACTTTAGCCGTTCGTGGAACGCCTGGTAATCCCATGACCCGGCAAGAGCTGCAAGACAAATGCATGGAGCTGTTGGGCCCGGTGCTGGGGGCCGCGCAAGCGGCTCGTTTATGTGCCACGGTCTGGGCGATTGAAGACGAAAGTGATGCACGAAACCTGGCCAGCTTGCTGCAACCAACGGATCCGATTCGTTAGAACGCCAACCAGATGCCCAGCGGTAAAAAAAGCAAACTGCCTAAGTGACCGACGACGACCATGGATGCCACTTTGTGCGGTTCGACCTGAAATTTGTCGGCCAGCATGAAGTTAAAAACTGCGGGTGGCAGGCAGGCGAACAGAATCAAGGTGCCACGTTCAACACCTTGCAGCGGGATCAACTGAAGGATCAGAAAAACAGTGACCAGTCGCACGGCCATGGTCAAAGCCGACGCCTGAAAACCAACCTTGGCGTCGCTGATTTGACTGGTTGACAAACGCGCCCCCAGTGACAAAAGCATCATCGGTACAAGCACCTTGCCAATCATGTCCAATGGCGTGACAAACCACGTTGGCAGGACCCATTGCAGTTGCGAAAACGTCACGCCAAGCACCGTGGCCCAGACCAATGGATTCGCATAGACCATGCGCCAGTCGACGCGGCCGCTCATCAAGGCAGAGCCTAGCGTGAAGTGCAGCAGATTGGAGATGACCAGCAGCACGACTGCCGGTGCCAGCCCTTTAGCGCCAAAGGCCAACACAATCAATGGAATGCCGACAGGCCCAACATTGGTGAACATGGTGCACGGCAAAAATGCACGCCATGAAGCGCCTGACAACCGAGCTACCGGTAGGGCCAAAAGTCCGCTCAGCAAGATAAACAGCAGCGCCGCACCGGTGAACGACACCGCCGCGACAGCATCAAAGCTCTTGGTCGACAGCGATGTGAAGATCAAGATGGGCAAAGCCACATCGACGATCAACTTGTTGGCCCCGGCCAAGTCGGGTTTGACTTTTCGACTGTATAAAAACCCGATTAAAACGATGACGAAAATCGGCAGCGTGATGTCTGCAATGTGAAGTGGCATGAGTGTGCTGGCGTGATGTGAAGGCTCGGTCTGCCATTGCAGTTAGGTGGTTGGGCTATTGTCATGAATTTTCAATCAAAGCTAAGTTTGGCTGAAAATTTTTAACAATGTCACCTAGCGCAGCTGCATGCTCATTGATTCTGTTGGGCTAACGACTGGTGGATATTGAATGTCAAGGCGCCATCGTCTTGGCTTGGCTGCGAACGGTCAGCGCTTCAATGAACTCGACCACACTGCGAGGCCGTGGGTGCAGTTTGGACCAATAAACATAGACAGGAACCTCGACGCTATGGGCCATGGGCACAGCGACAAGTCCGAGCTTATTGCAGTCGATGGCCGCGAACTCGTCGACGATGGCCACCCCGAGGCCTTCAACCACAAAAGAGATCGCCGACTCGACAGAGCGCACAAATATGTGGACTTTGCGACAAGCACCTGCGCGCTTGTAGGTCGATTCGATCAGGCGTCCATGTGTCATGCCAGGCTCAAAGGAAATCAACGTTTCACGGGCCATGTCATGCGGTGAGACTTCGACTTGATTGGCCAATCGATGCCTGCGCGGCAACAAGCACACCAAACGGCCAGTCGCCACCACACTAAAACCGAGTGTCGGGTCTTCGATCTTGGCGAGAGAAGCCACGCATGCACCACGCTCAAACCAGAGGTAATCGCGGATGTCTTTTTGGGATAAAAAATCGCAGTAATAAATGCGGTCAGCGTTGCTCGCGCGCAATATTCGCAGTGCTTTGGGCACCAACCGAACGCCAACACTGGGGGTCGTGCCAAAACGAAAAGTTGCACCTTCTCCACGGACGATACCCGTGATCGCGTCGACCAACTGATCAAACTGCCCATAGACACGTTCGATCTTGTCAAATATCTGGCGGGCTTCTTCCGTCGGCGCAAGTCGACCGCTGATGCGCTCAAACATCGGTGTTCCAAGCAGGACCTCAAAGCGTTTAAGTGTCACGCTCAGACCGGGCTGCGAAACGTACAACTGCCGAGCTGCAGCACTCAGTGAACCGGTGATCATGACTGCGCGAAACACCTGAATTTGTCGTTCTGTGATTTTTGGTATGGGCATAACTTCAAATTATAGGTAGCACAGCAGAGGGTATTTGCAATGCGTTTAGCCCCTGCCTACACTTATGTGCCACAGCCCTAGAACTTCAAATACCAGTCTTCAATATGATCATCCGTTTTACCCAGCTCGAACTCCTCAGTGACTTCATGGCTGTGACGCCGCAGGAACTAAGCTGATGACGGGGCCTGAACGTTATGACGTCGTGGTGGTGGGCGGCGGCGCTGCAGGTTCTGCCGCCGCCGTAGGCGCAGCTCGCATGGGTGCCCGAACATTGCTTGTAGAACGCTACGGCTTTCTGGGGGGCGCTGCCACCAACGCCCAAGTGCTGGCTTACTGCGGATTCTTTGTCAGCACCGACACGCCTGTGCGCAGTGTTGCCGGGGTCGGTATGGACCTCTTGTCCGAGCTCAACACGCTGGGTTTCGACACCGCAGCCCAGAAGTCAAAAAACGGCTGGATCGTGGCGCTTGAGCCGGAAGCCGTGAAGCTGGCTTTTGACCGACTCGTTCTGGCCGCCAAAGTAGAGTTGAGTTTGCACAGTTTTTTGGTTGGCGCACATCGCAGCGGCGAGCATTTGCAGGCGTTGACGGTGGCCGATCAGCGCGGTATGCGGGACATTGAAGCCGCTTGTTTTGTGGACGCCAGTGGCGAAGCGACGCTGTCCACTCATGCGCAAGTGCCTCTGAGCCAAGCGGGTGGCCCGGGTGCGCAACTTCAACCGGCGTCGATGCCCTTGCGCGTGGGTGGTGTGCCGTTTGACGTTCACTTCGACCGTGAGCGCCTGTGCCAATTGATTGAAACGCACAACCTGCACGCCACGCTGAAGATTCCGCGGCCTGATGGTGGCTTTTTAATGCGCCTGCCTAATACCCATGACGTTTGGTGGATGGTGATTGATCTGCTCACTGACGGCCTGTCCGGGCCCGACCTGTCTAGAGTTGAAACGATGGCCAGGGAACGTGCGTATTGCTATTTGGCAGTGCTGAAAAAGCTCCCTGGCTTTGAGCACGCCTACTTGATGTCCACCGGACCGCAAATCGGGATTCGTGAAACCCGCCGCCCATTGTCTTGTGGCGACGTCACGATCGACGATGGCTTGCAGGGCCGTCGCCGCAGTGACGGCATTGCCCGCGCCAGTTGGCCGATGGAGGTCCACGATGCCCCGGGCCGGGTTCGTTACATGGCCATCGGTGGCGACGGATTTTTTGACATTCCACACTCAGCCCTTGAGGCCCAAGGGCTGGCTAATTTGCGGCTGGCTGGCCGCGTCATTGGTTGCGATGCGACAGCCTATGGATCGGTCCGTGTGATGGGAACGGCGTTTGCAACGGGTCACGCTGCCGGTATTTCTGCGGCACTGTATGTCAATGGACAAGCGCCTGACACCGCTGCGGTTCGCCGCACCTTGATCAGTCAGAACGCCATCCTATGATGATAGGCTACCGAAGACCACTGAATTGATATTGATAACGTTGGAGACGCCACATGAAAATTCTGATTTCAAGACGACAACTGTCTAAAGTCGTTGCTGCGACGCTGAGCATTTTTGCCATGAGCTCGATGGCCTTGCCAGCCGCTGCGCAAAGTTGGCCCGACAAGCCTGTTCGGATGATCGTTCCGGCCCCGGCTGGCAGTTCGCTGGACGTGATCGTTCGCAGCTTGGGTGAGACGCTGAAGGTTCGCTGGGGTCAGCCACTGATTGTGGAAAACAAGCCGGGCGCTGGCGGTACCATTGGCATGGATGTCGTCGCCAAGGCTGCGCCAGACGGCTACACGCTGGGCATCGGTTTCAATGGCCCGATTGCCTTCGCCCCGTTCATGTTCAAAAAGATGGCCTACGATCCGGCCAAGGACTTGCTCCCCATCATTTTGACCACCTCCCAGCCCAACGTACTGGCGGTGCCTGCCAATCACCCGGCCAACAACCTGCGCGAGTTTTTGGTTTGGGCCAAATCCCAGGGTAACAAAGTCAACTACGCCTCTGTCGGCCTGGGTAGTTCCTCGCACCTGTCAATGGAGTTGCTGAAAAGCACGGCCGGCTTTGAGGCCACGCATGTGCCTTTCAATGGTTCGCCGCCAGCGGCACTGTCGGTCGCTCAAGGGGAAACCCAAGCCCTGCTGACGGTGGAGCCCGCCTTGCTGGCGCTGGTCCAGGCCGGGCGCTTGAAGTTGTTGGCCGTCACCAGCCCGCAACGCTTGGCGGCCCGCCCCGAGTTGCCCACGGTGGCCGAAGCAGGATTCCCCGGTTTTGATGCCCTCGCATGGAACGGACTGTTTGCACCTGCGGGCACCAGCGCGAATGTCATCAACCACATCAATGCCGACGTGAGCGCAGCCATGAACGACCCTGCATTCCGTCAGACCATGGCCAAGCAAGGGCTCATCGTCGGCGGCGGTTCACCTGCGAAATTCAAGTCATTCATTGACAGCGAATCGCGCAAGTGGGGCGCGATCATCACCAAAGCTGGCATCACGCTGGATTAAAAAAAAAGCCGCATGACATCCCTCAATGCTTCGCTGCCGCTGAGCGGTGTTCGCGTGCTCGACCTGTCCCGCGTGCTGGCCGGCCCGTTGTGCGGCATGGTGCTGGGTGACTTTGGCGCCGAGGTTATCAAGGTCGAACATCCCGAGCGTGGCGACGACACCCGCGATTGGGGCTTGCGCGTGGGCAAAACCGAAACCGCCTACTTCAACAGCATGAACCGCAACAAGCGCTCCATCACGTTGGACCTGCAAAAGCCTGAGGCGGTGCAGATCGTGCTGGAGTTGGCGCGCCAGTGCGACGTGGTGATCCAGAACTTCAAGTTCGGCGGGGCCGAGAAAATGGGCCTGGGTTACGAGCACATCAAAGCCGTGCGGCCGGACGTTATTTATTGCTCGGTCACAGGCTACGACAGCAGCGGGCCCGAGGCCGCCCGTCCCGGCTACGACTTGGTGGTGCAGGGCGAGGCCGGCCTGATGGCGATCAATGGCAAGGCCGATCAACCGCCGCTGAAGTTCGGCGTGGCAGCGGTGGACATGTTCACCGGCATGTATGCCGCTCAAGCAGTTTTGGCGGCATTGTTTGAGCGTCAAAAAACCGGCCGTGGCCGCCACATTGAAATGGCCTTGTTCGACTGCGGCCTGATGATTTCGGCCTACTACGGTCTGGAAGCCATGCTCATGCAAAAAGATCCACCACGCTACGGCAACGCGCATCCGTCCATCGTGCCTTACGGCGTGTTCGACGCCGAAGACGGCCCGCTGGTGATCACTGTGGGTAACAACGCCCAGTTTGAACGCTTCTGCCGCGCTGTCATTGAGCGTCCCGACCTCGCCGATGACGTGCGCTTCAAGACCAATTTAGGGCGCGGTTCCCACCGTGAAGTGCTGATGATTGAAATCCAGCGCGAGCTGGGCTGTCGTTCACGGCAGTTGTTGTTGCAACGACTCAAAGCCGCTGGCATTCCGTGTGGTGAAGTGCTGGGCCTGTATGAAGCACTGACCTCGGAGCGCGCTGTGCGTGGTGGTCTGGTGACGCAGCAGCCGCACTCCGTCGCCGGCAGCACCCCTGTCATGGCGCCGCCTTACCGGCTGGATGGCGAGCGTTTGCCGGTGCGCCATGCACCGCCCGAACTGGGCGAAGGCACGCGCGACATATTGACTGGCTTGCTGGGGCTGGACGAAGCGCGTTTGAGGGAACTCAAAGCGCTTGGTGTGCTTTGAGCGTTTGCCGGCTAGGTGAGCTCGCGTTTAAACCGGCTTGGCCAAGCCGAGTTTTTCGACCAGGGCTTTTTCTCGCAGAAAGGTCTCTTGGGCAAACCGGGTGTAGTCCGCGCTGTTCATGTAGATGGGCACCATGTCGTAGCGGGCCAGTGCGGTTTTGTAGTTGTCTTGTTCCATCGCCTGCTTGAAGGCGTCGTGCAGGCGCTTGACCACGACGGCCGCTGTGCCTTTGGGTGCACCGATGCCAAAAGGTGAGTTCTGCACGATGTCGAGTCCGAGTTCTTTCAGCGTGGGCGCATCGGGAAACTTGGCCAAACGCTCAGCGCCCCAAGTGTTGAGCACACGCAACTTGCCGGCTTGCACCTGCGGCGCAAAACCGGTGGAGTCGGCCGCCGCCATGATGTTGTTGCCCATGATCGACTGCATCAGGTCGGCGCTGCCCTTGTAGGGAATGTGCAGCAGGTCGAGGTCTAGCTTTTGTGCGATCAACTCCATGGTCAGGTGCGGGCTGGTCATGGTGCCGGTTGAGCCGTAGCTCAGCTTGCCCGGATTGGCCTTGGCCCAAGCCACAAAATCGGCCCAGGTTTTGAGGGGTGAATCCGCTGGCACGACAACGCCAAAGGCGTAACCAGTCACATTCAACACGTAACTGATGTCTTTGACCGGGTCCCAGCTGATCTTGGTGGTGTAGGGCAGGCGAAACACGCCCAGCGGAATTTGTCCCACGGTGTAGCCATCGGCAGCGGATGACTGCAGTTGCAGAGCAGGCAGGGTGCCGCCAGCACCGGGTTTGTTTTCGACCACCACCGGTTGACCCAAAATTTTGGATGCGTTGTCGGCCAGCACCCGCATCGTGATGTCGGTCGGCCCTCCGGCTGGAAAAGCGATGACCAGCTTGATGGATCGGGTCGGGAAGTTTGGCGCTTGTGCAGCGACCTGCGTGCTTAATAAAGAAAGTGTCAGTACACCGGCAGATTGCAGAAGTTGTCGGCGTTGCATGGGGGTCTCCGGAGATCGTGGGTTAGTCATGTTAAAAAATAGGATGAGCCAAGTAGCCAACAGACGTTCGCTGTTTCAGGGCCACCCCGGCCGCCTACTTGGCGCTGCCCCCGGCCTGCGCCAGGTAGGCGATCAGGTCGGCTACATCCTTGGGGTCGGGCATGCCCGCGTAAGGCATGCGGTTGGCCGGTACCGCCTTCTGCGGATCGGCGATGAAAGCCGCCAGCGCATCTTTGTCCCAGGTGATACCGCTGCGCTTCATGGCCGGCGAATAGCGGAAACCGTCCACCGTCGCGGCCTTTCGGCCAATGACGCCGGCCAGAGACGGGCCGACGTTGTTGGGGCCGGGGTCGATGGTGTGGCACGCACGGCAGTCAGTGAACACTTTCTCGCCGCGCTTGACGTCCTGCGCGGCGGTCTGCCCCAAGGCCAGTAGCAGCGACACCGCCAGAAGCAGGGGAAGCGCCTTTTTTTCTCTAATCATCGTCTTGGCTCTCTTGTGGAAGCTCAGGCCGACACCAGCGGGCCGGGGTTCTTAACGTAGCGGTTTTTTATCATGTCGGCGGTGCGGTAGGCCAGCGCACCGACCAGACCTGTGGGCTGGTAGGCGCCGTTGTGCGCAAAAGTGCTGGCGCCCATGATGAACAAGTTGTGCGCATCCCAGCTTTGCAGCCAAGGGTTCACCGCGCTGTCGGCTGGGCTGGTGCCCATCGAGGTACCGCCGCCGTTGTGGGTCGACAGGTAGGGGGTGACCGACCAAGACTGCTTCTCGCCACTGGCCGCATTCATGAACGTGGGGTTGAGCGACTTGGCGAGTTCGTTGACCATCTTCGCGGCGTGCACGTTGATGCGGTGCTCGTTGTCCTTGAAGTCGAAGGTCATGCGCATCAGCGGCTGGCCGAACACATTCTTGTAGGTCGGGTCCAAGTCCAGGTAGTTGTGGCGGTGCGGCATGGTGCCACCGCTGGAACTGATGCCCATGGAGGAACCGAACCACTTAGCGGTGGCCTCCTTCCACTTCGAACCCCAGGCCGGGGTGCCGCGCGGCACCGGCCGGTTGCCGATCGGCAAGTTGGTGTTGTGGCCGGCCGACATGATGTAGCCGCCCACCACGTTGAGCGGCCCGCGGTCGAAGTTCCAGTTGGCGTTGAAGTCGTCGATGACGACGTTGGTGCCGCCGGCCGACATGAAGGGGTTGAACTCCTTGCCCTCGAAGAACAGGTTGGCCGCAGTGCGCGTCTCGTAGCAGTAGTTGCGGCCGATCACGCCCTTTTGCGTTTCCGGGTCGTAGGGCTGGCTGATGCCCGACAGCAGCATCAGGTGTGTGTTGTTGAGCGTGAACGAGCACAGAAATACCATCTGCGCGGGCTGCTCCAGCTCCTCGCCGGTCAGCAGGTTGGTGTAGAGCACGCCGGTGACGCGCTTGGCTTGTGGATCCTTCAGGATGCGGGTCACCCACGAGTTGGTGCGCATCTCGAAGTTCGGGCTTTTCAGCGCCGCAGGTACCACCGTCAGGTGTGGGCTGGCCTTGGCATTGGCCTCACAGCCGAAGCGCTGGCAAAAGCCGCAGTACTGGCAGCCGCCGAAGCTGGCGCCGTCCGGGTTGGTGTAGGGCCGCGACGAGTTGGCTGCGGGCCGGGGAAACGGGTGGTAGCCGGCCTTGGTGGCAGCCTCGGAGAACATCTGGCCGGCCAGAATGGGGTTGAGCGGTGGGTTGGGATACTCATGCGAGCGCGGCGCCTCGAACGGGTTACCGCCGGGCTGCACCATGCCGCGCAGGTTACCCGCCTTGCCCGAGACGGCTGCAGTACGCTCAAACTTGTCGTAAAACGGCTCCAACTCTGCATAGCTGATACCCCAGTCGCGCACGAAATTGTCGTCCGGGATGTGGGCTTTGCCGTAGCGGTCCTCGTACATGCTGCGCGCCTTGAACTCCATGTCGGTCCAGCGCCAGGTGCCGCCGCTCCAGTGCAGGCCCGCGCCGCCGACCGCCTCGCCGGGCAGGAATGCACCCAGCCTTCGCACTGGCAGCGCTTCTTGCGCTTGGGTGTTGCGCATGGTGAGGGTGTCGCGCGCGGCGTCCTGCATCATTTCCTGACGCTGCACGTAACGCAACTCGTCGCGCACGAAGGGAACCTGAAAGTCGGCTTCGGTGGTGGTCATGCGGCCGCGCTCGAGCGCCACCACCTTCAGGCCAGCTTCCGACAGTTCCTTGGCGAGGATGCCGCCGGTCCAGCCTAGGCCGATGATGACGGCGTCGACTTCCTTTAGTTTTCTGGTTGCCATGGTGTGCCTGTTCCTGTTAGCTCATGTCGGCGATGCCGAGTGGGTTCACTGGGAACTTCTTCCCCAAGTACTTCACGATGTTCTGCTGGTGCACTGCCACCACGCCGCCGAAGCCGATCAGCTTCCAGCCCGCCTTGTCCTTGTTGCCACCGTACATCGGGTCGGCGAACATGCCTTCCATCACGTTTTGGTAAAGCATGCCGAAGAAAGTGCGACCCGGCGGGCCGTTTTCCAGTGCCACCTTGCCGTCCTGAAGGCCCAGCAGGAAGGCCTCGCGCTGCCCGGCGGCCAACTTGTCGAAGGTCTTGCCGTACTGCTTCAAGCACTGCTCGTTGCAGGAGGCGATGGCATTGCGGTAGAGCTCCGAGGGTGTCAGTGGTAGCTGGTAGCCCTGATTGGCCGAACCGCGCTTCCACGGCCCCTGCCGGTACAGGCGTTCACCCTTGCCCCAGCCGCTGGCCAGTGCTCGGTCAATGTAAACGTGCACACCCAGGTCAGTGCCCTTTGGCGTGAACTGGTCGGCCGGAATCATGTGATCGACCACTGCCTCAATGAAGGCAGCCTCATCGGGGGTCAGGAAGGTGTAGCCTAACGGTAGGACTGCAGCCGGTGGAGCCGATGCCCCCGCCGCGCCGGCCGGCTGGGCCTGCGCGGTCTGCGACACCACCGAGCCGACGGCCACTGTACCGCTAGCGACCACGCCCTTGAGAAATATGCGGCGCTCGCGCCCTTCGTTTTCCATCGTGTACTGCCTCTTTTGTCTGCTCCGGTGAGGGTGAATATGCGCCTGTTTAGGACGCCCGACGAGGGGAAAAACCCTTGACGACTCATGACGATGGTGTGCTCCGGTGTTACCAAATAACCACCGGAGCACACCATCCCTTAAGACAAGAAAAAACCCGCTGTAGCTAGAGGCTACGCGGGTTTTTAGGTTTTCTGGCACGATCTGATTTGATCAAATGGTGCCGCCAACAGGAATCGAACCTGTATCTAGCACTTAGGAGGCACTCGTTCTATCCGTTGAACTATGGCGGCAGTTTGTCTGACTGACAATTGTATTCGGTGGAGGTTTTGAGCTTGCTCATTCATCACTCATAGGGCACGGTAAAAATGAGGTCAATAGCAGTTTGCTCTCCAGCTTGGGCGCGCACGGTAAAGCGCCGCGATAACTCGTAAAACATGAAGAGCGTTCCCACGGTTCCAGACAGCGAGCGCTCGTAAGCCGCATAAAAATTACGTGAAAAACGTTTGCCCAGCGTGATGGCCCCTGCGGCAGCAGGGCTGGTGTCCGCGCTGCTGGAAGGCGCGCGAAATGACAGCTCGTCAAGACCTAGCGACGCGGCGAGTCCGCCCGACATGCCGCCGCTTTTGCTACCCAGTAAAGCGATGGCGGCTTGCTGCAAGAGGGCGGCCTCGGCACCGCCTGTGGCTGACGATCGGCCCAGCACCAACCATGATAGTTTTTCGGCATCGGGCAAGTCGGGCTGGGCATACAGGCGAACCGTTGGCAACAGAGCCGTGCCGGTGATCTCGACGCCGACGCGCTGCGTCAGATTCGGGCGAATGGCCAGAATATTCAGCGTTGGATTGTCAATCGGGCCGGTGAATCTCAGCACGCCTGTTTCGATGTCCAGCCGCTGACCGTAAGCGGCGTATTCACCACCGGCAGTCGCGATGGTGCCCAAGAGCCGTGGCGCACCAACTGAGTCGCCGAGCAGGTTCAGTGTGCCGCGCATGCGCGTGTTGATGCCTTTGCCTTCAAGCCGAAAGTCCTTGCCGAGGTCGATTTGCACGTCGATCTTCGTGACACGACTGTTGGGCGGCGCTGTGCTGGTTGTTGGCTGGCTGGCTTTCGCCGTTTGCGCCGTTTTGACTTGCACGTCAGCGCCTAGTTGCGGCGTCCCTTCATCCGGCAAGACGATGCGGGCTTGGTCGACATTGAGGGCACCGCTGATGTTGGCAGCAAGGTCCGTCAGTGAGGCTTGCAGTTTGCCCGACAGCGTGATTTGGCGGTCACTGCGGATGCTGGCGCGCAAGCGCTCAAGCTGCGCTGTCAGCATGACTTGGGGTGCGCCATTGACCCAACTGGCGTCACCTTCAGCGCGGAGCTGGCCGCCAGCGTCGTTGGCACCGGCGCCGCGCAAGCTGAACTCGCTGATGCGCATGCGCGTGCCATCGACAGTGGCGCGCAGTCGACCATTGCCGAACTCAAAGCCATCGACCACGGAGCGCAGCGCCAAGTCATCGGCTTGCAAGTTGCCACTGAATTGCGGGGCAGAACGACTGCCGCTGATGGCCATGTCGGTGGCCAGCGAGCCGCGCAGCCGCCAGCCCGGCGGCGCCAACACAGACCAAGCGCCTAGGCGCGGCAGTTGCGCTTTCAACTGGCCGTTGAGCGGTGCGTCTGCGGGCCAAGTCCAGCCGCCGATCGTCGGCCCGTCTTGCACGCTTGGCTCGCTCGCCTTGGTCGGGGAGGTGCGCCTGAGTTGTGTGCGGAATTGCCCCTCAGCCGTGCCGGCGCGTGCGCTGTCCCAGCGCAGTTGGGCGGTCAGCGCAGTGCCTTCGCTGCTGCTGCTGGTGGTGAGGCTGAGGCGGGCCTCACGAATGCCGGCCGCCACACGCGCTTGCACACCTTCGGCGCTTTCAGCCAGCACGCTGAGGTCGCCGCTGCTGCGTGCGAGTTGCGCTTTGAGCTTCAGCGTGGGGCCGATAACGACATCCCAGGCGCCATCAAATATCAGGTTGCCGACCAAGCCGGCGTTGGTGATTTGCGGGCCCAGCAGCAGTTCCGCCCAAGCGAGGGGCAAGCCTTTGAGCGAGCCTGCCGTGACAACTTC
>CANFSO010000077.1 GCA_947449895.1 Comamonadaceae bacterium
CGATAGCGCCCAACCACCGGGTGTTCATAGTTAGTGACCAGCCCTTGCGCCAAGACCTGCGGATCATCAAACATGTCTTCGACGGAACGCGCTGCTGAACAGGGAACCTCTTCACCAAAAACAGTTTCCCATTCGAGCGCGCTGCGTGCCGCAAGCGCCTGGTGTAGCAGCGGCAAGATGTCGCTTTGGTGTTGTGCGCGTTTGCGCACGCTGTCGTAGCGTTCGTCTTGCGCCAACTCGGGCAGGCCAATTTTCTCGCACAGGGCGCGCCAAAAATGCGGCGTGTTGGCGGAGATGTAGAGATGACCCTCACGCGTCGGGTGCAAGCCCGTGATGCCGCCAGAGCGCATGTCGCGCCCGACGTCCTTTGGCTCGTCTTCAGCCCAGACCAGTCTCGCCGACTGCATGGCCAAGGCGCTGCGCAGCAGCGAGATGCCGACATGCTGGCCAACGCCGCTGCGCTCGCGTTCATACAGCGCCGACGAGACACCCGCCGCCACCAAGGCCGCAGCGTAGTAGTCGACCACCGAGCCGTAGACGATCTCAGGCGGTCCATCGGCTTTGCCTTGTAGCGTGCAGATGCCGGTCATGGACTGGAGCACTTGGTCGTAGCCGGCTTTTTCACTCAGCGGACCAGTCTCACCATAGCCGCTGACAGCGCAATAAATCAGGCGTGGGTTGATCGCTTGGAGTTGCTCGTAGCTGATGCCCAGACGCGGCGCAACGCTGGGGCGGAAGTTGTGCACTAGCACGTCGGCTGTGCGTACCAGCGCCAACAAAGCATTGAGATCTTCTGGCTTTTTGAGGTCTAGCACCACACCCAGCTTGCTGCGATTCACGCCCAAAAAAGCCCGGCTCTCAGTCTCTAGCGTCGACGGATATTTGCGTAAGTTGTCACCGATGGGCGGTTCGATTTTGATGACCTCTGCGCCTTGGTCTGCCAACAAGGCACAGCCATAAGGCCCGGCAATGTAGGCGCTCAAGTCGAGTACCCGCAAGCCGCTCAAGGGTCCGGTGTGGCCCGTGCGCGCAGGCAGGGCTGATGCCTTCAATGAATTCATGGCTGACTTTTTAAAATTTTTTAGGCCGTGAGGCCGAGCCGTTCGGCCATGACAAGAATAGCCTCTGCACGCCGCACAAAGGGTGCATCGATCATCTTGCCGTCCACCACATAGGCGCCAACATCTTGGGTGCCAGCGCTGTTGGCGGCCGCTACCACACGGCGGGCGTGTGCAACCTCCAAGTCACTCGGCCTAAAGGCGGCGTTGGCCAGCGCCACTTGCTTGGGATGAATGCAGCTCTTGCCCAGAAAGCCGAGCCTGCGCGCTTGCTGCGCTTCAGCCAAAAAGCCAGCTTCGTCTGCAATGTCGGCAAAGGCTGCGTCATAGGCGAAGACACCCGCCTCACCCGCCGCCATGCGCACCGCGAACATGGCTTGCTGAATGGCGGCGGTGTCCCGGCGTGCGATGCCAAGCGGCTCAAACAAATCACCCAGCCCGAGTTGCAGGCCGACCACCCGTGGATCGGCCCGTGCCAGTTCGTGCGCGGTGCGCAAAGCCGTTGGCGTTTCAATGTTCAGCAGCAGACCGATGGTACCGCTCACCTGGTTGTCGATGTGAGCCTTGGCGATGGCCTGCGATGTGTCGCGCACATCGTTGGCATCGCGTGGCTTGGGCAAGTTCAGCATGTGAACGCCGGTCTGCACCATGGCCTGAATGTCGGCTGCATGAAACGGCGTGTCCGACGCGTTGATGCGCACGATGATGGTCTTGCTGCAACCGGTGAGCGCACCGGAACAGAAAAAATCACGCAGCGCGGCTCGCGCCTCTGCTTTGCGCGCCGGTGCCACTGAATCTTCCAGATCGAAAGACAACGCGTCGGCCTCGCTGGCAAGGGCTTTGGTAAAAAGTTCGGGCCTTGACCCTGGGACAAATAGCTTGCTTCTCATAGCTGGCAAGTCTGCCACCATCAAGCTCAAAAATGAACACTCTGAGGATGAATATTTACAGAGTCGACGGATCGCATGTGTTTTGCGATACTTCGATAATAAATAAAAGGGAGACACGATGCTGACGAAACGACATACCTTGGTGGCTATAGCGGCGCTTTGCACGCCGCTCGCAACGCTTGCGCAAACGCCTTGGCCAGCCAAGCCCATCACGCTGGTGGTCGGCAGTGCACCCGGCGGTTCCAACGACACCTTTGCCCGTGCTATCGGCAAGCGGCTACAAGAGGCCTTGGGGCAGTTGGTGCTGGTGGAAAACAAGGCGGCCGGGGGCGGTGTGATCGCCAATGCCTTTGTCGCCAAGTCGCCTCCAGACGGCTACTCGCTGGTCGTTTTGTCGTCTACTTTCACCACAGGCGCGGCTATTCGTAGCAATCTGCAATACGACGCTATCAAAAGCTTCAAACCCGTGGCGATGCTGGCCAAAGGTCCGCTGCTGGTGACTGTGCCCGTCATGTCGCCTTTCAAGACGATTGGTGATCTGGTGGCCTATGCGAAAGCCAATCCCGGCAAACTGAACTACGGCACATCCGGTTCCGGCAGCATCAACCACTTCGCAACAGAGTTGTTTTCAGATGCAGCGGGTATCAAAATTGTTCACGTGCCTTACAAAGGCATGGGCCCGGCCACGAATGACTTGCTGGGCGGCCAGATAGACGTCTTGGTGGCCAGCGCGCCGTCCATTCTGTCGCAGGTCAAAAGTGGCAGAGTACGCGCGCTGGCTGTGACGACTGCTGTGCGCTCACCGGTAGCACCTGAGCTGCCGTCACTTGAACAATCGGGTTACAAAGGCAGTGCGTCTGAGCTCTGGTGGGGCGTGCTGGCGGCAGCCGGTACACCGCAGCCGATCGTCGACAGGCTCAACACCGAGATCAACAAAATCGTTGAGTCCCCGCAGATGAAGGAGTTCTTCTTGCGTGAAGGCGCTGAGCCCGCCCCCATGAAATCAGCGGAATTCGAGGGGTTCATTGCGACTGAAATCGAGCGCTGGAAGAAGGTCGCTAAAGCGGCCGACATCACGGCTGAGTGACGCGGTCATTCGACCCTCATCCGGGGGTATTTTTTGTGTTTCACGGATGCCATGTTGAGACCACTGTTGGCGTGTCCAAAGAGCGCGCACCCGCTAATGCGTAAGACAGTTGGTTGGCGGCATCCATCACCGTTTTGGCGTGCGCCTGGAGTTTCGCCTCGGTCAATCGCGCGGTGGGACCGGAGATGCACATGGAGCCGAGCAGCCGCCAATTCAGCCCGAACACTGGTGCGGAGACGCTGCTGACTTCGGCTTCGCGCTCGCCCAGCGACATGTGGTGTCCGCGCTGGCGGATCTCTTCGTAGACCTTTCCGCTGGCCCCCGAAAAGGCGAGGATGACGCGGCCAGGCGCCCCTTTGTCGAGTGGCAGACGCTCACCAATGCGCACATGGTGACGCACCGACTGTGGACCTTCCACACGAGATATACAGGCCCGGATGTCGCCCTCTCGCACATAAAAAGAAGCGCTTTCACCGGTTACCCGAGAGAGCTCGCGCAGCGTGGGTTCGACTACATTGTTGGCATCAAACCCTGATTGATAGCGCAGACCCAGCCAACCAGCAGCTGGGCCTAAACGCCACTCGCCGTCTTCGCGCTGCACCATGTAACCGGACTGGGCCAGCGTGCGGGCCAGTCGAAGAACGGTGGTTTTGTGCAAGCCGCAGTGCCGGCTTAATTGCGCCAGCGACAGGTGGGATGTGGCAACGCCAAAAGCCTCCATGACCTGCAAGGCCCGCGTCACGGCGGTCACGCCCATGGTCGGGTTGTCTTCTGTCGTGGGCGCTGAAGCGCTTTTAGGTTTTGGTGTGGCCATGTTTCATTTGGTGAAGTGTGTTGCGCTTGACGAAACGGTATTGTATGGAATGAAACATGCCCCTAAAGTCGTGCTTCGACACAGCCGAAAATCTGCAGCCGCACAACAACGAGACGGATACAAGCACCATGAATTCAATGACCCAGCGGCCCATCCGCCGCATGGCCCTGAGCCTGCTTTTGGCGGCCACAGCTTTTATAACCGCTGCGCCGGTGATGGCCCAGACTTATCCCGCCAAGCCGATCCGCTTTATCGTGCCCTTCCCACCGGGCGGCGGCACTGATTTGATAGCCCGCACAGTCGCGCAGAAGATGAGCGACACCCTGAATTGGACGATCATCATTGACAACCGGCCCGGTGCAGGTGGCAACCTTGGCGTTGACGCTGTCGCCAAGGCTGCGCCAGACGGCTACACCCTGGTGATGGGACAGACCAGCAACTTGGCGATCAATCCCACCTTGTATTCAAAGTTGCCCTACGAGCCCTTGAAAGACTTCGCACCTGTTGTCTTGGTGTCGTCTGCGCCCATCGTCATGGCGGTGCGTGTGCAGTCGCCCTTCAAGACCTTTGCCGATGTGATGGCGGCCTCCAAGCAAAAACCCAAAAGTGTCACGCTGGGTTATTCGGGCAACGGCACGGTGGCACACCTGGCCAGTGAAATGGCGCAAGGCATTGCTGGCATCGACTTGCAACACATTCCCTACAAGGGTGCAGCCCAAGCCATGACCGATCTTGTTGGCGGGCAAATCGATATTTACGCGTCGTCAGTGCCGACTTTGCTGGGCCAAATTCGCAATCAAAAACTGCGTGCGCTGGTCGTCACGTCTGCCAAACGATCGGAGCAGTTGCCCGACACGCCGACGCTGGCTGAGGCCGGTTTGAAGGGCTTTGACGCGGTGACTTGGTTCGGCATCCTCGCGCCCGCCGGCACGCCAGAAGCGATTGTCAAAACCTTGAACACCGAGATCAACAAGGTGCTTCGTCTGCCGGACGTCGCCGCCAAGCTCAAGGCCGAAGGGGGCGAAACACTGGGCGGCTCGCCGGAACAGTTCTCGGCCTTGCTCAAGTCTGAGTTGCCCCGTTGGAGCAAGATCGTCAAAGCTTCGGGCGCCCAAATCGATTGAGCTTGAAGTTGCCCTCCATTCAGTGACAGCCATGAATGACACGCTCGTGAATCGTGAGCCTGTTGGGACAGCGGTTCCATTTTCTGCCGGAACAGTGCCGCCATCCACACACCTGCCAAACGCTGCCTGCGACTGCCATGTGCACGTTTACGCGGATCGATTTCCTGTTGCGCTAGGTGCCCGGTTGACGCCTCCCGATGCATCAGCGTCCGATTACAAACTACTTCAGCGGCGCATTGGCACGACACGGACAGTGTTGGTGACGCCGTCGACTTATGGCACAGACAACCGCTGCATGCTCGAAGGTCTGCACGCCATGGGCACCGAGGCGCGCGGGGTTGCGGTGATCAGCGGCAGTGAAAGCACGTCCGAATTGAGGCGGCTGGATGAGCTGGGTGTGCGCGGCATCCGGATCAATCTATCGCTCGGTACGTCGACGACCGTTGACATGTTGGTGCCACTGGCGCATCGAATTGCTGACCTTGGTTGGCATCTTCAGCCGATGCCGGATGACGCACGGCAAGTCGAAAGACTGGTGGACTGGACCGGCGATGCCGCCACGCTAGAGCGCGTATTGGTTGACAACCCGCAAGTTCTTTACGGTTTCCACATCACCTCTTGATAGTTTAAGAAAGAAAGCTGACATGACCGTTTTCAATACCGCTACCTGGCATCTTCAATCGTTGCGCAGAGGCTTGCTCTTGGGCGCTTGCAGCTTACTCGCCGCAGGCTCTGTGTTAGCGCAAGCTGACTGGCCCGCAGGGCGCGGAATCACATGGGTGGTGCCGTATCCGGCTGGTGGCAGCACCGACGTGCTGGGTCGCTATATCGCCCAGCGTGTGGCGGCATCGGTCGGTGTCAACATCATCGTCGACAACAAGGCGGGCGCTACCGGCACCATTGGGGCTGCATTTGTGGCGCGTGCGACACCGGACGGCAGCACCCTGCTGGGCACCTCGATCGGGCCACAGGCCATCGCTCCCCACCTGATGGGGAAGTTGTCTTATGACCCTATTGCCAGTTTCGAACCGGTCATCATCATTGGGACTATTCCGCACATCCTAGTGGTTGCCGTCAATCAGCCCTTCAAGTCCGTGGCGGAATTATTGGCCGCAGCCAAGGCAGAACCCGGCAAGTTGGCATTTGCCTCCGGTGGCAACGGCACCATCTTGCAAATGCAGGGCGAGTTGCTGAAGCAGCAGACCGGTGTGCAACTGATTCATGTGCCCTACAAAGGCGACACCCCCGCGCTGCAAGACACGCTCGCCGGTCAGGTCAACTTCATGTTTGCACCCGCCGCCGCAGCGCTGCCGCATGTGTTGGCCGGCAAGCTGCGGGCACTGGCTGTCACATCTGAAGGTCGGCTGAAGTCATTGCCAGAGGTGCCGACCATGGGTGAGGCGGGTTTGAAAAACTTCGTGGTTGAGCAGTGGCAAGCGGTGTTCGCACCGGCCAAGACACCACAAGCCATTGTGCTGCGGCTGAATCAGGAAATCAGCAAAGCGCTGAAGGACCCAGCCGTGATCGCACTCGCCGACAAGCTCAGCGTGACCTTGGTGGGCGGCAGCCCTCAGCAACTGGCTGAGACCCAAAAAACTGACTCGGCCAAGTGGGCCAAAGTCATCCGCGACGGCCAGATCAAAGCCGACTGAAATATTTTTTTATTCCTCCAACTCTTTGACTGAGCTCAAACCACCATGACCCAATTACCTGAAATCATCCGTGACATCCAACGTGTCTCACCCGAGGTCGTTCAAAAAGCCAGCACCTTTCAGGCGGCCATCTTGGCCGACGTGGCGGGTCGCCGCGGCACCATGCATTCGCGCATTGCGCCTGTGCACCACGCCATGACGGTGGCCGGTCCGGCTTTTACCGTCGAAGTCCGTCCCGGCGACAACCTGATGATCCATGCGGCGATCGCGCTGGCGCAAGCCGGCGACGTGCTGGTGATCGATGGCAAGGGTGACCAAACCGCAGCCCTGATGGGCACGTTGATGCTCAGTGCCTGCAAAAAATTAGGCATTGCCGGCGTCGTCGTCGACGCGGCTATTCGTGACAGAGTCGAACTGCTGGACTTGGGCTTTCCGGTCTTCAGCGCCGGCTTCAATCCGGCCGGACCGACCAAGTACGTGCCGGGTCGCATCAACCACCCGATTTGCGCTGGCGGCACTACGGTTTGCCCGGGCGACCTGATCGTCGGCGACGCTGACGGCGTGGTGGTCATTGAGCGTGAAAAAGCGCCCGCCATGATGGCGCTGGCTGATAAAAAAGTGGCGGACGAAGCCGCCCGGCTCGCCGCGATTGCGAGCGGCGACACCGCGTCCAAATGGCTGCCTGCGGCTCTGCGTGCGGCCGGCATGCTGAAAGAGGGAGAGACCCTGTGAGCGCCTTGCCAGCCACCTGTGCGGTCGTCCAAAAACCAGTTGTTCTGGTGACGGCTGCCGATCTCGCACCGCAAGCATTGGCGTTGTTGGCTGACTACGAGGTCATTTATGCCGGCAAGACGCCGACTGAAGCGGACATCGTCGCCCTGTGTCAGCGCCATGACCCGGTGGCGATCATCGTCCGCTACAGCAAGGTGGGTGCGGCGGCGATGGAGGCCGCGCCTTCGCTCAAAGTCATTTCAAAACATGGCAGCGGTACCGACACCATCGACACAGTGGCGGCGGCAAGCCGCGGCATCGCCGTCAAGGCGGCTGTCGGTGCCAACGCGGCGGCAGTGGCTGAGCAGGCACTGGCCTTGTTGCTGGCCTGTGCCAAATCGGTGATCAGCCTGGACGCCCGCATGCATGCTGGCCATTGGGACAAAGCCACGCATAAAAGCATCGAGCTGGGTGGCCGCACAGTGGGGCTGGTGGGGTTGGGGGCGATCGGCCTGCGCTTTGCCAAGCTGGCCGACGCGCTGGGGATGCGCGTGATCGGGCACGACCCCTTCGCTAAAAATCTGCCCGATTTCCTGCAAAGTGTCGACTTGGAAACCCTCTGGCGCGAGTCTGATGCCATCTCACTGCATTGCCCACTGACCAAAGACAACCAAGGCCTGTTGAACGCCGAGACCTTGGCCCGTTGCAAGCCCGGCGTGATCATCGTCAACACGGCGCGTGGAGGTTTGGTCAACGAAGCTGACTTGCTCGCAGCGGTTCAGTCGGGTCAGGTGAAGGCGGCCGCACTAGACAGTTTCGCGGTTGAACCGATCACGGCTCAGCACCTGTTTCAACACCAGCCCGGCTTCATCCTCAGTCCGCACATTGGCGGTGTCACCAGCGATGCCTACATCAACATGGGCACCGCCGCAGCGCGCAACGCACGCGCTGTGATTGAGGGTGTGGCCCCGGAGTCAGTGGTCTGAGGAAGGGGGCGCATATGACATCCTCGCCACGCTGGAAACAAGCACCACCGAACAGCCGATGGGGCGAGTTCGGCACAGACGATCAGCTCGGCCGCATGAACTTGGTGGATCCCGCCAAAGTTCTGCAAGCTGTGGCAGAAGTCAAGGTGGGACTGACCTTTTGCCTTTCTCTGCCGCTGGATGTTCCCGGTGGTATGGCGCTGAACCCGCGCCGACTGCCAGCTCAACGCTTCTCCACCTTGCGTGATGGACAGAGCGCCGGCCAGCAGGGTTTCTGTTGGTCATACGCGAGCGAAGCAGTCGACACGACAGACGTGGTGTGCGACGACGTGCTGCTGATGAACACCCAGTACTCTACGCAGTGGGATAGCTTGGCTCACATGGGGAGCCGTTTTGATGCGGATGGTGACGGTCATGCTGAGGCCGTTTTTTACAACGGCTATCGCGCGGGTGTGGACATTCATGCGGCAACCGAAGACCCCCATGCCATCGCCGATTGGGCACGTTTTCCCGGGCCCAATGCGGCGGCCCTTGGCATTGAAAATTTGGCCGGGCATGGTGCACAAGGGCGCGGTGTGATGGTCGACCTTGAACACCATGTCGGACGTCACCGGGAGGCCGTCGGTTACGAGCGATTGATGCGCATCCTTGATGCGGACAACGTGGAGGTTGAGGTCGGAGACATGGTCTGTCTGCACACCGGCTTTGGCGACATGCTGATGGCGATGAACCGTCAGCCGGATGTCAAGTTGCTGCATGAATCCAGCAGCGGTTTGGATGGTAACGATCCAAAGCTGCTGAACTGGATCGTCGATGTGAAGCTGGCGTGTTTGATTTCTGACAACCCGGCTGTCGAATTGGTGCAAGCCAAACCACTTGGTGTCGGCGACACGCGAATTCGCGGGCCTCGTTTGCCGCTGCATGAGCACTGCCTGTTCAAGAACGGCATCCACCTTGGTGAGCTCTGGTGGCTGACACCGTTGGCGCGCTGGTTGCGCACCAACGGCAGAAGCCGATTTTTATTGACAGCGCCACCCCTGCGCTTGCCCGGCGCTGCTGGTTCCCCGACAACCCCTATTGCAACGGTTTAAGCCCTATGAAGCATCTAAAATATTTCCAAAAAATGATTCGACGCGTTCCTTTACTTGCCGCTGCGGGTGTAATGGTGGCTGGCCTGACGGGCAACGCTGAGGCACAAACCCCTGCGGCCTATCCGTTGAAACCTGTGCGCTTGATCGTCGGCTTTCCAGCCGGTGGTCCCACCGATGTGGTGGCGCGCGCCTTCGCTGATCACGCCACTCGGGCGCTGGGTCAGCCCTTCATTGTCGATAACAAACCGGGGGCGAACTCCATACTCGCCGCTGATGCTGTTGCTGCCAGTGTGGCTGACGGCTACACCTTGCTGTTGGGTGCAACCAACCACACCATGATCCCTGCGCTGTACAGCGCTCAGGTCAAGTTTGATGCGGTGAAATCATTCCAGCCAATTTGCACACTGGCGGCCAGTCCAACGGTGCTGGTGGTCGGCCCTGCCATGCCGGTCAAGACCTTGGATGGGTTTCTGGCGCAGGTCAAGTCGCAGCCGGGCAAGAGGACATACGCAACGCCCGGAACCGGCAGCTCGGGACACTTTGCCAGTGAACAATTCACCCGCTTGACGGGCCTGGCCATGAACCATATTCCCTACAAGGGAGCGGCCCCTGCAGTCATCGATCTGATGGGCGGTCAGGTCGACAGCTCGTTCGCCACACTGGGTTCAGTGATGACGCAAGTGCAAGCCGGCAGGCTCACTGCGTTGGCGGTGTCATCTTCACAGCGCACAAGCTTGCTTCCCGATGTACCGACCTTTGCTGAGGCGGGTGTCAGGGGTTATGCGGCCGACGCTTGGTATGGACTGCTTGCGCCAGCCAACACGCCGGCTGCAACCGTCGCTGTTTTGCATCGCGTTGCCAGTGACTTTGCCCGCGCCCCTGCCACCTTGGAAAAAATGAACAGCCTTGGAATGGATGCTCAGAACCTGTGTGGCGCACCCTTCACCGCGCAAATGGAGCGCGAGGTGAGCAGCTACACACAACTTGCACGAGAACTCAATTTGAAAACCGAATGACACCCGGCCATCCATTCACCCCTCAACCCTCTCTTGAAACCACTCTTCTCAATTCAGGACAAACCATGCTGACATTTGCTTCACTGCCTCGTCGTGCATCTGTTGCACTTTGCTGCGTCGCCACTTTTGCCATGGCGGCCGGCATCCCGGCATTCGCCCAAGACACCTGGCCGAACAAGCCGGTCAAAATCGTCGTGCCGTATGGACCTGGCGGCGCGGTTGACGTTGTCACCCGCAAGATGGCCCAAAAGCTAACCCAGCAAACCGGTCAGAGCTTCATCGTTGAAAACAAGCCGGGGGCCACCGGCACCATCGCCGTGTTACAGGTGACGCGGGCCGAACCTGACGGCTACACCCTGGTGGCCAACGACACGACTTACGCTTTGCTGCCGCATATTTTCAAGAAGCTGCCCTTTGATCATGCCAACGACTTGTTGCCTGTTGGCGCCTATGTTTTTGCGCCGATGGCCTTGGTGGTCAATGCCGGCAGCTCTTACAAGACCTTGCAAGACCTGATCTCTGCCGCGAAGGCCCAGCCAGCTCAGGTCAGCTATGGCACTGGCGGCGCGGGGACAACACCGCATTTCGCAGCCGAGGCCCTTGGACTGGCAACAGGGAGCAAGTTCATGCATGTGCCGTTCAAAGGGGCTGCCGAGGCGACGCAAGCGATCCTCAGCAAGACGATTGACATGCAGTTTGCATCCACCACGGGGGTCATGGGCAATGTCAAAGGCGGCAAGCTTCATTTGTTAGCCGTCAGCGGAGACAAGCGTTTGGCCGTGCTGCCAAACGTGCCCACCTTTGCCGAGGCTGGCGTGAATAACGTTGGCGTTGTGAACTGGACAGGTCTGTGGGCCCCGAAAGGCACACCTGCCGCTATTTTGAAGCGTCTTGAAACAGAGATTGCGCTGGCCATGGCGTCGCCGGACATGAAGGAGTTTGCAGAAGGCATGGGCGCAGATCCACGGCAAGTGAACGCAGTCGCTTTTGCCAAAATATTACAAGACAGCACGCTCATGTGGGGCAAGATCGCAGCCAACACATCATTCGACAAACAGTAAAGCCCCGGGAGTTTCCGCATGTTTCTTTTGACGCCACCTGAGATCCGCGAGATGGGCGTTTTCACGCGCATGCCGGTCCATTTCCGGCGTCATACAAAAAGTGCGTGGTCTGAAGCCAACCGCGGCGGACAGATCACCGACTCGTTTTTAGAGGGCCCCGTGTTCGATGATGCGGGAAACTTATATGTCTGCGACATCCCATGGGGCCGTGTTTTTCGCATTGATCCGGCCGGCGAATGGACGCTGGTAACTGAGTATGACGGCGAGCCCAATGGCATGAAGTTTGTCGACGCAGACACGCTGCTGATCACCGATTACAAAAATGGTTTGATGGCACTGAAGCTCGCCACCGGGCAGGTCACCCCTTACCTGGAAAGGCGCAACTCTGAGCGCTTTCGTGGCGTCAACGACTTGATTTTTGATGCGGCTGGCAATCTCTACTTCACCGACCAAGGTCAGACCGGTTTGCACGATCCAAGTGGCCGGCTTTATCGGCTACAACCCGACGGCAGACTTGACCTGTTACTGTCGAATGTACCCAGCCCCAACGGCGTCGCGCTGTCACCCGATGGAAAGGTGTTGTACCTTGCTGTGACGCGCGGTAATTGTGTCTGGCGCGTGCCGTTGCTGCCGGATGGCAGCGTTGCTAAAGTCAGCCAGTTCTTCACCTCCTATGGACCGAGTGGGCCGGATGGCTTGGCGGTCGACATGCAAGGTCGACTGTTGGTTGCCAATCCGGGTTTGGGCTATGTCTGGGTGCTGAATCAGCGCGCTGAGCCAGTCCTTGTTTTGCGCGGCCCAACGGGTGCCTCAACGACGAATATCGCTTTTGGCGGAGCCCGTCGAGACGAGCTGTATTGCACCGACTCGACGCATGGTCACATCTTGCGTGCCTCCATGGA
>CANFSO010000078.1 GCA_947449895.1 Comamonadaceae bacterium
AATAGTAAGGCAAACTGACCAAAAATATCATTTGCACGATTCAATCAGCTGATAAAGTACTGTTCATGCATCCAGTTGATGGCTTAAATCTTCAACCCGATGTTCCTGTCAAATGTCATTAGACCGTTGTTTTTAAAGGAGATTTTCATGAACGACACCGTCAAGCCGACTGCAGCCCTGAACACCGAAAAAGCCAAAGCCCTGCAGGCCGCGCTGGCCCAAATTGAAAAGCAGTTCGGCAAAGGCACCATCATGAAGCTGGGCGCAGGCGAGGTGATCGAAGACATTCAAGTCGTCTCCACCGGCTCGCTCGGACTCGATATCGCACTGGGCGTTGGCGGTCTGCCACGCGGCCGGGTGGTCGAGATTTACGGCCCGGAGTCTTCCGGCAAAACCACGCTGACATTGCAAGTCATCGCTGAGATGCAAAAAATTGGCGGCACCTGCGCCTTCGTCGATGCCGAGCATGCGCTGGACATCCAGTACGCCCAAAAGCTCGGCGTGAACCTGCAAGAACTGCTGATCTCTCAGCCAGACACCGGCGAGCAGGCCCTTGAAATCGTTGACGCATTGACGCGTTCCGGCGCCGTTGATCTGATCGTCATTGACTCAGTGGCCGCGCTCACGCCCAAGGCTGAACTTGAAGGCGAAATGGGCGATTCGTTGCCCGGTCTGCAGGCACGTTTGATGAGCCAAGCACTGCGCAAGCTCACCGCGACCATCAAAAAAGCCAACTGCATGGTCATTTTCATCAACCAGATCCGCATGAAGATTGGCGTCATGTTTGGCAGCCCTGAAACCACCACCGGCGGCAACGCGCTGAAGTTCTACGCCTCCGTGCGTTTGGACATTCGCCGCATCGGCTCCATCAAGAAAGGTGACGAGGTGATCGGTAACGAGACCCGCGTCAAGGTGGTCAAGAACAAGGTGGCCTCACCCTTCAAGATGGCGGAGTTCGACATTCTGTATGGCGAGGGCATCAGCCGACTCGGCGAGGTGCTGGACCTCGGTGTGGCCGGCAATATCGTCGAAAAATCCGGTGCTTGGTATGCCTACAAAGGCGAAAAAATCGGCCAAGGCCGCGACAACTCACGTGAATTCTTGAAAGAAAACCCAGAGTTGGCGATCGAGATTGAAAACAAGGTGCGCGAGTCGCTAGGCATTCGTTTGATTCAAACCGCCGCCATTGAAAAGCCAGAAAAAGCCGAGAAGCCTGAGAAGGCAGAAAAAGCTGAGAAGGCCAACAAGCTCACCCAAGCCTGATCTTCAGGCAACTCACCCACTATTTTTATGCAGGAGTTCAATGTGATGTCTAACCGAGTGACGACTGTCGGAGCCTGGGTTTTTATCGTCTTGAGAAAAGCCGCCATCGCCTTGTGGCGAGCGGCCTGAGCGGCGAACGAGATGGCGACGGGTTTTACTTTGTCGCTCAAGGGCCGGGCGTTGCGCCTGCTCACCGGCCGGGAGCATTCCCGTGCCGAGCTAGAGCGCAAGCTGGCCGCCCATGAAGAAGAACCCGGCCAGCTGGCCAAAGTGCTGGACGAGCTACAGGCCAAAGACTTCATCAGCGAAAGCCGGGTCATCGAGTCTGTCTTGAACCGTCGCGCCAGCCGTTTTGGTGCCGCCCGCATCCGCCATGAGCTTCAGGGCAAGGGCTTGCAAGCCGAAGCGGTGACGGCTGCGGTGCAGTCGCTCAAGGGCAGTGAAGCCGAGCGGGCCCACGGCGTCTGGCAAAAGAAGTTTGGTGCGGCAGCGGCAGACGCCGCCGAACGAGGCAAGCAAATGCGGTTTTTGGCTGCACGCGGTTTTGGCTCAGACGCGATTCGCCGCGTTGTCTCCGGTTTGGAAGACGACGATTTCAGCGACTGAGCCTTAACTGAAGCTCTGTTAAGGCTGACCTTTAGCGTTGAGGCGAAAAGCCTGCAGCGCTTGCGCCCAAGTCAAACGGACGGCTGCCAAGTGGCGCTCTTTCACATGACCAAATCCTTTGATCTGCTCCGGAATACGCGCAATTGCCAAGGCCGCCGCATGGTTGTGCTCATGGAGTGAGGCCAAGACTTCTTCTAGGCTGGTGCGGTATTCCTCAATCAACGCGCGTTCGGTCTGGCGTTCAGCGGTGTAGCCAAACACATCGAGCGGCGTACCGCGCAGACCTTTGAGCTTGGCCAGCACCTTGAAGCCGCTGCTCATCCACGGGCCAAATTTCCGCTTTTGCATTTCACCCTGATTGTTCTTCGGTGCCAACAAGGGCGGCGCCAAGTGGTAATTGATTTTGAAGTCGCCTTCAAACATGGCCTTGATCTTGTCTTCAAAACCCGTGTCTGTGTGCAGGCGCGCCACTTCATACTCGTCCTTGTAGCTCATGAGTTTGAAAAGACCACGCGCGACGGCTTGGCTCAGCAGATTTTTGCCGCGTACAGCTTCAGGCAATGCGACTTCGGCGGCCTCCACGCGAGCAACAAACGCGGCATAGCGCTGCGCATAAGCAGCGTTTTGGTAAGACGTCAAAAACTCAACCCGGCGCGTCACCAAGGCGTCCAGTCCTTGCCGTGGGGTTGGCATGCTGATGACTTGCGTGGGCGTTAAGAATTTTTCGACCGATGCAAGCTCGTGTGCAGCGCGCCGGCCCCAAGTGAACGCTGCTTTGTTTTGTTCCACGGCCACGGCGTTGAGTTCAATCGCGCGCATCAGAGCTGCCAGACCCAGCGGGACCCAGCCTTTTTGCCAAGCGTAGCCGAGCAACATTGGGTTGGCGTAAATGCTGTCACCCATCAACTTAGTGGCCGCTGTGTCGGCATTGAACGTGCCGACCTGTGCGGCGCCCACAGCTTTGGTGATTTCGGCTTGGCAGGCGCTGCCCGGGTTTTGCCAGTTGCCATCATGGACAAAAGCGGCTGTCGGTGCGCTGTGCGCATTCAGCGCCACATGGGTTTTGCCCTCTAGCATGCGCAGCATGGTTTCTTTGTGCGCCGCCACGATCGGGTCGCAGCCGATGATGAGGTCGGCGCTGGCCATGCCCACCCGCGTCGTGCAAATGTCAGACGGCTGCTGGCTGATCAGCACATGGCTCCAAGTGCTGCCGCCTTTTTGGGCCAAGCCCGCAGCGTCTTGCGTGACGATGCCTTTGCCCTCAAGGTGCGCCGCCATGCCCAGCAACTGGCCGATGGTGATGACGCCAGTGCCGCCAACGCCGGCGATCACAATGCCCCAGACCCGATCTGTGCGGCCGTCTGATCCGTCTAAGGGCGGAACTTGCGGCAGTGGCAAGACGCCTAGCACGGCATCGTCAAACGGGTTGAGTTTGTTGTCGGCTTTTGCCTTCTTTTTCAGTTGCCCGCCTTCAACCGTCACGAAGCTCGGGCAAAACCCCTTGACGCATGAAAAATCTTTGTTGCAAGTGCTCTGGTTGATCTGGCGCTTGCGGCCGAATTCGGTTTCCAAGGGTTCAACCGACAGGCAGTTGGACTGCACGCCGCAGTCGCCGCAGCCCTCACACACCAGCTCATTGATGACCACGCGTGCAGCAGGATCGACCAACACGCCGCGCTTGCGACGTCGGCGTTTTTCGGTGGCGCAGGTCTGGTCGTAAATGATGACGCTGCAACCTTTGATCTCACGGAACTGGCGCTGAAGGGAGTCCAGCTCATCGCGGTGATGGACGGTCACGCCTTCGGCCAAAGTAACGCCGTCGTACTTCTCTGGCTCGTCGGTCACGACGATGGTTTTGGCCGCACCTTCAGCGCGCATCGACTGCGTAATTTGCAGCACCGAATGGCCTTCAGGCCGCTCACCAACGGGCTGTCCGCCGGTCATGGCGACAGCGTCGTTGTACAAAATTTTGTAGGTGATGTTGACGCCCGCTGCGATGCTCTGGCGAATCGCCAGCAAGCCGCTGTGAAAGTAAGTGCCGTCGCCCAAGTTTGCAAAGATATGTGTGTCGGTGGTGAAGGGCTGCTGGCCGACCCACGGCACGCCTTCGCCGCCCATTTGCGTGAAACCCATGGTGCTGCGGTCCATCCACAGCGTCATGTAATGACAACCGATACCGGCCATGGCGCGCGAACCTTCTGGCACTTTGGTAGAAGTGTTGTGCGGGCAGCCCGAGCAAAACCAGGGCGTGCGCTCGGTGTCGACAACGGTCACTTGCATGGCGGTTTCTTTGGCGGCGATCAGCGTCAGACGAGCGTCGATGCGGGCACGCATGTCGCTGTCCAAGTTGAGTTTTTTGACGCGTGCCGCGATGGCTTTGGCTATCAACGCGGGCGACAAATCGGCATTGGCGCGCAGCAAGGTGTTGGCCGCTGGATTGGACATGCCCCACTCGCCACCGCTGAAGTCGCCATCAACTTCGTTGAACTTGCCGAGCACGTTGGGCCGCACATCGGCGCGCCAGTTGTAGAGCTCTTCTTTCAGTTGGTACTCGAGCACTTGACGCTTTTCTTCAATCACCAAAATCTCTTGCAAACCGGTGGCGAATTCGCGCGTGAGCTGGGCTTCTAGAGGCCAGACCACGCCCACTTTGTGCAGGCGAATACCGAGTTGACTGCAGGTGGCGTCGTCCAGGCCCAAGTCGACCAAGGCTTGGCGTGTGTCGTTGTAGGCCTTGCCGCTGGCCATCAGGCCGAGCCTGTCGTTCGGGCCTTCTATGGCGTTGTAGTTGAGCCGGTTGGCGCGAATGTAGGCGAGTGCGGCATACCATTTGTAGTCAAACAAACGCTGCTCTTGCTCCAGCGGCGCGTCGGGCCAGCGAATGTGCACGCCACCCGGCGGCATGACAAAGTCAGTCGGCAGCTTGATCTGCACCCGCTCAGGATCTATCAAGGTGCTGGCAGACGACTCAACGATTTCTTGAATCGTCTTCATGCTGGCCCAAACGCCGGCGTAGCGGCTCATGGCCAGCGCGTGCAGGCCGAGGTCCAAAATTTCCTGCACGCTGGCCGGGAAAAACACCGGCAATCCGCAGGCCTTGAAGATGTGGTCGCTCTGGTGCGCAGCGGTCGAGCTCTTGGCCACGTGGTCATCGCCAGCCACCGCCAACACACCGCCCCAAGGGGTGGTGCCCGCCATGTTGGCGTGCTTGAAAACGTCGGAGGTGCGGTCGACGCCCGGGCCCTTGCCGTACCAAATGCCGAACACGCCGTCGTATTTGTTGGTGCCCGGTGGCGCAAAGCCCAGTTGTTGCGTACCCCAGACGGCGGTGGCGGCAAGCTCTTCATTCACCCCCGGCTGAAAGACGATGTTTTGTGCTTTCAGGTACTTCGAGGCCTTCCACAGCGCCTGGTCGTAACCACCCAAAGGCGAACCGCGATAACCCGAGATGAAGCCGGCGGTGTTTTTACCCTGCTGCTGGTCGCGCAGGCGCTGCAGCATCGGCAGCTTGACCAAGGCCTGCACCCCGCTCATGAAAGCGTAGCCATAGTCCAGCGAATACTTGTCGTCGAGGGTGACCGTTTCCAGTGACTTGCGAATGTGCTCAGGCAGCGGTGCGTTCATGGCGGCATCTCCAGATTTTTAAATTTTTATACCGACAAAGTGTAGGCGGCAGACCCGGATAAGTCTTTGCGTTTTGTGCCCTATTTGGGCTATCCTTCGCAAGATTCTTTCTCAAAAATACAGTTTATGCAGACACTTGATAAATTTGACGTGGCCATACTGAAAGAGTTGCAAAGTGAAGCGCGCCTCACCAATGCCGAGCTGGCTTCCCGCATTGGGCTGTCGGCCGCACCCTGTTGGCGCCGTGTGCGTGCGCTTGAAGAGTCGGGTTTCATCACCGGCTACCGGGCCGAAATCAACCGCCAAAAAATCGGCCTAGGCGTGCTGGCCTTCGTGCGCATCGACGCTGAGCGCAACACCGGCGAAGCCACCCGTGAGCTGGAAGACGCCATCCGCAAGTTGCCCGAGATCGTCTCGTGCCACTACATCAGCGGCACCGGCACTTTTGAGCTGCAGGTGGTCGCGCGCGACCTCGAAGCTTTCAGCAAATTCGCGCTGCAAAGCATCATCAACTTGCCCAACGTCAAAGACCTGCACACCAGCTTTTCGTTGGGCGAAGTGAAGGCTGGTGGAGCATTGCCGCTGGGACATTTGGAGGTTTGACGAGGCCAATTTCAGAATAAGACCACAGGACGGCCAGAGACAACGGTGCAAATTAGCGATCATGTTTGACCGAAAGACTTTCGTTGACATGCAGACCGTCGATCCGCCAACGCTGTCAAGCGAGTGCTCGGTGAAAGTGGTCGCCACGAAAGTGCTTGGTGAGACGCTGCGGCAGTTCACCGGCCAGCTGACGCTGCTGCGCAGCTCGGATGACACCGAGGTGGTGCACCAAGCGCGGGTGGCTTGGCGGCGTTTTAAAACTGACTTGCGGCTGTTCAAACCAGCGCTGCGTGATGCGCAGACGCCCTCACTGACCCCTTTGCAGCTGCTGTTGCAGGGCTTAGGCGCTTTGCGCGATCTGGACGTGGCTTTGACAGATACGTTGCCGCAGTCGCGCAGTAGTTACATCGAATGCAGTCCGAAGAGCAGCGCAGCGCAGGCTCGTCGCCGACGGACTTGGAGGCAATTGACCAGAGCCTTGCAGCATTTAGCTGACGAGCAACGTCGGTCGTTGCGCCGCGAACTGCAACGCACTGACGTGGTCGCCACTTTGCTGGCGCTGTCTGCATGGGTCGATGGCTTGTCAGTGGCGTCGTCGGGCGAGGAATCTGCATCCGTTCCACTGCGGCGCTGGGCCCGGCAACGCCTTAGCCGTTGGCACGCGCGTTTCAAACAGGCAAAAAAAGTCGCATCAAAAGGTGTGGTGAAAAGAGCCTCAAAAAGCGCATCCAAGGCTTCGATCAAAACCGCTCGATGCAATTCCAGCCCAGAGCGCCAGCACCGCGTCCGCATTCTGGCCAAGCGCTTGCGCTACGGCGTGGAATCCTTGGGCTACTTGTTGCCCGCGCAGCGTAGCCGGCGCTGGCGTCAGCAGGCGCTTGACTTGCAAACCACGCTTGGCGTTTCGCGTGACCTGCTGCAAGCCCAGTCCTTGGCCACCAGCGTGGCTGCGGATGACGACATTCTGCGGTTCTTGCAGGGCTTGGCCGATCCATCAGCAGAGCGGGCGGCAGCTCAATCCAGCTGAACCGTCGACAAATCGAACGACTTGGGTGGAAAAGCCAGGTCCATTTTTTCCAGCGTGTGGACCAGCAACTCAGCTAAAAACAAATCGCGGTAGCGTTTCGAGTCAGCGGGGATCACGTACCAGGGCGCGTTGGCGCTACTGGTGGCGGCCATGGCTTCTTGGTAGGCCTCCAAGTAGTCGTGCCACAGTTGGCGGTCTGAGAAATCCGATGCTTGCAGCTTCCATTGTTTCAAGGGGTCGTCGAGTCGGGCTTGCAGGCGGGATTTTTGCTCTTGCTTGGAGATGTGCAAGTAGCACTTCAAGACCGTGACGCCTTGGTCATGCAGCAGCGCTTCGAAGTTGGCGATGTGCTGGTAGCGTTTGAGCCAGGCTGATTTGTCAATCCAGCCGCGCACCCGCGGCACCAGCACGTCTTCGTAGTGACTGCGATTGAAAATCGCCATCTCGCCGAGCGCCGGCGCTTTGCGGTGAATCCGCCACAAAAAGTCGTGGCGTTTTTCTTCGTCGCTGGGCACGCCAAAAGCTTCGGCGCGCACGCCCAAGGGGCTCACATGAGAAAACACGCTGCGAATGCTGCCGTCCTTGCCGGAGGTGTCCATGCCTTGCAATACCAAGAGCAAGCCCCGGCTTTTCCCCGCGTGCAGCATCAATTGCAGCTTTTCGAGTTTCTCCGCAGCTTTTTGGAACAGCACCGGCCATTCATTGTCTTGGATGGCCTTGGACATGTCGGCGTCCGCGGGCAAGGTCGCCAGGTTTTTGATCTGGAACGGGTGCTCGGCTTTGACGCGCCATGCGGAAAGATCAATGTGTGACATGGTGTGTGCGCAACAGGGACAGCTGAAATTCGGAGAGGTGAAGGATGTGTTGAATGTAACGATGCCCACGGTAAATGCCAAACGGCCCCGGCTTTAACGGTACTTTGCATCGTCGAAAAATGGCAAACGCCACCAGCCTAGTAAAGTTCAGCCTATGCCAAAACCCGCGTCTATGACTTCTTCCGCTTCCAAAATGCCCCTTTTCCTCATACGCTGGCGCTATGCCATCGCTGTGTTGGCCCTGTTTGGGCTGGCTTTCGGCGCCAAGCTTTATTTTTTTCCAAGCAACAAAGCGCCGGCTTATGTGACCGCTACAGCGGTATTGGCAGACATTGAGCAATCGGTGTTGGCCACCGGCACTTTGCAGGCTTTCAAGCAGGTCAGCGTGGGCGCACAGGCTTCCGGACAGATAAAAACCTTGAATGTGGCGTTGGGTGACAGCGTCACAAAAGGTCAGCTGATTGCTGAGATTGACGCGATGAAACAGCAAAATGATTTGCGCAACTCAGAGGCGGCCTTGCTGAGTGCCGAGGCGCTAATGGGATCGCGGCAGGCCTCACTCAAGCAGGCCGAGTTGAGCTTTCGCCGGGAAAAAGAGTTGCTGGCGGCGGATGCGAGTTCGCGTCAGACGTACGAGCAGGCTGAGGCCATGTTGGGCACCAGCCGCGCCGATGTAAAAACCTCAGAGGCGCAAATTGCGCAAGCCCGCATTGCGGCCGACACCGCGCAAGTGAACTTGAGCTACACGCGTATCTTGGCGCCGATGGACGGCGTCATCGTGGCGCTCATGGCGCTGCAGGGTCAAACTGTCAACGCGAACCAAAACGCCCCCATCATCATCAAGATGGCGATGCTGGAAACGATCACGGTCAAGGCGCAGATTTCGGAGGCCGATGTGGTCCGTGTCAAGCCTGGCCAGAAGGTCTACTTCACTATTTTGGGCGCACCTGAAAAGCGTTACTACACGACGCTGCGCAGTGTGGAGCCAGCGCCCGACACGATCGTCACCGACACCGCGACGACTGTCAACACCGCCACAGCGATTTATTACAACGGTCTGCTCGACGTGCCGAACCCCGATGGCCTGTTGCGCATCTCCATGACGGCGCAGGTTTATATCGTGCTGAACGAAGCCAAGGGCGTCATCACCATCCCCTCGGCCGCGATCGAGCAAACGGGTCGGCGCAGTGCGGCCAGCGTGCGCGTGGTGAACGCTGCGGGCAAGGCCGAAAAACGCGACGTCAAAGTGGGTGTCAACAACAATGTGAATGCAGAAATTCTCGAAGGTTTGGCGGTGGGCGACAAGGTCGTGCTGAGTGAAGCGGCCGCGCCCGGCAGCCAGGCTGCTCCGCGCCAAGCACCCCGCATGCGGTTTTGATGGCTGATGTTGTGAAAGCCACGACCTCTGATAAAGCCGCACCTGCGCTGTTAGAGCTGCGCGGACTGCAGCGTGATTTTCCCGCCGGTGAGGGCACGATCACCGTGCTCACCGACGTCAACCTCGACATCCGTGCCGGCGAGATGGTCGCCATCGTTGGCGCCTCCGGTTCCGGCAAGTCAACGCTGATGAACATCCTCGGCTGCCTCGACAAACCCAGCGCGGGCACGTACTGCGTGGCGGGTCGTCCGATCGCCCAACTCGGGCCAGACGAATTGGCCGAATTGCGGCGCGAACATTTCGGCTTTATTTTTCAGCGCTACCACCTGCTGGGCGACTTGAGTGCGCTGAGCAATGTGGAAGTGCCGGCGGTCTATGCGGGCCGCGACCGGCAGTCGCGCCGCGAACGCTCGACCGCGCTGCTGACGCGTCTCGGCATGGCCGACCGCTTGCAGCACAAACCCGGGCAGTTGTCGGGTGGACAACAGCAGCGCGTGAGCATTGCGCGCGCGCTGATGAACGGCGGCCACGTGCTGCTGGCCGACGAGCCGACCGGCGCCCTCGACACGCACAGTGGCGCCGAGGTGATGAAGATTTTGCTCGAGCTGCATGCCGAGGGCCACACCATCATCATGGTCACGCACGACATGCAGGTGGCCGCCCACGCCGAGCGCATCATCGAACTGAGTGACGGCCGTGTGGTGGCCGATCGCGTGACCCGGCCTGAGGCTGCCAAGTCCGACGCAGCGTTGAAACCGGTGGCCAGCAGCAGTGGCCGCTGGCAAGCCGGGCGTGACCGTTTCAGCGAGGCTTTCCGGATGGCTGTGCTGGCCATGAACGCACACCGCTTGCGTACTTTTCTGACGATGCTGGGCATCATCATCGGCATCGCTTCGGTGGTCTCGGTGGTGGCGCTGGGCGAAGGCTCACGCCTGCAGATTCTGAAAAGCATCAGCGCCATTGGCACCAACACCATCGAGATTTTTTCGGGCAGCGGTTTTGGCGATCGGCGCGCCGCTCGGGTGCGCACGCTGGTGCCGAGCGACGCGGCGGCGCTGGCCGAGCAAAGCTATGTCGACAGTGTCACGCCCACGCTGTACACCTCGGTCACGCTGCGCTACGGCAACATCGCTTTGACCGGCACCGTCAACGGCGTCGGCGATCAGTACTTTCGCGTGCGCGGCGTCGAAATGGCCAATGGTCGCCCATTTGACGCCGACAGCGTGGCCAGTCTCGCGCAAGAAGTCGTGATCGACGACAACACGCGCAAGCAGCTCTTTCCGAACAACCCCAATCCGGTCGGCGAAGTTATTTTGCTCGACCAAGTGCCGTGCCGTGTGGTCGGTGTTGCCAAGCGCAGTGACTCGGCTTTTGGCAATACCGATGCGCTGAATGTGTGGATTCCGTACACCGCTGCCATGAGCCGCGTGATCGGCCAAAACTACCTGCGCAGCATCACCGTCCGCATCAGCGACGATGTTTCAGCCGCCGCCGCCGAGCAAGGCGTCAACAAGCTGCTGCTGCAACGCCACGGGGTGATGGATTTCTACGTGCTCAACACCGACTCCATTCGACAAACGGTTGAAAAAACCACCCAGACCATGACGCTGCTGATTTCTGCCATCGCGTTGATTTCTCTGATCGTAGGCGGCATCGGCGTCATGAACATCATGCTGGTGTCGGTCACCGAGCGCACCGGTGAGATCGGCGTGCGCATGGCCGTCGGCGCGCGCCAAGGCGATATTCGCCAGCAGTTTTTGATTGAAGCTGTGCTGGTGTGTTTGTTGGGCGGCGTGCTCGGCATTTTGTTGTCGCTGCTGATCGGCTGGGGCTTTGAGCAATCCGGCAGCAGCTTCACCATGGTCTATTCCACGCTGTCGATGGTGGTGGCCTTTGTCTGCTCAACTCTGATTGGCGTGATCTTTGGTTTTATGCCGGCCAACAGCGCTGCGAAACTCAACCCGGTCGATGCACTGGCGCGCGAATGAACTTTGTGAAACCCATGACCTTGACACCTCTGGCTTTGAATCTTCGCCCCATCCGCCTGAGTGCGGCGCTGTCTGTTGCGACTGCAGCGCTGTTGATCAGCGGCTGCGCCTCCAACTTCAATGCTCCTTACCAAGCGCCTGCGCTGACGATTCCCGTGCAGTACAGCCAGGACAATGCGACGGCCGTCGCTGACGCGGGTGTCGCCGTGCCCACCGCGCCCGGCACACTCTGGTGGACACGTTTCAACGACCCCGAATTGGACCGGCTGGTGGCCGAGGTCTTGCAGCGCAACAACAATTTGGCGGCTTCCGCGATTCGCGTTAGGCGCGCGCAGTTGCTGGCGGGACTGGCGGACAACAATCTGCAGCCGAGCTTCAGCGGCAGCGTTGTCACTGGTACCACCTTACCGTTGCAAGCTGGCGCTGTGAGTACGCCGATCAGTCGCGCATCGATTGGGGCGGCTTACGAAATTGATTTGTGGAACCGGCTTGGCAGTTTGCGCGATGTGGCCGGCTGGGAAGCCTTGGCGACCGAGCAAGATCGGCAAAGCACCGCGCTGGCGCTGGTCGGTACCACCGCGAGTTTGTATTGGCAGTTGGGCTTTTTAAACCAGCGCTTAGCCGCCAACGCACAGAGCATTGCTTATGCGCAGACCACTTTTAATTTGGTCCAGGCGCAGTACCGCGCGGGTGCCGTGTCGGGCTTGGAAGTGGCGCAAGCGCAGCAGACGCTGGCCAGTCAGCAGGCGAGTCAGAGTGTTTTTCTGCAGCTGACATTTGAAGCCCGCACGGCGCTGGCGCTGCTGTTTGACGGCCCGCCTGGTAGCAGTCTGGCCAATCCCGCTTCGCTGCCTGATTTAGCGCTGCCCTTGCTCGACGCCGGTGTGCCGGCGGCCTTGCTGGGGCGCAGGCCTGATCTGCGGGCGGCTGAGTTGCGTTTGCGCGCAACGTTCAGCGGCATCGACGCGACCCGCGCCAGCTATTACCCGGCCTTCAGCCTCAC